>NZ_JASOQR010000003.1:0-171422 GCF_030218905.1 Pauljensenia sp. UMB0895 | reverse complement strand
AAGATTTGCATGTGTGGCCACAACCGCTACATTCCGCCGAAAAGTCCACATGTGCAAGATTTGCATCTGTGGACTCAGCAGACTCAGCGAAGTTACCCTCCACCTCCAAATGCAGACGATACGTCGTGCCCGACCGGTGCTTATGCGCGGACTTATCCGCACACGCACCCGACTGATCCCCGCACCACGAATAACGCGGAACACGTGAAATGAGCCCACACTCATCCAGCGTCTTTAAATGCGACGCCACACTCCGCAAAGAACACTCCGCCCGCTTGGCAATCTCCTCGCGCGAACGCCAGGTCTCATCCTCGTCGTTAGCGAACTCCGCCAACGCCAACAACACCAGCTTCTCGCCCTGACCAAGACCCTTAATCCGATCAAACGCCCACGCAACAGCCCTGAAACTCACAGCCCATCACTCCCCACCATCACCTGGCCCAACATGGGAAAGCGCTTCGCTTCAATAGGGCCACCCAGATCGATAAGCCCACGCTGTTGAAGATGGACCAAAGCACCTTTCACATCATCAACACTTGAACGCGACCGGCGAGCTGGACGCTCAAGCGAGCGCAACAACACCCAGCCGTCCTCACCAGCATCATCAGCCAAAGACAACAAGACCAGCTTTTCGAGCACATCAATACCGTCGGTTAAACCAAACGCCCACTCAATCGCTTCAACACTCACAACACGCCCCCTAACAGCAAGCGGGCTGACCAACAGCCCGAATCCGTCAGACGACTAATAACTCGACGGATATTACGCACGCTCATACGCGACTTTTTTGCTATGACCGCCTGGGATGGCCAGCAGACACCATCGTCTCTGGCAGCGTCAGCCAGGGAGAGCATGACGAGTGTTTCAGATTGCGTGAGTTCTTGGAGTTCCCAGACCCACGTCATAGCTTTAATACTCATGGCAGGATAGTTCCGTTCCACATCGTTAAACGAGAAAAAGAAAGTAAGAGGGGATACAGGCACGCTCAAGTCGTTTAAGAGCCTTGAGGCATTGGATTAAACCGACTCCCAGGCAAAGCGATATTCAGTGCCTGATTGAGCGCAATAAGGAGCAATCGCCTGTATGTCGCACGCGCTTCAATAGCCGTCTCGCGACTTAGATGACCACGCGCTTGTTTTGCCTCACAGACCTCATCAATATGCGCGCACGTATCGCGCCAGATCCCTTCGACCGCTTGAGAGCGCTCTAAGGGCGTTAAATCACCAATCTTGACAGACTGAAGCATGTCGACAAACGTTGCCGTTTGACGCTTCATTGCATCTTGTGTATTGATATAAGCTGGTGTTTGCGATATCACTGGTATCGCCTTTCTATCGCTTGTAGCTAAGCGATGTATCGAGTGCTAGGTACTCGAATGGGGGCGAGCAATTCGTTTGCTCGCCCCCATCCTCATGCCCTAGCACCACCTGCATAGCCTGCCGACGCCTGCTACACACTTGAAATTAAAGGTGAGAGGGCCTCACCCTTACACGCCCACCCTTGGAGGAACAGAGGCGCATGAGGGCGAGAGCTCAAAGAAAACGGTTCAGGCGACGCGACGACGCTTCAACGCCAGCGTTACACCGCCCCCGACAAGAGCCAGGCTCGCAAGGCCACCAACGCCAGCAATCTGCGCACCAGTCTTAGCCAAGCCACGAGACGACGAACCACGATCCTCATCCCCACCCTTAACTGTCTGGTCTTCGTCGTTGATGTCAGTGTGGACAGCGATGGTCTGGCCGTCGTGTTCGAGGCGTTCGAACACGACTGTGGTCTTGCCGACCAGCATGGAGGCGTCGATGGTGAAATCAACGTTTTCACACCCGTCAGACTCCTGTGGGGTGAACGTCTTAGAGGCGGTCACAGGCTTGCCCTCAACCATCAGTGGTTCACCTGTGGCTTTGTCCATCAGCGTGCCCGTCAGGGTGTATTCCTTGCCCGCCTTTAAGTTCGTGTAGCACACCTTGTCCGTGATCGTGACCATGCCCGAAGAAGCCAGGCTCTTATCACCGTCTGCCTTGTCGGTCGCGGTGGTCTTCAATGTCGGCGGATTGGGCTCAACAACATACTGCTCGCTCTTGTCAGTAACAGAGGTTGTAAACGGAGCAACACGATCATCGCCAGCAAACGAGGTGACAAACACATACGTACCAGGAGTATCGTCTTTCATTTTGAACTTGGTTGACCCAACAGAAGGCTTAAAACCATTAGACGCATCAACCTGAACTTCACTGATCGTTTCAGCAGCCGCAACGTTTTCGTCAGTGACCGCCTGGCCCTGGGGGAAGAACAACAGCTTTTGAGTGAACTTCAGCTCGTCACCTTTAAAACCAGCCCTAGCGGTAAAGTTCGGGTGAGACTCGGGTAGTTCGGTGACGAACATGTCGTCGACAAGGTACGAGCCCGACTTGGTGGTACGAACCGACAAAGTGGTATCCACGTTCGCCTTGAAACGATATGACGTTGTTTCATCGCCCAGCCCGAACTGGTCGTGCCAGTCGGCGTGCACCAATTCCTTAATGTCAATCGTCGGGTCACCAATCGTGCCAGGCTGAGTATCCTTGACGACCTTCCAGACCCACGTGTAAAACCCAGGTGCTAAGCCTGCCACATCAACATTGACAGTATGCTCACCAGGCCCCTCTGCTGTAAACGACGCAGTCGCGACCGCCTTTGCGTCTGCGGGAACCTCATCACGGGGGTCTACCGGCTCTTCACCCAACGCATAGGCAGTGCCCTCATACACAACCGGAACCGGCTGACCGTCAATTTCCAGCCACTTGCCATCACCATAATTCGGGTCAGCCATAGCAGTGATCGTGTCCACCAAGGTCGTAGAGTCAATCACCTTAGAGGTACCCACATTGGACGTAGCAATCGGCTGGAAATCAAAAATCACATCAAACGACGGCCCCGCAACCGTCTCAGAACGACCCTTGTCCTGATCAAACCAGATCACATCCTGGCGACCACCACCAGGCGACGCGTAACCAAGCGCAGAAGCACCCAAGTCTGCGTAATCAACATGATAGGAAACCGTGCCGTTCGCGGTTGAACGCCACTGAATACCACCAACCGGCGCAGACGCAGTTGTTCCCATATATGTGTTCGTCCCACTCGCTTCAAAGACAGCCGGGCCATTCAAAGTGATAGTGAACGGCTTACCCGCAACATACGCATTAGCGCCATTCTTCACACCAATACCGTCGATAGTGCCAAAGCGCATACGCTCACCCGTCACGCTACCAGCCTGCCAGCCAACGACACCCGATGCTTTTGCTTCAGCAACCATCTGGCGAGCACGGTTTTGAACGTTTTGGGGAACGGAAGCAAGAAGCGTATTCACGTTCGCCTGAGCATTACGCGAGTTCTCAAAATTCACGTGAGCAAGGAAAGCTGTTGCAGCCGCATCGACGTCAGTATTGGAAAACTCAAGCGACGTTGGCGTGTACCACTTCATGATGTACGCCATCTGCGGAATATCGACGCTGAGATCAGCCGGACGAGAAAGCGATGGCTGAACCGTCAACTGACTGGGCGATACGACCACCTCTGCTGCAGGATTGACCGCGTCAGCCTGAATACACAAACCAGGGACAGGCTGGCCGGTGTAGGGAATCCACGTTCCCAGCCAGCCAGACAGGCCGTTAATCGGCACGCCACGCACCCACGACCCCGCAGCAAGCGAAGCAGGAGACGCAGCAATCAACGAGGCACACACAACCACCATCGCTGCAAGGCAGGCTAAGATAGACCTCAGCCGTGAGTAGTGTGCCACCCTAGGCACAGAAGAATCCACCATCATCAATTCCTTTCAACTGATGGGAATACATGTGGAACCCACCAACTAGGCGATCAGCTTTCCTAGGGCATGGAGCGCCCAGTTGGCAGGAGTCTTACTGAGCTACAGCACACTACTCACGGTGCTGCGCTTGAAATTCAGAGCGATTCACGGAATGACCGTTTCTGTTGTTTGATAGTGACCATTTGAATCGGGTTGAATCTGGTGATGCCGCCAACCGTCAGGGTCATACACATACTCCGGATAGTTATGGTTGTACCAATATCCCGAACTTCCAAGATCAGTGGAAGATCCGCCCGAATAATCTGACGGCGAGCCACCACCCGTGTAAGCGCCACCGGAGTAGTCGTAAGAAGAACCGCTATAGGACGCTCCCCCACCAGCCGAGGTAGAGCTTGCCTGAGCTTGCGCGTCCTGAGCCTGCTGCCAAGCAGTCTGGTCGTCACTGACTGCCTTACTCTTCGCGTTGAGATCTTCGATCCCGCTAGCAATCTCGGCAGTCTTTGCTTTTACCTCTTCACGCCCGCCCTCAACCGAAGACGATTGACTCTCATCACCGGCTTCATCAGTGGACGGAAGTAGATTCGTCAGTGAATCAATCGCGGTCGCAAGCGCGTCACGCAGACTGTTGTCATTCACTTTCCCGTCCGACCCATCAAGCACCCCTTGCGCCGAACTCAAAGCAGATTGTGCGTCAGCGACCGCCTTGTCGAAAGCTGTCATAGCACAAGTGTTAAGCTCCGCCTCAACCGCGTCAGTTACAGTTTTCAAAGAGTCAAGAATCGACACGGTATTAGCTGTCTCAGCCTCAAGCTCTTCAGCCATTGCAACAAGAGTTGCCCGATCAACAGGCGTGGCAGGCTTACTCAAATCAAGAGCACTAGCGCGCGAAAGAGCATCATCGACAGACTCAATCAACGCAGGCGCAATGACCGGAGTATCCCCTGACGCCTCGTTCAGGGCATTCGCTTCATCACGAACCGCCTGAGCGTGAGCTACTGCTTCACTCAAGACTGTTGCTTGCCCCGAGTTCGCCTCCACAGCCGAAGAGAAAGCAAGTAAGGCTTGATGGGTCTGATACGCATTCACACCCGCGTACACTCCCCCACCAGCCAACGCAAATAGCACCACTGCCACAGGAACAGCAATCCTCGGGCGCTTCCACCACGCACACGCCACCTCATCAGGAACAGTCCCTTCAGAATCCCCCATCGCATTCAGCTCTGTTTCATCACTCATTGCCAGACGCACCTTCCCGAACAACCGTTAGACACCAACAAGACTAAAACAGCAAACGCCCAACAAGAGGCGAAGCCAGCCAGGTTCCACAACCACAAGAAACCTCACCCAGCCTGCTGAAGCGAATCACCAACCGGCGAGGAATCCCTATGTCCCAGTATTTCAAGGGGTTCCAAAACCTTTGTAACCTCAGACTCGGGAATTCGGAACTGACCTGACGGCAGTTGAATTGCCGTGATCTGCCCTCGGCTAATCCAACCCGTCACACTGTTTCTTGACACTTGCAGAGCGCGAGCCACCTCTGCAGTACTCAACAAACGTTCAGAAACCTCAATACTTTTCGAGTTTCTATGCACTTGACGCAGGTTCTTCATGTCTCAAGTATGCACAACCAAACCTTAACCGTCAAACGGTTTTAGTAAATTGATTCGTAATACCTGCACATGATGCACACTTTTGCTATCCTTACCACATGAACAACGATGACTTTCTCGCTTCAATGACCACCAACGAGATCGTTGGCGAACAGGTCAGCATCTGGCTACGGCGACGCGACCGGACAGCAACAGCTCTTGGTGAATTCCTCGGCGTTACTCAAACGACCGCTTCGCGCAAACTTAAAGGCGATACAACGTGGACAATCACGGACTTAGCGCGAACAGCAGCCTTCCTTGATGTGCCATTAGGTGATCTTCTTCCCAGCATCATTGTTGAGCAAGAAAGGGAAAAGCGCCCGCCCCTTTCAGGTCAGGCGCGTGAGCTTATTGGAGCAGTGCCCCAAGTCGGGCTTGAACCGACGACCGACGGATTATGAGTCCGTTGCTCTGACCGACTGAGCTATTGGGGCTCTCAAAGACTACCATCTCAAGACGCCACCTTCAGTTCACGCCCGCTCGCGTGGCTCGGCGCTTTCACTTGCCCCCTCGTCCGGGAACGAGTTTCGCGATGAAGTCCGCGTTTCTCTCATTGACGAGGCCACGCACTTCCGCTCGCACCAGTTCACTGCCGGATTCCGGCTAGCCTCGTGGACGCTCCCTTACGTCAGTGTTGCCTGTATTGTGTGCGCGTGAGGTTCCGCGATTTTCATGTTCAGACACTCGCACGTTGTGCCTCAAGGTGCGCAGGCAACCGGGGCTTTTCGAGCTTCGGCATCAATCCTGCTCCGCCCCTGGCACCGCCTCTCGCACCACGACCAGCTGCCGAAGCAGGCTTAGGCAAAACAAAAGCGAGGCTGAACCAACGTTCAACCTCGCGATTTTGTGGAGCTAAGGGGATTCGAACCCCTGACCTTCTCATTGCGAACGAGACGCGCTACCAACTGCGCCATAGCCCCAGGTGCCCGTTTAGCATAGCACCCAACGGGCAGCGATGAAAAACCGGGCAACGATGAAAAACGGGAAACGAAGACTCAGGAACGAGGCGCCGATCTCAAACGCTTCGACCTTCGAATGCGCGTAGAGAAGCGCACATAGTGAACACAGGCTCACCCGGTGTTCGGGTGAGCCTGTCCAAAAGGTTCGGGTGAGCCTGCCCAAAAGTCAGAGCGTCAGCACGGGTGTCAGTTACTGCGCGCGACGAGCCTCCAGCACGGCGTCCAAGTCAAGCGCAACAGCCTGGTCTGCGACAACCTGTTCGGTGGTCATGGCGTTCTCGGCGACAGTTGCTGCGATCGGGCGAGCCGGCACGGCCACGCCAACCTTCGGGATTCCGCGGATGTCGGTGTCAATGTGGACCGAACGACCGCTGACGCGACCGCGCGTTGCGTATCGTGGCGCGGGGATCGGGTTGACGGTCCACGTGCGACGCTCAACGGTGGTGCCGGTCAGTGCAAGTTCTTCGGCTTCGTCTTCAGCATTGACGAGGTCCGTCTGAGTTTCACCGCTGAGCGCATCGGCGGGCACATTGGACATCTCGATCACGTTGGTGTCACCAGATTCGGCGAGCGAGGTAGAAGCGGATGCGTCCAGCTCAACTTTTTCAAGTGCGTGCGATGCAGGGGAGACCGTCGCGCGAGACGTGGAACGATCTGCGGTGATACCGGCGAAGAGGTCGTCTTTTTGCGCCTTCGGGGCGGGTGCGGATTCTTCCTTGCGGACTCCTCGAGCCGAGGCTGCGTTGCGCAGGTTTTCGAGCAATTCGAGCTCAGCTTCGTTTGCTTTGTCGGAACGAATTGCCGCCATACGCGAGGCAACTAGGGACATGACAAGCAGAGCTGCGGGGATCAGAGTCCAGAGGAAAGACGCCGAAAGCGCGGCACAGACGATGGCGACCAGTCCGCTCAGACCAGCGCAGGTGGCGCTGACTCCAAGGCGACGGCGACCTGCAGCCGCTTCAGCGGCGAGGCGCGCAGCACGACGCGCACGAAGCTTAGCAATCTCACGCACGGCTTTATTTGCGCGGTGCTCGATACGAATCTTCGCATTCATTGCAGCTTGATCTGCCATGGCGATCGTTGCCCTTTGCGTAATTGTGCGATGAACACCGAGCAACTGCCCGGTAGATCGACCGCAGGTTTGGCGGTTGCTTTCATTATTGTTGAGGAGCTTCATGCCCGTTGAGAAACGGTCACTTTCACGGCTGAAAGTTTTCGCATTTTGTCGGGCAGCGAGCAGGGGAATCAGCCCCAGTAGTGTCACTACCGTTGCAATGATGATGATTCCGCCAAACTCCACGAGACAACGCTATGGGTTTTCACATGCGTTTGAATGGTGGGGTGGGCGCGTGTTGTGTTTCCTGATCAAAGCCACTTTCACACATACAACAATCGCAACATCAGCCCCACCAGCCACGCTACGACTGCACCCTCAGCCCGCCTGAAGACTGCGCGTTCAGCCCACACGAAAACTAGGCAACACCACCGGTCGGGACCTCGTACGCGACATCTACCGGCTGATCGCGTGACCGTAAATTTTCTTCACTAATCCACCGGCCGGCAGAGACTCCGTGTCGATCGAAAACGCTTCATGGTCCGCCCACGCGCCGTCGATGTACATGTAGCGCGGTCGCAGGCCTTCACGGTGCAGACCGAGCTTACGAGCAACTCCCAGCGATGCGCAGTTCTCGGGTCGGATCACAACCTCGATCCTGTGGAGTCCCAGTTCGCCGATAACCAGGTCGATGATCGCCGCGCAGGTGAATGTTGCCAGCCCTCGTCCAGCCCATTTTTCCGCCAGCCAGTAGCCGAGCATCCCCGATGACATCGCCCCGTGCGTCACGTTGGTCAGCGAGAACTGTCCGGCAATCTCGCCGCCGATTTCAAGCTTCATCACCAGCGCCCGCCCCGCGCGTTGAGCCCTGTCGATGGTGCGCGCATATTCGCCAAGCGTCTGGCCTGCGTTGCCGTACGTGTTCGGTGGCAGGGTTGCGTCCCAGGGCTGTAGCCAATCGGCGTTCTCGCGTCGCACTCGGTCGATCGCCGTGTGAGCGCCGGCGAAAGCAGGGCGAATTCGTAGCAATTTCGGGTGCAGTTCCGCCTGCTCTTTCTTGGGTTTCGCACTACCTTCGTGCTCCGCCGATTTCGTCATCGACGAGGCCGCTCGCCCGTGCATGAACCCTTCACCGACTGGGTCGCGGACCTCAAGGCTCAGTTCACCAAGAGTTCTGCCCCAGATCCGGATGAAGTGTCCAAACATGATCTGGTCCTCTACGTAGTCGACGACTGGTCGGGCTGAAGCTAGCGACCGGAAGACAGTAGGTAACGGCTGATCACTAGCAGGTAGCAGCGAGCGGGTCTAAGAATCACTCAAGAACCAAGCACTGCAACATGTCACCCGTACGCACGTTAGTTGTGCTTTCAGGGACAATGGCAAGCGCGTTGGATTCCGCGAGTGCACTGAGCAGGAGCGATGCGGGAGCACCCATGACCTTCGCTTGGTAACCGGTCTTGGGGTCACCGACTAGGCGGACACGAACGAATTCGCGACGGCCTCGCGGTGAGTACCAAGAGCGGTCGACGGCAGCCTTCACGGAGGGTCGGGTCAGCTGGGTCCAGCCCTGCATATGACGAAGTGCTGGGCGAACAAAGACTTCGAAACAGACCTGGGCAGAGACCGGGTCGCCGGGAAGACAGAAGATCGGGGTTCCACCCTCACCGTTGTCGTCGCCCCCGACAGTTCCGACGCCGAGGATGTGTCCCGGCCACGCGGCAATGTTGTCGAAACGAACGGTGCCCAGCGTGGACAGGACCTCGCGGACCGTGTCGCCTGAACCGTGCGAGATACCGCCGGTGGTCAGGATCAGGTCTGCGCGAACAAGCTGGTCTTCGATGGTTTCGCTCAGGACGTGGCGTTCGTCTGGGACCGCGGCAACGCGGAAGGTCTGAGCCCCCGCATCGGCGATAGCCGTTGAGAGGGCGTGACCGTTTGCGTCAAAGACAGTGCCAGGACGCGCTTTTTCGCCGGGTTCAACAATTTCGTCGCCGATGGACAGGATGACGACGCGAGGACGCGGGTGAACGTACACGCGCGAGCGACCCACACCTGCAAGCAACGCGACCTGGCGGGCACCAACGCGGGTTCCCTTTCGCAGGACAATTTCGCCTTCTTCAACGTCTTCTGCCTTTCGGCGAATATTTTCGCCGACTGCTGGCTGGGTTCGAACGTTGACTTGCGCCATGCCATGGTCAGTGAATTCAAGGGCGATCACCGAATCGGCACCGGCCGGCATCGGGGCGCCAGAGGCGATACGAATCGCGGTTCCGGGCACCAGTGCTGCGGGGTTCACGTCGCCCGCGCGAATTTCTTCGGTGACGCGCAGGGAGAGCTCATTGTCGGGGCGAGCGCCGGCAAGGTCTTCGGAACGCACCGCGTAGCCGTCGCGGGCCGCAAGGTCAGCGACCGGAAGATCGAAGGGAGCTTCAACGTCCTCGGCAAGAACGCAGGACACTGCGTCCGCGAGTTGCACGTCCAGTGGTGGCTGCTGGGCTACGGCTGAAAGACAGTCTTGGTAGAACTCTGCAACGCTTCGCATCAGGCCTCATTCGGTTGGGTGTTCAGATATTCACGCAGTGCCGGCCCCATGTCTGGGTCGGTGAGCGCAAAGGCGATGGTGGCTCTAAGGTAGCCGAGTTTGTCGCCGGTGTCGTATCGGGGTTCGTCGATGATGACACCGTACAGTCCGCCACCGTTTTCGCGCGGCGTGGCGATGAGCTGGGCACATGCGTCGGTCAGCTGGTATTCGCCGCCGGCTCCTGGAGTGATGTGTGTGAGCGCGTCGACAACGATGGGGTCACAAATGTAGCGTCCGTCGATCGCTGGGCGCCCGACGTTCGGTAGCATTTCTTTTGGAACAGACTGTGTGATCGGCAGGAAACGGGTACCGCGTCCCGCGGCGGGAACAACCGCGTGGGTGACAGTCTCATGCTGCTCGATCATGCTCTCCACCCTAGTTCGAGCAGGAGCAAAACCGAGTGATACACGAGGACAAAGCCCTCATTCGCGCGAGAATCCGCACACAGCGGAGTCAGCGTCGGGTCTGCACTTCCGCCGATCAGCGTGCGCGTGAACGCGCTCAGTTGGCTGCGTTGTGGCCCGAGGTGCTGGCAGATTTCGGGTTTTCTTCCGCCTCTGTATCCTCTGCGCCAGTTGACGAGACCGCGCTTACCTCTGTGTCCTCTCCCCCTGCTCAGGGCGCGAGTTTTCTTCCCGCTCTCTTCATTTCAAGCCCCAGCGAACCTGACACTGCCGGGCTACTTCAAGCGTGTGAGTGGTGTTTGATTCCCGGCCTCGTCGACCCAGATGGGAAGGCAGCTATTGGCGTGGCCTGGACGTACGTGGATTCGCGCCCGCAGGCGGCAGAGCCAATGGAGGCGAACCTGGAATCTATTGTGTCTACTGGCCCGCGGTTTACTCCTACGCGTATAGAGAGCGCCGACGAATTGGCGAAAGCCGACCTGATCGTTGTACCCGCACTGGCTGTGGATGCGCGAGGAGTCCGTCTTGGGCAGGGTGGCGGATGGTACGACCGGGCGCTCGAGCACGCTCGGCCTGGTGTTCCGATTATCGCCGTAGTCTTCGACAATGAGTTTTTCTCCGATCCTCGCGATTATCTGCCCGTTGAGCCTCACGATCAGCGGGTGAACGGGGTGCTGACTCCCAGCGGTTACACGCGACTTATCCACAATTCGCGCTAAGTGCCACTTATCCACAGTTTCCGTTTCGCTCAGGTGCGAGGCTGCGACTGCGTGCTTTTACTTGAGGTATGACCAGACGCATTTCGTTCACGGCGATCCGCAGGCTTGGACTCGCCATCATCTTCGTGTTCACCATCGGAGCAATCGCTTTGACCTTGCTCCCTCATTCTGGCGGACATCAAGTGCTGATCCTCGCCACCGACATTGAACGCGGGGACGCCATCGACTCTTCAGCGGTCACGCCAATCGAGGTCCCAGAACGGCTCGTCCCCGCCGACGCCATTACCTCGACCGACGTATTACCCGCTACTTGGACAGGAGAGCCAGCCACGAAAGGCACAATCCTCTCGGAAAGCGTCATGGCAGGATCAGCGTTAGGGCGAAGTTTAAAACCCGGACAAAACCTGATTTCTGTCATATTAGATAGGACACAAGTCCCCCCACTTGAGGCCGGAGATTCCGTGGTTTTATGGGGTTTTCCTGACAACTGTGACGTAAACACCTGTTCAGCATCTTTATTGACTAATCAAGCACTTATATCCTCAGTGTCAGTAACCGACGCATCCCAATGGGGATCGTCTGCTACTGCTCGTCTCGACCTCATCGTTGACGAAGCAGTAACCGACACCGTTCTCGGCCACGCCGGGACACATACGCTCGGCCTCGCTTTGGCTACACCACATGGCTAGCGGGACACTTCAATCAGGAGATCACAATGATCCAGGGATTCAAGGAATTCATCTCCAAGGGCAACGCTCTTGACCTCGCAGTCGCCGTCATCATCGGCGCAGCCTTCACCCCCATCGTCACCGCTATCACAGACGTCATCATGGACATCATCGGCGCCGTCATCGGTCAGCCGAACTTCGACTCCGTCCTCCAGTTCACGATCAACGGCTCTGACCCGATTCGGCCGGGCACCATCATCACCGCTGTTGTGAACTTCCTCCTCGTCGCAATTGCTGTTTACTTCGCGATCGTTGCTCCGATGAACAAGATCAAGGCCGCAACCGCTAAGAAGGAAGAAGCTGTAGAAGAAGCACCGGCAGCTCCCTCCACCGAAGAACAGCTCCTCACCGAGATCCGCGACCTGTTGGCGAACAAGAACTGAGACTCAGTTCCTTACACGCGTTCAAGTGGCTCCATCCCTACAGGGACGGAGCCACTTTTGCTATGCACGGATATAAGCTCCCTAGTCCGCTTGTTTAAAGGACAGGCGATGAAGTGACGGGAGAGGCCTTTTCAATAGGAGAAAACGAAGAGCACCTAAGCGCGCGCTTGGGCGTGAGGCGGAACGTTGTCCAGCAGACGACGATCATTCGCCCCATCCCCACGATCCGGTGAATCCGCGAACGAACCTGCCCTGCGATCGTCGGGGTGAACGCGATCCTCCCACGATGGCGCGACCCCGTGAGCAATCAACTTACGATCCACGTCAGACACGAAAGTCGCCACGCGACGACGCTTCTTCGTACGCTCAACAGGCGCACTCTGATCGACAGTCGCTCTCTGCTCAGCAGAAACTCGCCGATCAGAGGGAGTGAACGCGGGCGAATCAGTCGAGACGCTCAGGTTTTCAGACACCATGAATCACTGTTCGTCAGGGGCAGCCGGACGAGTCCTGCGCACGACGTTGCCCAGCACCGCATCAGACTGGAAACCGCGACGAGTAATCCCCAAAGCGTCACGCAACTCGTCAATCAACTCATTGAACGAGCGATCGACGCCGTCAGAGCGGATCCACATCGCCATCTCATCAAGCTGATCATCAGAGTAGGCCGCCAGTGGCAGGCCAGGGGCGATCGCCGGACGCGGACCACGCGCCGTCTCAGGCTGATTCGCAACGATGATCTCGAGCATGCCCGTAATCACCTCGTCAGCGCGCTCGCGGGCATCCATCTGATGATCCGACTTCGCAGGCTCCGTGACTACGTCATCCGTCTGTGCCCCAACGCCACCGGATTCAGCCGGTTCTTCCAGGACGATCTGTACCTCAGGCTCAAGAACTACCTGCTCGCTGGGAGCCAAGACCGGAGCGGGGGCCACAGCAGGACCCGCATCGCTAGATGCAACTTCAGGAGCGTTCAAGCCAACCAACGTATCCGGGCCAGAGGTATCCACGTCTACAACCATCGGGACCTCGACAACCTGTTGGTCAGGCACACCGTTGATTTCATCCACCGCATCCAAAACAAGCTGAACAATCGTGTTTGCTTCCTTTGCCGGGTCAATGAAAACGGCCATCGATAACGCCGTATGGACCTTCCAGCCCTGGGCTTCAAGCATCGCCGGCCACATACGGTCACGGACACGCAAGGACGGCTCCGCCACATACGCTTCATCATCAGTCAAAACCGCGACAAGCAGTCGACCGGGAACCTCCGGGTGGCCAATCGCAAGCGGAATACGCATTCCACCCGGGATACCCACGTTCGGGACTACCTCAAGCCCCATCGAATACAGGCGTTCTGCCAAGTCAATCAGCAGACGATCCGGTTCAGCTTCCAGAACCGGCCACCCTCCATTCCCCACACCGGACTGACCTTCGCCAATCTCAATCAGGTTGTAGAGCATCTGGGCGCCTTCAGCGGAAAGACGCGACGGATCGATATCGCCGGAGTGAATCGAAGAAATCAACGTCAGATCACCACGCACCGCACGCAAAACATCCGACATTGCCGACAGCCCGTTCTGGCTGGAGAAGACACCGAAATCATGGATCACACGCCCGTGCGGGGTCTTTGCAAAACCAACGGAAATGATGATCCGATCGCGACTAAAACCACGAGCGCCGCCAGGATCCACGACAGCGAACGGCTGAGCGGTTGCTTCGTCGAAGAAGGATGCCAGTCCGGGTTCCGAGGCTCGGACTTTCTCGATCGCGCGCTGAATGCGATTCGCGTGCGTAGTTGACAGGGCGATCACACCCAGCGAACGTTCCGGCTGAGACACGGCGTGCTCGATGACCTGTTCAACGACAGCATCGACTTCCGCGGTGGTTGATTCCACTGCGTGAGAACCCGGAGCGGGCATACCGGAGCTTTCGCACCAGAACGCCGTAATCGGAGCGGCTGCAGCCGTCCACGGGACCGGGACACCCGTATGGTCGATGCCATGGCGAGCAAGAAGCAATGCAACCTGGTCATTCAAACGCGTCGGTGCAACGTCCATTCGCGTCGTTGGTAGAACACTGGCCAGCACACGCGCCGCCCCACCTTCGTGAGCGCCAGACAAGTCTGCCAGTACAACAACTTGGCGAGCACGAGCAATAATCGGGATCAGTTCAACCAGTGGCAGATCATCAATATCGTCCAGGATCAGCAGGTCAACATGATGTCCGGCCTTGACGATCGCGGGAACCAACGTAGGAACCGTGAACACCACTGGCACCAGGTAACGGACCAGGGGAAGAGCGTTGTAGAAATCAAGCGCGCCAACGGGCGTGCCCGAAGCCAATAGAGCTTCCAGTTGTTCTTGCTGGTCCGGGCGTGTCGCCATCGCCTGTAAACGCAACCTGCGAAGCTGACCCAAAACCTGCGGAGCCAACGTATTCACCTGGGCAAGATCCAGGGCACGACCAGACTCAAGCGTGGCCTCAAGATGAGCGGGGTCGAAACCACCCAGTTGCGGATCGCTTGCCAGCATCAGGCCAAGAATTGATGCCCACCACGCCAGATCCAGTTCTGAATCCACCATCTCGTCATCAACGTGACGATCACGCAAGTCTTCAGCCAGCGACGCCAAACCTGCACCCTTGAGCTTCTTCAGCACTGTGACGCGACGTGGCAGTTCACGTGCACCTTCGGGATCAGTATCCAAGGACTCGAACAACGCCGCCAGATCAACGATCGTCATCTCTTCGAAGTTCTTATGACCCGTCGAGAACATCGGGCGCAGAGCCTTCAGATCATCCTGAATGCTTGTCGTCAATTCGATCGCTTCATTCATACGGTTCGGCAAAGTCGGCCAACCGTCGCCACCGGTATGGTCGCGCCACACATCGCGACGTTCCTGCACCTTGAGGAGTTCAGCGTGCAGGTCCGAAACATGCGTTCCAGGACGAACAAAGTCCTGGGCTCGTTTCAACAGACGCGTCCGTTCTGAACGCTTCATCGTGATGCCGTGGGCGGCACGCCACTGCTTCGACGCAGTCGCAATCACCATGTCAGCAGCCGAGTTCTCAAAGATCTGCGGAGTGAAAATATCAAGAACGTCGCGAACACCCTCAAACATATGCAGTTGAGCGAGCCACTGAGACAGCGTTGTCGCAGTTCGAATATCCGCTTCACCCGCAATCGTGCTGATACGAACACGAAGTTCAGGCAAGCTTTCCGTTGCCAAACGATGAACGCGCAACAAAACGTCAGGAACCTGCTCGTCCGACGAAATAACAACGCCCTTCCATGCGGTATGCGCCGTTGCGCGTGCAAAAAGACCCAAGTTCGAGGCCTCGTGCAGAAGCTCCCTAGCCTTCGCACCCTGATCCTGAGCAATATCTAACAGAACATCCTCGCGGAAACGAACGCGGGTAGAAGGGCTCGGATGCGCGCTTGTCAGGTCTGTCAGCACCTGAAGAGCCTCGTACGCACTTGCCCCAAATGCGCGGAACGGACGATGCAAGTACGTCGTGTACGACGACAAACGCGAACGCACATCGCGCAGCTTGGTACGTATCTCGTCCACTTCACCCATATCCGCAACCGGGGACGTATCGGTCATCACCTGATGGATGCGCGCACGGATTTCAGACCCGTCCGCGGTAGTGCCATCCAGACGGACCCCCGCTTCACTCAACCCCAAGGAACGCAGACGCTCTTCAGCCATCGTCGTACGCGACGGCGAACCCCCCAAGTGGATCACGCGCCTACCATAGGCCGCACTATCAGCAAGAATCGCGCCCACCAGCGCAGTGTCATCCGAACCGTGAGGCACATCCACAACGAAAGAACGACCCGAAGCAACAGCTTCAACAACATCCTGCTGCTGAGGCGTCAAATCGCCTGCGCCACGTTCTTTCCACGGATCGCGATCGGTTGGAACAGAATCCGGCAGTACGCGATGAGTGTTCTGGCGAGCTTCCTGATCGCCAGCCAGAGCACGCACAATATCCGAGCTCAAAATATGCTCAGCATTGTCATACTCGCGGTGCAGCTGAGAAGCCGGATGCTCGAACAGGCCGATAATGAGTTCGTCACGAAGCTCAAACTGGTCAAGATGACGACCCAACTCGCGGACCTTCGCCAGCGCCTTGGATGAAGAGAACCCGTGGATAGATGTCGCTTCATCAATCAACGCCTCAGCATCGACTGCGACTCCGCTCTTCAACAGAGCTGACGTGATCGTGTTGTCCAGCTTGTAGCCAGAAGCCAGACGAATCGTCACGTCATCAGGTTGGTCTTCAAGAAGAACAGGGCGAAGCAGGACAGCAGAGCTGGCCCATTCGCCAGCATTCATCCATCGGGCGTAGCCGATAGACATGTGAACAGTTCCCACACCGTGGCGTGCAGTGAGCTCACTTGAACGCGCCATGATTGCGCGCGCATGATCCAAGCCTCGTTTCAAGGCGGAAGGCTCACGGATGAGAAGGGACAGACGCGTCGGCTGGTCAGCGTAGAGCTTTGCAAGCCCACCTGGGTGCGGAGCGCCGATAGTCAGACGAGGAGCATCCGCACCATCAATGCGAGTCCGGCGAAGCAGGTCATCTTGCCACACAGTCAGTTGATCGCGAAGACGCTGGTGCGTGTTCGGCTGGGCTGACTCCTCTGTCGGCGCAACAGGAGTCTGTTGCTGCGACGAGGGCGTTCGTGAATGACGTGAGAAAAAACTAGAGGCCACGATTCCACGGTAGTGGAGTGGCCTCGGTTTTCAACGGAGGCGTTGCCGTGTAGGGGCAGATTCCCCTACGCGGCAACGCGTCTCACAATTGATGTCAGTAGTGAGTGACGACGGCAGTACCGGAATCAGCCCAGCTGAAGACGTAGTGTGCTTCAGCGACGGGCAGGTTCACACAACCGTGCGAACCACCAACGGAGCCTAGTCCAAACTGGCGAACCCACGGAGCACCGTGGATCGCGTAGGAACCGGTGAAGTAGGAAACCCACGGCACATCCTTCGCGCAGTAGGGCCACTCGGGGGTACAACCCATGTCCTGCTTCTCGTACTTCAGGTAGATGTGGTAGGTACCGGTGACGGTCTCATGACCGGGGGCGCCGTGGTTGACCGCAATGGGGTCGTGGACAACGGTCTGGCCTTCGTAGGCGGTCAGGCGGTTCGTGGTCAGGTTAATATCGATCCACTTTTCACCCTCATGCATGGCATATGGGTAGGCTTCGTAGCCCGCCATAACGGGGCGCGTTTCAGTGGGTGGCGGAACCTTGTCATAGTCGAAGCTACCCGAGTAGTCGGTCCCAGCATTCAGGGCAGCAACCACATCGGCGCCCACCTGAGCGGAGTTGTTGACGGCTTCGCCTTCCTTGCCGGGCATCGATTCGGCCAGGACATTACCGGCGCCATCAACGTTGTTGATTGCCGGGGTTGGGGCAACGTTCGTTGCTTCAGCAGTCTTATCAACCCATGCCTGGACAGCTTCAGGATCGATGGAAGGGGTTCCTTCTACGTCATCAACGCCGGGCAGAGCAACCCACGCTGCGCGGTCGACGGTTTCGGCAGTGTAGTCCTTAATACCGTCACTGATCGTCACCGAGTGAGCAACAAGAGCGGTGGCTGCGTCGGCAACCTTTTGAGCTTGCTTGTCAGACACAATCGGGTCCTGCGTGGACGGCGAAACGGAGATTGCCTGTGAGGACAGAGTCTGCAACGCCGTGGCCACAGCATCATTCAGCGGCTGGGCATCAATCGCGATACCAGGTACCCCGGGGGTCACAACGAACGCACCCTGATCATCGACTGAAACGGTCGCCGACTTGGGGGCCTCGCCGACGGACTTCACCAGGGAAGCCATATAGGCGTTGAAGGTTTTCTTATCAGTAGAGGAAACAAGGGGGTAGTCGCTACGCTTGAACAGCCCAACGAAGCGTTCCCAGACGGAATCCGAAGAAGCCAGAACTTGATCCGCTGACGCTTGCGCATCAACGGTGACGCCCAGATCTGCAAGCGATGCCTTTGACGGGGTACCGTCAACATCTATGTCAATTGAAACCTGGGAGGCCTGATCGTTGATCCATGCGACGAGCTCGTCACGATTCATCGCGTTGACACTGTGTCCGCCAACGGATGCGGTCGGAAGAGCTTTATCAGAGTAGTAGCTGGCGTACGCCGTTCCGGCGGCACCGACAACAACAACTAATACTCCAATGATCGCTGCGATCAGCCATTTCATTCGGGTCATGCGTCACTGCCTTTCATTCCGCTCATAATCGTAGTGGGCTGACGCTTGCTGAGGAAAGTCGTTGAGTTGTCAAACACTGTTAATGTCGCCTCAGTAGACATTTCTTTTTTCACAATCGTGCCACTCGGGTTAACCTGCCTGTCACCGCTAAGGTTGCGCCAATCGCTTCTGGCACACACTTTAAGTTCGTCACCCTCGAGGATCCGCTACAGTCCGACTACACCGAAGGCACGGTTGACTCGGTGACGCTGAATGACGCCGCAGTTGATTCCAAGTAGTACACCGCGACTGGAGGTCAGAAAGTCTCCGTCGACTTCAACCAAGCGCAGATCGCCACCGGCGAATAAGAGCACCGATGCACTCACCAACAATGGCGGGCACGAAGTACATCAGCGTGAACACCGCAAGGTCGCCCCAATCTCTGGGCGAGGTCAGGCCAAACGCCTCGGGAACTGAGACAACGAACGCAATAGTCGTCACGACGGCAAGGAGCACCGGGCGCCAGAATCGAAAACCCCAGCGATACGCGGACACCATCGCGCACACGTAGGCAACAAGCGGCAGGACAATAAACATTCCCGACAGCCCTTTTTCATCGTCAATCATCGTGCGCATGGCATCAACGTTGAACAGCAGGAATTGATATCCCACCTGCACGACGAATACGACGAGCAACAAAATCCATTCGGCGCGACGCATCACTGCACCTGCCAGATCAGGAAGCTCCACAACGCGATACCCGCATAGAAGAGCACGGGAACTCCCACGCCACTGGCAATCAGCGCCACGACTGCTTTCGGAGTGAAAGGTGCGGGCGCGTGCCGGTCAAAGCGAGTCGGTATCTGCTGTTCGGGCGACGGGGCGGTCGGCCCGAGGGGCTCGAGCTCTTCCATAGTCCAAGCGTACAGTCAGCACCTCGTTTACGGAAGAGGTGTCTCTGTATCGCTTGAAACGTCCGAAGTGAACACGTCAGACCTCACCCCACCCCTAACCCGCACCTCGTCGCGCGTCACCACCTACACCCAACGCGACACAACCACGCGTTCCAAGCCCAAACCGTCGCACCAGGCGCAGTCCGTGCCAGAAAACCCACCCAACCACAGCACCACCTACACCCAACGCGACACAACCACGCGTTCCAGGGCAAAAGTGTCGCGTCAGGTGCAGTCCGTGCCAGAGAACTGGCACCCATTTAAGAAGCGGAACAAAACCCAGGACGCTTCAAGCACGGCTCCGCGAGACCATCGAGACCGCGACCCGCGACCTCGACGACGCCTACGAGTTCTAATCGAGGGCAAAGAGTGTAGATAGGAACGTAGATCGGGGTTCTGAGCGGTTTTTTGGCTCAGAACCCCGATCACTTTTCGTTGATATTCCAACGTTTCTTGTGCCCCCGAGACGATTCGAACGTCCGACACCCGCTTTAGGAGAGCGGTGCTCTATCCCCTGAGCTACGAGGGCTTAGCCAGCCATATCCTGCGCACGAACGCGCCGGCAGTCTGAGCGCCTCCAACTCTACCAGCCTCGCCGACTTTCGCTCCACGCGCGAGCGCACAGCACCGGGCGCCAGTTGTACGTGTGGCCTCGTCAATCATCCGCTAGCGTGCAGTGCACACGCCCGCCCCTCATCTACGAGGTCGCGTACACCGCCACACCACTACCCCATCGCCGGCGCAGAACACCACCGCGCAAAACCTCGCCGAAACGCACTGGTGGGGTAAGGCCGAAGCCTCACCCCACCAGAAAACGAGTACTACGAATCAGAGGGCAGCCAAGCACTCGATAATCGCGCTAGCAACCTTCGGAGACGCGACGCTCATGGCGCGCAGAACATCCTCGTGTTCAGTTGGTATGTCGTCAAAACTGAGGTCGGAGACGACGGACAGACCACCAACCTCGACGCCCAGCTGATGGAGCGAGATCGCTTCAAGGATCGTGCTCATACCAACGATGTCCACACCATTGTTCGCGAGCATCCGCGATTCAGCTGCCGTCTGGAACTCCGGGCCGCGCAGCAGGCCGTACGTGCCCACGCGGTCGCTAATCGGAGCCAGGATACGCGTAATGCGTGGCGACCAGACCTGCCAGATGTCGGTAAACACCGGGCCCTCGAACGGGGAAACACCAGAGAAATTGAAGTGATCTTCAATCGTCATCACGTCGCCCACTGTCCAGTTACGCAGGCATCCGCCAGCATTCGTCAGAATCGCGACCGTGATGCCGGTCATCGCGCAGACGCGGACCAGCTGGCAGACCTGTGTCGGTGTATAGCCCTCGTACAGGTGGACGCGACCGGTAGCAACCAAAAGGTGCTTCTCACGACCACCGTGCACATTCACGCGCACGCTCAGCAGTTCAGCGCCGTGACCTTCAACCGCCGGAACCGGAACGCCGGGAAGGTCTGCCAAGGGCAGGCAAGCCTCGATTTTCCCGATTTCGTCCAGCGCATCACGCAGACCAGAGCCAAGAACGACAAGCGCGTCGTGGCGTTCAACGCCGGTGCGCGTTGCGATCAGCTGAGCACCCTCGCGCACCTCGTCCACTGCCAGCGGGTCACGCTGGAAGCAGTAGTCCAACGCTTCACTACGCACAGCATCCACAACGGCAACCGATAAATCAGGCACTGCGGTTTTCCTGAGCAGCGATCTTCTTCGTGGAAGCCAGCAGGTAAACAACGTAGCCGATGATCAGAGCAAGGATGACACCGATGTTGCCGTATGCCCACGGGCCTTCCTTACCACCGAGCATCCACAGCAGGTAGCCCTGCCAGTTGTTCCATGCGGCAGCCTCAGCGAACGAGTTGATCACGAAGCCCCAGCCGATCACGCAAGAGACGGCCATGATAACGATGGACACCCAGTTGATCGAACCGTAGATGCCGGAAGCATCGAACAGGGCCTTCTCGTCGTAGTCAGCCTTACGCAGGGTAATGTCGGCCATCATGATGCCTGCCCATGCGGCGAGCGGAACACCCAGGGTGATCAGGAAGGACTGGAACGGGCCGATAAAGTCCGGGGAGAAGAACACGACGAAGATCGTGCCGGCGGTCAGGATGATGCCGTCGATCAGCGAAGCCAGCGGACGAGGCACCGTGATGCCCAGCGTCAGCAGGGTCAGACCGGAGGAGTAAATACCGTTGATCGCACCTGACAGCAGGGACAGGATTGCGGTCAGCAGGAACGGAATGAGGAACCAGGTCGGTAGCAGGTTGGCCAGTGCACCAACCGGATCGCCACCGATGGCGTCGGACAGGTCAGCGTCAGAACCGGCAAGCATGAGGCCGAAGGTGATCAGGACGACCGGGCCGAGCGAGCCACCGAAGGTGTTCCAAAAAACGATGGACTTACCATCGGCGTCGCGGCTCTGGTAGCGCGCCCAGTCAGCAGCAATGTTGACCCAGCCAAGACCCATGCCGGTCATGACCATGGTGGCGGCACCGATCGTTGCAGCCAGTGAACCGGATTCGATTGCGCCGAGTGCGGACCAGTCGATGTGCGGGACGACCAGGATGATGTAGATGATCGTAGTGATACCGGTCAGCCAGGTGAGGACTGCTTGCATCTTCATGATGATGTGGTAGCCGGCAACTGCGCCGAGAACGATGAGCGCTGCGACGACAACGGCGGCAACGATTTTGACGGCGTTGCCGTCTTCGCTCGACCAGCCGAGGCGGACGAACACGGTGGAGGTCGCTAGGACGGCGGTGATGGCGAGGGAGGTTTCCCAGCCGATAGAGGTCAGCCACGAGAAGATACCGGGGATCTTCGCGCCGTTCACGCCGAAGGCGGAGCGGGACATGACCATGGTCGGTACGGAGCCACGCTTACCACCAAGGGCGATGACGCCACAGATGATGAAGGAGACAACGACACCAATGATGGTGACGATGACTGCCTGCGCGAAGGAAATTCCGAAGCCGAGAACCCAGGCGCCGTAGCTCATGCCGAACACGGAGATGTTCGATGCGAACCAGGGCAGGAACAGGTTATGGGGCTTAGCGGTACGTTCTTCGTCGCTGATGATTTCAATGCCGGCAGTTTCGATGCCGGACTGGGAAACGGAGCGGGTTGCGTCCGCTACCATTTCTGGCGTGCTCATAGACGTTCCTTGTCTGTGTAGATCAGTGCGAACCGCAGGATCGGTAGTTCGCACCGAATTAGACTAGACCATTCTTGACTATGAGTGACGCTCCCTCGGCCACACGCCAGAAAACCGGGGGCACTTTTCACACATTGGTGCGCTCTTTGGGGTACGAGGCCACTCACACCACCAGATCTCTCAGCATACTTCGGGGCGGATCATGAGTTTCTAACGGCCTCTACGAGCCTCCCTGGGGCATCCAGAACAGAAAACCTTGTAGCAACACAATGGTGTCTGGGCGGGGACCCGCCCAGACACCATCCATCAAGACAACGCGCTCTTCGCGCGAGCCATCGGCTGAGTCACGCGTCAGCGACGCTCCCACGTCGGAGCCTTCGCTGATTCAGCCTTGCCCAGGTGATCAGACGGAACAATCATCACGGGGCATGTTGAGTGACTGAGTACCGTCTGCGCGGTCGAGCCGAGCAAGACACCTGCCAAGCCACCGCGGCCTCGTGTACCGACAACGACCAGATCAACCGCTGTCGAGAACTCAATCAACAGCGAAGCGGGCGACCCGTCCAGCGCATGACGCGCAACCTCCATGTCGCGACCGTCAAGTGCCTGGTCAATGGCGGCACCTATTGCGGTGCGGACATCTTTCAACAGGTTGGAGTGATCCAAACCGGTCGGCGCCCACGTCATCATGGACGTGCCCGAAGCAATCGGAACAGCCGAAACAGCGGTCAGTCGAGCACCCCATGTGGATGCTTCATCAATCGCGCGACGCAAAGCCGACGAGGGAACCTCGGTACCATCCACACCGACAACGACACGTTCGATCGGCATGAAGCACTTGCCGGACGTATGGCGAGGAACGATGACAACCGGACACTTCGCGTGTGCCGGCAACGCGGACGAGACCGTGCCGAGAAGACGATCAGCAAAGGAACCGCCTCCACGCGAGCCGACAACAACTAAATCAACTTCGCGTGACATTTCAACCAGAACGCCCGCCGGGTCACCCGGCTCAATAGATGAAGTGACCTTTCCTAGGCCACGCTCTTTCGCCGCTGCGACCGCTTCTTCAACGACCTGCTGGGCGCCACGCTTCAGAGCTTCATCGTCAAGAACCGCGTAGCCACCATCCAACGCCGCCGCTGAATAGGACGCCAATGCGTAGGTGCAGAGAACGTGGACACGCCCGCCCGTGCGTAGTGCGCGGTCAGTGGCCCATTTGACGGCCGCGATGGACTCCGTTGAACCATCAACGCCGACCAAGATGACTTCGGTGGATGCCATAATGCCCCCTCGTGACTTACATCACCTACCATTGTGCACCACATCGCGATTTTCCGAAACCGAAAATAGAACTTTTACCTGTTCAAGAGGGTTTTAGACAAAAAACTAGAGCAAAAGAACCGAAGTTCTTTCGCTCTAGTTGAAGTATGCGCCCTTAACGAACGTTGAGCTCAGTAACGAACGAACATGCCACCTGCACGAACGGGCGAAACCTTAGAGAGAGAACCCGGGACGGTGGCTTCCACCATCTGGCCGTTACCAATGTAGATGGCAACGTGACCCGAATAAGCAACCAGGTCGCCAGGCTGAGCTTCGCCGGCCGAAACCTGGATACCACCGGCAGCCTGCGCGCCGGAGGAGTGCGGAAGGCCGATGCCCGCAGCGGCGTATGCCAGCATGGTCAGACCCGAGCAGTCAACACCAGCGTAGGAAGCGCCACCGTAGACGTAGGGAATACCGGTCAGAGCAAGAGCAGCGGCCACAATAGAAGATCCGGCAGCGTTGTACGCAGCAGCGGTTGCAGCGGTTGAAAGGCTGAGGTCTTCACGAGCCTCGGAACGATCCGCGGCGACAGTTTCTTCAGCGACCGGAGTAGCGGCAGCAGGAGCTTCTGCGGTCGCGGTCGGAGCTTCTGCTTTCCATTCAATATCCGCAACGGAAACGGTGACACCAGTTGCTTGAGGAGCAGTGGTCGTGGTGGGAGTAGCTTCTTGATCGCCACTAGGAGCAGAAACGGTGACAGCGTTTGCGGCGCCACCAACAACTGCAGTCAGAGCAAGACCGGTCACGGATGCAACTGCCGCCGGACGGATCGGGCTGAGCGACGTGATCGTGTCGGCCAGTTCCACGATCGGCACCATTGGGCGACGTGCCTTGCGGTGACGTGGCGCAGGTTTGAGGTTCGTCAAAAGTGTTCTCCTTTTGCACCTTCGAGGTCAGCTGTCGGATTCGAGCAGGAGAGCCCGGCTTGGTTTCCCAAGCTTCACCCCAAGGCCACAAGGGCCGAATTGGTTCCCCCGAGTTGGATCAAATGAACCGGACCCTTCACGATCCAACTTCGGTAAATGAAGGACGGCTGGCCTATCGACCGTTATGAACTCTATACCTTTGGCCGCCAAATGTCACGCAAAGGTAACGAAGTGGAGTCAAATCACATTTCGACTACTAGATGTGGTGCCAGCGCCAGAGGAATTCGGAAGCTGGAATCACTGTCAGAGGCATCCTGATCGGCGCGCGCAATCCGCACATGATCACCTTCTCCGCGCAGGATAATGCTGACTCCAGGACCAATCTTTGCCGCGGCAAAATCAGCGATGATGTCATGTTCAGCCTGGATAGGTTCACCGATACGAACGAGTCTCACAATTTGGTCGTCGTGGGCACGCACCACAAGTTCCGCAGACTGCCCACTGACCTCGACGCCCATTCCAGGAATCGGGTTACCGTAAGGATCCGTTGTCGGATCCTTCAAGAGCTCAAGCAGACGACCTTCGACCTTGTCGGACATGACGTGTTCCCAACGGCATGCTTCATCGTGGGCACACGCCCAATCCAAACCGATGACATCGACCAGGAGTCGTTCAGCCAAGCGATGCTTACGAACGACCTCTACAGCCCGCTTACGGCCTTCTTCAGTCAGCTCCAATCGACGATCACCCAGAACGTGCAGAAGCCCGTCGCGTTCCATGCGAGCAACGGTCTGCGAAACAGTCGGACCTGAGTGATCAAGTCGTTCAACGATGCGTGCACGCAGGGGCGTCACCCCATCCTCTTCCATTTCAAAAATGGTCTTGAGGTACATCTCGGTGGTGTCGATGAGGTCACCCACGGCGGTTCCTTTCCTACGATGAACCCCTGCACGATTCGTGCATCGTTCAAAGGTTTTCAGGTACTTAAGAGAATATGAGTTATCGAGTACTTTTACCTGACGATTGTCATTTCCGTTGATATCGCGCCAAACGGTGGACAGGCATACGCGGTGAGCACCCAAGGTATTTAGCACCATGTGTGTCATGGAATATGTTCTGCGAGCGCATCTAATGCGACTAAGTTTGAGCCTATGGAGACATTCCCCCCGATTCCTGTTTCTATCCTTCCTGCTGACGGCCGCTTTGGTTCCGGCCCGTCGCGTGTGCGCCCGGAGCAGATTGATGCGTTGAAGACGCCTAGGTTGATGGGGACCTCGCACCGCAAGTCCCCGGTGAAGAATGTTGTCCATTCAATCCGCGAGGGATTGACGACCTTGTTCAATCTTCCCGATGGCTATGAAGTCGCCCTTGGTAACGGTGGCGCCTCAGCGTTTTGGGACGTGGCGGCGGCCTCGCTCATTCGCAAGCAGGCCGCGTTCGCAACCTTCGGGGAGTTCGGCGCAAAATTCGCCAAAGAGGTGGACAAGGCCCCGCATCTCGCCGACGCGCTTCGCGTTGAAGGTCAGCTGGGCACCGTTGTCACGCTCACGGGGAACGAGGCCGGGACCGCTGGGGAAGAACCCGATGCTTTTGCTTACCCGCACCACGAGACCTCGACGGGCACGATCAGCCGGGTGAACCGTATCGGTGGTGAAGACGCATTGACGCTGGTGGATGCGACCTCGATCGCCGGCGCTGCGCACGTTGATATTGCCAACACAGACGCCTATTACTTCTCTCCCCAAAAGGCTTTCGCCTCTGACGGTGGCCTGTGGGCGGCGATCCTCTCCCCTGCAGCCGTCGAACGCGCACAAGAATTGCATGGGGCGACCGACCGTTGGATGCCGACCTTCTTCGACCTTTCGGTGGCGATTTCTCACTCGCGTAAAGATCAGACGCTGAATACGCCGGCTGTGGCGACGCTGATCATGATGGATCAACAAATCCAGTGGATGAATGCCGGTGGTGGCTTAAAAACGATGGAAGCGCGCTCTCGCGCCGCTTCCGACCTGATTTACGCCTGGGCCGACGCCTCGTCAGTCGCTCACCCCTTCGTTGAGAATAAGGACTGGCGCTCCCCCGTTGTCGTCACCGTTGAATTCGACGACGTGGTCGATGTGAAGGTCCTGTCTGACGGCCTGAGAGCATCGGGCATCGTCGACATCGATGCCTACCGCGGGGTTGGTCGCAACCAGCTCCGCATCGCGACATGGCCCTCGACTCCAACTTCGGACGTCGAGGCACTTCTGGAGTCGATCGATTGGGCGCTCGAACGAGCACTGTGACCCCAAAGGTCAGCCCAGGCCTCGTCGATCGCGATAATCCACCGCAGAGAACGTGGACGCAAGCGGGAACATGACGAGGTCCTACTAGGCGCAACCTGCACGACGCTCAGCGCGCAGGCGCTTGACACACTACTTTCCGGTCGCGTTCCGTTCAGCTTCAGCGAGCAGAGTAGCTAGGTATGCGCGCTCCGCGGGGCCCTCGACCTCGATCGGGTGCGTCGAAACATGGAACTTGACCCGGTAATTCCAATGAATCAGACCCCACACGCCCGCGATAACTCCGATCGCTAGGGAAGCTCCACCGCCGACAAGAATCGACCAACGGGCACCAAACTGCTCACCCACCCAACCGATGAAGGGTGAGCCGATCGGCGTCGCACCCATGAAAATCATCGAATAGAGAGCCATCACGCGACCGCGAACACTCTCTTCCGTGGTGATCTGAATAGTCGCATTCGCTGCCGTCACCATGGTCAACATTGCAAGGCCCGTCGGGATTGCAAGAACCGCGAACGACTCATACGTCGGAGCCAAAGCCAACACAATTTCAAGCAGACCGTAAATCGCCGCGCCCGACACGATCAGACGCAGTCGAGGCTGAGCGCGACGCGCAGCAAGAAGTGAACCGGTCAAAGCTCCCACTGCCATAAACGAACCCAGAATGCCGTACTCGCCCGCAGCCTTGCCGTAGACCTCAGTCGCCATCAGGGCACTGGTCAGCTGGAAGTTCATGCCCAAACCTGACACGACCGCTACAATCACCAGGATCAGCACAATGTCGGGACGATTCTTCACATAGGAAACGCCCTCGCGAATCTGGCCGGGCGAACGCTTCACAACCTTGCGGGGAACCAAATCTGCAGAACGCATCAACGCAAGCGTCAAAACTGGAGCAAAGAACGCAACAGCGGTCACGATCATCACCCAGCCAGTACCGATCGCATCAATCAACAAACCGGAAACAGCCGGGCCAAGCAGACGCGCAGCATTAAAGGCCGTCGAGTTCAAACCGACAGCGTTCGACAAAGACTGAGCCGGAACCAGTTCAGACACAAATGCCTGGCGCGCAGGTGAATCAATCGCGCCAGCAACGCCACCCAACAACGCCAACACATACACATGCCAAAGCTGGGCTGTATTCGTCAGAATCAGCACGCCCAAGATCAAGCCCAGGAGCGCGTTCGCCAACTGCATCGCCTGTAGCAGAGCGCGACGATTCAGACGATCAGCAAGCAAACCAGCCCACGGTGACAACAACAGAATCGGCAGGAACTGCAAAGCGGTGACAACACCCACTTGCGTGCCAGAGTTCTTCGTCAGAACGGTCAGAACCAGCCAGTCTTGCGCAACCCTCTGCATCCACATGCCCGTCGAGGCAATAATGTTTCCGAAGAACCACAATCGGAAGTTGAAGTAACGCAACGAATGGAAAGTACGTGACACGCGCGGATGCGCCTCCCTAGTTTTTCGGAGACCTAAGAAATAGCTGTTTCAAGCATACGAAAAGCCCCACGGCAATGTGAACTGCTCCCGAAGACTCGAAGCGCTGAAGCCCCAAGACCCATCAGCTCCCACCATGACGCGACCTCGAACGCGATGGCCTCATACACGCATCGGGCGAGGTCCGCATCAGTGGTCCCGAGCTGCAGGCCCCAGAAGACCCCGCTCGGCGCCTTCGACCACCTACCGCGATTTTGATCGGAAAGACGGGCGAAGAAGAAGGGCACCCCCGCGTCGAGTTCCAGCGCCGCCAGTTCATCACTTCGGTCGTATGTTCCACGCGGTAGAGCATTCTTCACGTACCACCGATGCGCGGCTCCTGCAGTCGCGACCGCCGCCTCTCTGACGAAATCCCCGCGCTTGAGAAAGGCGAAGACGGGACACCACTATGCGGGACTCCACTAATCGCGCCAACGTCAGCCTCAGATGAAGCCGGTACTTGTTAAGATGAGAAACGTCACGCCGACCTCCTGCGCAGTCACTTCACTCGCTCGTCTTCAGCGTCGACATTCCATCACCACCTATGCGAAAGGCCCGAAGTGAGCACCCCGTTCGAAGGGGGAGCTGCAACTCCTCAGGAAGTTCCCTCCCCCCTCCCCCCGTTAATCCCCAGATCCCTGTGAAGAAGCCGCGCAATACGCTCGGACTCGTCGCGCTCATCCTCGCCATCGCCGGAACAATTCTCTCGTGTGTACCCGGCATCATAATCCTCGGGTGGATCCTCCTGCCCGCCTCCTTCGTCCTCGGACTCGTCGCCGTGCTTCAGAAGGACAAGGCCCATGGTCAAGGCCTCGCAGCGATCATCATTTCCATCGTTGGAACCATCGTCGCAGCCATTGCTTTCATCGCCGTCATCGACCACGCCGTAGATCAGGCGCTGACCACTGAGACCACGACCTCGACCCCCGCAGCCTCGTCGCCTCAAAGCACTCCCGCCGAATCGAACGCCCCCGCTACGAATGAGGGCGATGCCGGCTCCTCCAGGGAGAATCCTCTCCCCATCGGCTCGGAGATCACGACGAAGGACTGGAAGGTCACCGTCAACTCCGTCGACCTCAATGCGGATGAGAAGGTTGCCGCCGCAAGCGATTTCAACGAGCCGGCCACGGATGGCTTCTCCTATGTTCTTATCAACATAACGGCCACCTACCTCGGCAATGACTCCCAGGGTCAGATGCCCTGGGCGACGGTCGACTTCGTCAGCAAGGACGGCAAGACGTACAACCTGGCGTCTTCTCAGAAGCTGACTCTCGCGCCGGAGGAGTTCGACCAATTGTCTCCCCTTTTCAATGGCGCATCGACGACCGGAAACATCGTCATCGAGGTCCCGACCGATGGGATCGAGCAAGGCACTCTCGCTGTCCAGGCGGAACTGCTTGCGGATAAGAAGTTCTTCGCCGTCAAGTAGTCGAGTCGATTCCACTGTACATCGGGGCCGTTGGAGCATCACTGCATCGACGGCCCCGCTGGCTTATCACGCACCGACGAACGCCCTCGCGACCTCGAGGAATGAACTGCTCCCCTTTAGTTGGACTGAGAAATCAGACACCGACTAATGGGGAGCAGTTCAATGCACCGTGGGGTCTTTCCATTCGGACGATTGGTGATCAGTCAAGCAGAGCATCACACCTCTGCGCATCACACGATCTGTTGCGAGGAGATCAGACTCCCAGCAGAGCCTGGATCGGCCCAAGCAGGAAGTAGACGACGAAGAGGATCGAAGCCAGCCACATGAGCGGGTGGACCTTCTTCGCACGGCCAAGAACAACCTGGATGACGGTGTGAGTAATGAAGCCAACGCCGATACCGACGGAGACGGAGTAGCCGAAGGGCATGAAGGCGATGGTCATGAACGACGGAAGAGCGATTTCCGGGGCCTGCCAATCGATCTCGGTAACCTGGGTCATCATCAGGAAACCAACGAAGACCAGAGCGGTCGAAGCGGCTTCGGTGGGGACGAGCTCCATGAGCGGTGCAAGGAAGGTCGAGAGAAGGAAGAGGATACCGGTGACGACAGATGCAAGACCTGTGCGCGCGCCTTCAGCGACACCCGCTGCGGACTCAACGTAGGAGGTGTTCGAGGAAACGCCACCGAAACCACCGGCGGCGGCGGCGAGGGAGTCGATCACCAGGATTTCACGAGTCTTCGGTGGGTTGCCCTGTTCGTCGAGCAGATTGCCTTGGGCGCCGACGGCGACCATGGTACCCATCGTGTCGAAGAAGTCAGCCAGCATGAGCGAGAAGATCAGCAAGGCGACGGAAACAATGCCTACCTTACCGAATGCGCCGAACATGTCGACCTTGCCGAGCGTGTTGAACACGGGGACGGCAACAGGTGAACCGTCGAGAGCCGGAATGGTCTGGCCCCAACCGGTAGCGTTCTCATCCGATTTCATACCAAGGTGAAGAACGGCTTCGACGATGACGGCCAGAATCGTCGAAGAGACGATCGAGATGAAGACGGCACCCTTGACCTGACGGATGTAGAGGACGAAGGTCAGGAACAGGCCGAAGACGAAGACCAGGGTCGGCCAGCCCTGCAGGGAGCCGTTGATGCCCAGCTGAACCGGGGTGGCGCCTGCACGGACGATACCGGCGTCAACCAGACCGATAAGAGTGATGAAGAGGCCTAGACCAACGGTCAGAGCGGTCTTCAGCTGATGAGGAACAGCCTTGAACACTGCCTCACGGAAGCCGGTGAGAACCAGGAGCAGGATGATGATGCCTTCCCATGCGACAAGACCCATGGCCTCTGCATAGCTCAGGCCCATGCCTATAACCATGGTGAAAGCAACGACGGCATTGAGGCCCAGACCGGCAGCAAGTGCCAGCGGATAGTTGGCGACAACACCCATGAGGATGGTCATAACGCCTGCAACAAGCGCGGTACCTGCCGCAACACCCTGGGCAGTAATAGAGCCATCCTCCGGCAGTGCTGCCCCGAGGATGGCTGGATTCACGACAAGAATGTAGGCCATGGCGAAGAACGTGACGACACCGCCACGAATTTCCTGACCGATCGAAGATCCGCGTTCGCTGATCTTGAAGAACGAATCAATTGAACCTTTGGCCGCTGATTGGGATGAAGCGGCAGTCTGTTGTGTGCTCACGAACTCATCGTGCCAACGTGCGAAACTTACAGGCAAGAATCGTGTCGGGCGCCACAACACAATGTGGACACCGTGCCTACGGGGTCACATTCGCAGGCATTTTCTCGGTGTCCAGTGCACCGTCGTCAATACGCGACGGGCGAACCGACCACTGGGTTCCCTGCTTGGCAACATCAGTTTCCGAGTGCGCGCCGCAGGTGTGATCGAGGCTGACCACGCGACCATCATCGGGAGCCCATTCGTTGGCGCATACACCGAACACCGTGCGCATCGAACCCGACAGTTTCACCAAGAAACCACAGGTTGAGCACGAGTTACGTGGCGGGCGAGATGACTTCGGTCCCTGCTCAGACTTGTACCAGCGATCAACGGCAGCACTACGGCCTTCTTCGGACAGGACGCGCTTGCGACCCAAGCCGATTTCCTTCAGCTCCGGGTAGTCAATGTCCTCGCCGACATCTTGGAAGGACTGCTCAAGGCGGGCATCTTCTGCCTGGTAGGGGAGGATATCGTCGCGCGACAGATCGCCTGGACGCAGGCGGTCTTCCCACGGGATCCACTGCGGAGCAAGCAACGCACCATCGCGAGGAAGCATGTCGACCTCACACACGGTCGCGTGACGCGAACGCGGAATGCGCGCAACCGTCACTGCCCACGCCCAACCGACATAGCCGTCGTCGGTGGAAGCGAAATAGTGGGTTCCGATGCGCTCTGAGTCCATGACGAACCCAAGGTGTTCACCGATGGGACGCGGGTGGGCAACAGCCTTCGCGGATTCACGAGCAACGTCGACTGCTTGGGCAAGAACCGCGTCCTTCTTCGGGGTACGCACCGCTCCCTTATGCGTTGAAGGCGAGCGCGACGAAGTTTTCACCGTTGTGTCAGTGGCGGGCGTCTGGGGTGCAGGCACAGTATCGCCAGCGTGTGTGTCAGGCATCGAAATCCTCGGCTACTGCTTTAAGAACCTTCGCGATCTGAGGCGCGTTCTCGGGGTACTTTCCGCGACGCAAGCTGGTCGAGGAAGCATCGAGCAGTTTGATGAGGTCCTCAATCACGGGGACCATGGCTTCAGGCTTGCGGTGGCGCGCCGCCGCAAGCGACTTCTTTGGGGCCAGGATGCGAACAGTCAGTGCCTGTGGACCCTTGCGTCCGTCAGCGACACCGTACTCGACGCGCGTCCCCGGCTTCACCGTTTCAATTCCTTCGGGGAGCGCAGAAACGTGCAGGAATACTTCCATACCGTCGTCACCACCGATGAAGCCGAAGCCACGATCAGCATCGAAGAACTTCACCTTGCCAGTAGGCATGTTGCTCCCCTTTCCTTTAGGAATCATTCGTTTTCATTCGTCCTGTCATTCTAATGCGCCCGCCACCTTAATGCGCTACATGCTTTCAACGCCAAATGAATACGGGGCGGGTAACATCGAATTATTGAACGCTTGCAGGTCGGCTCAAAGGTCAGGAGATCCCCATGTCGTTCCGTTCCGCTGTTTCGCATGCGTGCGCCAGCGCCGTTGTCGGTATCGCCCTGATTGCAAGCCTTGGCGCGCCAGCACTTGCCACATCCCCTGTCACTATTTCAACGTCGGTGACCGACCCCTCGGGTTGGCTCAGTGACTCTCACGTTTCGGAAATATCCTCTTCCGCGGACGAGGCCGGGGCTGCTGGTTTGCAGGTTTATTTCGTGACGGTTCCCGATTTTTCGGGTGCTGAGCCAATTGAATGGTGCAAGACTTCGGGTTTGAACTCCGGATTGTCACATCAGTCGATCATCTACGCGATTGCCTATGAAGAGCGCATGTTCGCAACGTGTGGCAACGCTGATCAGCAACTTGTCACCGATTCGGATATCACTCGCGCAACGTCGGCCGCAAAGAAAGTTCTTGCCACATCGAATCCTCTGGACGCTGATACGACGACGGATGCAGCAACAACCTTTATTTCAACGCTGACATCAACCGTGACAGGTCAAACCTCGTCCTCTTCTTCACACTCTTCGTCGACCGACGCTCCTTCCTCCGGGAAGTTGGGATTCAGGTGGATCCGCACCGTTGTCATCCTTGTCGTTATCGGTGGACTGATTGTGTTCTTCGTGAAGCGCAACACGGCGAAGGGCACTTCAACCCCCGCTCCGAAGGCAACCGCTGACCGCCCTTGGGCACCCGGCGATCAGCTTCCGTCATTGACCGAGGATCAGGTACTGGCCCTGACCAACCAATCTTCGACTCTGCTCCTTCAGGCAGACGAACTGGTACGTTCGGCCGCCGATGAGCTTGATTTCGCGCGCGCTCAGTTCGGTGAAACGAAGACCGACGCATATGTGAAGGCACTTTCTGCCGCTCAAGCGGGCATCGCGAAGGCATTTACTGCCCAGCAAACGATGAACGAGGCCCCCGATTCTCGTTCGCGTACCGAGGCTGCGCTTACGCTGCAACATGAGTTGAACCAGGTCATGCCAGCTTTGGTTGAGCAACAGAAGGCATTCAGCCAGCTTCGCGATGAAGAGGCAAGCGTTCCCATGCAGGCCACGGACGTGAAGACGCGCATTTCTGAGGCAATCGCAGCGTTGCCCAGCGTGGAAGCTGAACTCACCGCCCTTCAGACGCTGTACTCGTCCACGACCGTTGCCTCGTTGACGGACAATCCTCAGCAGGCACGCGCTCTCCTTGATTCAGCGTCGGTCGCCGCGAACCAAGCAACCTCCCTCGCAACCTCTGATCCGTCAGCAGCATTGGTGCAACTCGATATTGCTCGCCGAGCACTCGCGATGGCGGGACACCAGACCGAGGCAATCATGAGCGCCAAGCACGATCTCGCTGCCGCGAACGAGGTTCTGACGAAGGCAATTGCTTCGATCACCTCGGATCTTTCCGACGTGACGACCCTGAAGGCAGACTCAGCAGCGTTCGCACCGCTTGTTGCCGAAGCACAGAAGGCTGTAGCCGAGGCTCAAAGCGCACGCACAGGAAGTGGTGACCCGCTGGCTGCGCTGGAAAACCTACGTTTGGCCGAATCTCAGCTGGACGCCGCGCTTGAACCACTTCGTTCTCAGGCTGACGCAAGAGAACGCAAGGTCCAGGCAGCACGGAACGCCGTGTCCGACGCTCAAGCCCAGTACGCGCGAGCTAACTCTTACATTCAGGGACGCCGGGGCGTCATCCCGTTGGACGTCCGTTCCAAACTCGCTGAGGCTAAGGCTGAACTCGATCAGGCTGTTGCACTTGTCCAAACTGACCCCGATCAGGCAACGACCCTGGCGAAGAGCGCGCGTAGCGTGGCCCTTACCGTGCTGTCAACCCCGATAAACGATCCCTCATACAGGCAGGCTGATCAGTTCAGACACCACACGAATGGAAGCGGTGGAATCTTCACCGATAACACCGGCCTTGGCAATGCCCTGCTGTGGTCTGTCTTGATGAATGCCGGTCGTAGCCTCGGGCAAGGAGGAAGCGGAGACGGCTTCTCCGGTGGCGGATTCTCTGGCGGAGGCTTCGGCGGAAGCGGTGGCGGATTCGGTGGCGGTAGCTCCGGCTCCTTCTGATCTGAACATATGGCTGGTGCCTTGCAGGAATGCCCTGCAGGGCACCAGCCATCTCGGCTCCACCTTCACACCGAACGGATATGCAGTCCGTTCACAGGAAGTATTCGGTGTCACATTCTAAAATGGAGGTGACGCGATAGCCGCGCAATCCATCCAGCGAAGGACAGGAACAATGGCAGAAAAGCAGTCCATCATCGGTCGCATTTCCCAGCTCGCAAAAGCAAACATCAATGCCCTCTTGGATCGCGCTGAAGATCCGGCAAAGATGCTTGACCAGCTGATCCGCGACTACACGAACTCCATCGCAGAAGCCGAAACCGCAGTCGCCCAGACTGTCGGCAACCTGCGTCTGGCAGAAAAAGACCACGAAGAAGACGTTGCCGCAGCAGCTGACTGGGGTCGCAAGGCTCTGGCCGCTTCGCAGAAGGCAGACGAAATGCGTGCAGGCGGCGATGCTGCAGGCGCTGACAAGTGGGACAAGCTCGCCAAGGCAGCGATCGGCAAGCAGATCACCTTTGAAGGCGAAGCCAAGGACGCAGAACCAATCATCGCCTCACAGACCGAGGTTGTTGAGAAGCTCAAGACCGGCCTTGCTCAGATGAAGGACAAGCTCGAAGAACTCAAGTCCAAGCGCGATCAGCTGGTGGCACGGCAGAAGACCGCAGAGGCACAGACCAAGGTCAATGACGCTGTCGCATCTATCAACGTGCTCGATCCGACGTCAGAGCTCGCACGCTACGAAGAGCGTGTCCGTCGCGCCGAAGCACTGGCACAGGGTCAGGCAGAGGTCGCGGCCTCGTCCCTCGACGCACAGTTTAAAGAACTCGAAACCGACGCCTCCGAGATTGAAATCGAAGCGCGCCTGGCAGAGCTCAAGAACAAGGACTGATCGCTCAGCTCGAACGTCATTGCGACCAGCGAGTAGCTGAATCAAACAGAAGTGGTGTGGGGCAGTGCCCCGCACCACTTCTGTTTGAGGTTTGACGAACTATCCGGCACCTGATCGCCTCAGGCACAGGCATACTGACGCACAGGCCCCAAACAGCCCGGCTGGCGGTTTTTACAGGTAGTCGAACGGGTTGAAGTCGTCGACGTCGATGATGCTCAGTCGCGGTAGAGTTACCTGGAATGCGTGCAGATCGTATTCGAGGTCAAGGATCTCCAAGCCCTTGGCTTCCAGCTCATGGAAAGCGGTCGACAGGAATTCGCGGAAGCAGAGGATCGCGACACGACGTCCCTGATCCAGCAGACGCTCAACTTGAGGAGCGAAATCAGCGTCATGGCTGGCAAGAATGACCGAGCCCGAGTCCAGCTCTGAGATCGCATCCATCGTGCGCTGCAAACCAAGGTCAACGACCTTCACGTCGGCAGGACCCGAAAGCGGGATCACCGAGTAGTTCATGGCGATGAGTGCTTGAACGAATCCCATCGGTAGCGAACCGGAAGAACCGTTGAGGAAGAAGAGGCCCTTCGCTTCACTTCCCCAGTGTTCTTCGGCGCGTTCAAGGACTCGATTCCAGCGCGGGCGTTCTTCTTGATTCGGACGACGATCCAACACTGACATACCAAGAGTGGCATCGATATTTTCGCCGTCAACGATCAAGTAGGTTTTTTCTTCGTTAAATGAATAGTTATCCATAGGGTCAAGAGTAAAAGATTATTACGCGAAAAGGGCGTTGCTCGACACCTATCGTGCCGAGCAACGCCCTATCGAGTGGAAACTACCTACTCACGTGCGTGAGCAGATCACTTCACGTCTTCGTCAACCCAGTCGAAGGTGCGGGTAACAGCCTTCTTCCAGAGGCGGTAGGTGCGATCGCGCTCTGCGGTGTCCATGGACGGCTTCCAACGCTTGTCTTCCTGCCAGTTGGCAATGACATCGTCTGTGCCATTCCAGAAGCCGACTGCGATACCGGCTGCGTAGGCAACACCCAGAGCGGTCGTCTCTGCAACAACCGGGCGGATGACGTCCACGCCGGAGATGTCAGCCTGGAACTGCATGAGCAGATCGTCAGCCGTCATGCCACCGTCAACCTTGAGTTCCTTCAGCGGGACGCCTGCATCGGCGTTCATTGCATCAATGAGCTCTGCGGACTGGAATGCGGTCGACTCCTCGACTGCGCGGGCAATATGGCCCTTGTTCACGTAGCGGGTCAGGCCAACGATCGCACCGCGAGCGTCGTCCTTCCAGTACGGTGCGAACAGACCGGAGAATGCCGGGACGAAGTACACGCCACCATTGTCTTCAACGGTCTGAGCGAGCTTTCCGATCTCGGAGGACTTCTCGATCATCCCGAGGTTGTCACGCAGCCACTGAACCAGCGAGCCTGCAACTGCCACGGAGCCTTCGAGCGCGTAGACCGGCTTGGCGTCACCAAGCTTGTACAGCACGGTCGTCAGCAGACCGTTGGTCGAGAAGACGGGCTCTTCACCCGTGTTCATCAGGGTGAAGCAACCGGTGCCGTAAGTGTTCTTCGCGGTGCCCTTTTCGAAGCAGGCCTGACCGAAGGTTGCAGCCTGCTGGTCACCAAGGATGCCGGAGATCGGAACGCCTGCGAGCAGACCATTCGGGCGACCGGTGCCGTAGGTGTCTGCGGATGCCTTGATCTCAGGGAGCATTGCCGGCGGGATGCGGAAGTCAGCGCAGATGTCTTCTCGCCACTTGAGCTCACGAACGTCCATCAGCAGGGTACGGGATGCGTTGGTCACGTCGGTTGCGTGGACGCCACCGTTAACGCCACCGGTCAGGTTCCAGAGAACCCAGGTGTCCGGGGTGCCGAAAAGCAGGTCGCCTGCCTCTGCCTTCTCGCGTGCCCCCTCAACGTTGTCGAGGATCCAGGTAATGCGAGGTGCGGACGGGTAGGTTGAGATGTTCTCGCCGGTGATCTGGCGGTAACGTTCGGTACCCAGCGGGTCGCCTGCTGCGACGCCACGGACGATTTCCGAAGTACGGGTGTCCTGCCAGACGATTGCGTTGTAAACGGGCTCGCCGGTGTTCTTGTCCCATACGATGGTGGTTTCACGCTGGTTAGTGATGCCAACAGCAGCAAGTTGGGTGGCGTTGATTTCTGCCTTCTGAAGCGCCTCGGCGACGACGGTGCGAACCGATTCCCAAATCTCTACGGGATCGTGCTCAACCCAGCCCGGGTTCGGGAAGATCTGGGTGAATTCCTTCTGGCCAACCGAGACGATTTCGCCGGAGTGGTTGAAGACGATCGCACGGGAGGACGTGGTGCCCTGGTCAATCGCGAGAACGAATTTTTCATCAGACATGAATGGTGTCCCTTCTGTTCACTTCTTTGTGTTTCAGATAGAAACGCGGGGTCCCAGACGAGTCCGCCTGGGACCCCACGCGAGGTTAGAGTGCCAAAGCTCTAGGTTCAGGCCAAGCCAGAGCCGAATGCAACGAGTGTTGCGACGATGGCGCCGATGATCGGGCCGACGACCGGGACCCAGGAGTAGCCCCAGTCGGAGCCACCCTTACCCTTGATCGGGAGAATTGCGTGAGCAATACGCGGGCCGAGGTCACGGGCCGGGTTGATCGCGTATCCGGTGGGGCCACCGAGAGAGTTACCGATGACGACGATGATCAGTGCAACGCCGAGCGGGCCAATCGCGGTTTCGGTGTAGCCGGAGACGAAGACCCAGAGGATCAGGACGAAGGTGCCGATGGCCTCAGTGAGGGTGTTCCAGAATCCGTTGCGAATCTCGGGAGCGGTCGAGAAGACGCCGAGCTTGAGGGCCGGGTCGAGATCTTCATCGAAGTGCTGCTTGAAGGTCAGCCAGCAGAGGATTGCACCAACGAATGCACCGAGGAATTGAGCTGCTAAGTAGATGCCAACGTTTGCTGCAGTGACGGCAACGCCGGGGGCCAGTTCGACGGACGAATCCATCATGTGACCGACGGCCTTAGCAATGGTGACTGCAGGGTTGAGGTGGCCACCCGAGTCGTATGCGACGTAGACGCCTGCGAGAACTGCGAGGCCCCATCCCCAGTTAATCATGAGCCAACCGCCGCCGTTGCCCTTGGACTTGGGCAGGAGGTTGGTAGCAACGACGCCACCACCGAGGAGGAGAAGGACTGCTGTACCGAGGAACTCAGACATGAAGATATGTCCGGCAGTGAGTTCATGCGGCGCAAGAGGAAGAAGTGTTGCGAGCATTTTTCCAATCTTTCTTCGATGCTTCGTTGCATCGAATTGTCGGGCGGTTTCCCACCCGCAGGGTTCCTTTAGCGAGACAGGACTGATCACGCCAAGTGCGAAAAGTCTACCGCGTCACATACGAATTCTTTTTCAAGACTCCGCTTGTTTCGCAGGACCGCTCGTGAGCACTTTGCGGTCGCAGAACAAACCCGCGCTGACCTGTGATGTCTTCACCTGGACACCACACAGTATGACAGCGTTTGCACATCGAACCTGCCCCTGTGCACAACCGTGCATCTGAGGGGACACTTACCTCTCCAATGTGTGCACGCTCACCAAATCGCACAGTCTCCCAAAGGATTGGACATTCAACAGTTAGACCTGCACGCCTGTGCATGGCAGACTATGACACGTGACGATTCGTGACGAACAGGCTCATGAAGCCGCATCAATGTATTACCTCCAAGGCCAGACCATGGAGACGATCGCACGCCACCTTGGCGTATCACGCTCCTCGGTCTCTCGTTTACTGTCCTACGCGCGCGACACCGGCTTGGTTCGCATCTCAGTGAGCGCCGCTCCAGGACACAAAGGAACCCTTGCCGGTCAAATTTCTGAAATCTTCGGCGTACAGACGTCCGTTGTTCCGGTCCATGACGTCCACACCGAAGTCAACCGACTTCATAACGTCTCGCTTGTCGCGGCGGAACGTCTGGTCGACATGCTCAAACCCGGTGTCACCCTTGGCATCGCATGGGGCAACACGACCTCAGAGATCACCCGTTGTATGCCACGCGTCAACTTCCCCGGATCGACCGTCGTCCAGCTCAACGGGGCCGCGACCGCTACCGAGTCCGGCATGCCGTACGCAGACGCGATTATTTCCCGCGCAGCGCGCGCAATGGGCGGACGCATGGTCCACTTCCCCGTTCCCACGTTCTTCGACTACGCAGAGACAAAGAAGCAGCTCTGGCGCGAGCGCTCGGTTCAGACCGTGTTGAAGACGATTGACGACTGCGATATCGCTCTGTTCGGCGTCGGCTCACTTTCGGCACGCTTGCCCTCCCACGTTTATTCGGGTGGCTTCCTGGACACTGAAGAAATCGCAATGGCCCAGAAGGACGGCGTTGTCGGCGACGTCTGCACCGTCCTCCTGCGCGAAGACGGCTCAACAGACATGGAACTCAACAGCCGAGCTTCCGGGCCCAGCCCAGAGACTCTCCGCAAGATCCCGCGTCGCCTCTGCGTCGTAGCTGGTGCCTCGAAGGCGCTCCCGCTACTTGGCGCGCTGCGCGCACACGTCGCCACCGACCTCGTCCTTGACGATGGCGTGGCACGCGAACTGCTTGATCTGGTTCGCACTCGCGCGGCGCAGGCGCGTGGCCTCGCCCCTAGGCGCTAAGCCAGATCATACCCAGCCAAAAACCAAAGAAAAGTGGAGCTCACAACAATCGTGAACTCCACTTTTCTTTATCCAAGCAGACACCACACTCCGGTTGACAAGGACGTGTTCTAGGCGATCTGCGCACGAAGCCCATCAATGACAACGTTCAAGAGGCCGGTCCGGGAATGCTCAGAGCTTCTTGACCAGCGGGAACGTGATGGTCTCACGGATACCCTGACCGGTCAGAGCCATCAGCAGGCGGTCAAGGCCCATACCCATGCCACCTGCCGGTGGCATACCGTACTCCATGGCCATCAGGAAGTCTTCGTCCAAGACCATTGCTTCCGGGTCACCCTTTGCCGCAACAAGCGCCTGCGCTTCGAAACGCTCGCGCTGGATGACCGGGTCGACGAGTTCGGAGTAGGCTGTCGCCAGTTCGAAGCCTCGGACGTACAGGTCCCACTTCTCGACGATGCCCGGCTTGGAACGGTGTCCGCGGGTCAGCGGGCTGGAGTCTTCGGGGTAGTCGCGCACGAAGGTCGGCGCATACAGCTTGTCACCTACGGCGACTTCGAAGATAACCTCTGCGACCTTACCGGGACCCCAGTGGTCAGCAACGTCTTCACCGAGTTCTTCGGCGATCTTCACCAGTTCGTCCAGCGGAGTATTCACCGTGAACTCACGACCAAGAGCGTCAGCCGTGGCCTCGAACATCGAGATTTCTTTCCACGAACCCGAAAGGTCGTAGGACGAACCGTCAGGCAGGGTGACGACCTCGGTGCCCAGGGCGTCGCGTGCCGCCTTCTGGATGAACTCACGGGTGCGACGAGCCATCGTGTCGTAGGAACCGTAGGCTTCGTATGCCTCGAGCATCGTAAATTCGGGGCTGTGCGAAGAGTCCGCGCCCTCATTACGGAAGTTGCGGTTGATTTCGAAGACCTTGTCGACGCCGCCGACAACCGCACGCTTGAGGAAGAGCTCGGGCGCAATGCGCAGGAACAGCTCGGTGTCGTAGGCGTTCATGTGAGTCGAAAACGGACGTGCGGCCGCGCCACCGTGCAGGTTCTGTAGCATCGGCGTTTCGATCTCGATAAAGCCAGCTTCATCAAAGTAGTTGCGCAGCGACTTCACAACATTGGCGCGCATACGCACCATGTCGCGGGCGGCCGGGCGAACAATCATGTCGAGGTAGCGGCGACGAACACGCAGGTCCTCAGACAGGGACATTTCGGTGCCGTCTTCTCCGGTGTAGGTCTTCGGTAGCGGGCGGATCGCCTTTGCAGCGATCTGCCATGCGGGGACCGGGGCGCCTTCGTTGATGCCGGGCGTGAACAGGTCGGCGGGCGCGGTGCCGGGGCATGCCATGATCGACAGTTCGCCACGACGCGAGGAAATGACGCGACCGTGCACGAACAGGTGGTCACCAAGGTCCACGTCGGTCTTGTACTGAGCCAGCGAATCCAAACCGACCTCTGCGGCCGACAGCATGACCTGAATACGGTTGCCGGCGCCATCCATCAGGGTTGCGAAGCAGAGCTTGCCACCGTTGCGAGCAAGCATCACGCGACCGGCAATACCGACCTCGTCCTGAGTTTCTTCGCCGGTTTCAAGGTGAGCGTACTTTTCACGAACATCGGCGATCGAAGTGGTAATCGCCAGGACGACCGGGTAGGCCTGGCCTCCTTCGGCAAGCAGGCGCTCGCGCTTTTCTTGGCGGACACGCACCTGTTCGGGGGCGTCGTCGTTTTCCGGGGCAGCTGGGTTTGTATTCACGTCAGTCACCCTGCCAGTTTAACGGCATCACCGCACCCATTTCGCATAGGGAACGCGAGTGGGTGCAGTGCCACATCGCACAACGTCAGTTCGCGGATTATTCCACCTTGGCACTCGTATCGACGAGGCCGGGCACTTCAACGTATGTCTATGCCACCGTTGCCCGTTTTAAAAAGGGACGCGGGGAGGGCCCAGAGGCACTACGTGCCGGACGACTTCAGGCCGAGTTCGCGAGCGCGATCAGAGTCTTCTGGAACCGTCCCCGCTGAGGACCCGACCTCGACAATATGGTTGTCAGCGTCAACGAATGCGACGGCAGGCTCCCAGCCTTTCACCATGGACTCTGGAACCTGGCAGTAGGCCATGATGATGACCAGATCGCCGAGGTTCACGAGGTGCGCAGCGGCGCCGTTGAGCTGGATGACACCGGAGCCTCGCGGACCGGCGATCGTGTAGGTGGACAGGCGATTGCCATTGTTCACGTCTGCAACGTCGACTCGTTGCCCGGGCGCAATGTTCGCCGCGTCCAGCAGCTCCTCATCGATGGTGATCGAACCGACGTAGTGCAAGTCAGCACCCGTGACGGTGGCGCGGTGGATCTTGCCCTGGATCATCGAGCGCATGATTTCACTCACCAGCATTCCCCTGTTCAACGGGCGCCACAAACGACATATTGTCGATCAGGCGCGTGGTGCCAACCTTGGCTGCGAGCAGCAGACGATATTCGCGCTCCCCCGCCTGATTCAAGGTCGCGGGATGCAAGGAATCAGCCGACGTCAGTTCTGCCGATCCGTAGGCGCCCAGGATATCGAAGGTTCCATCATCGACCAGCGCAATGTAATCAATGTCGATATCTCCGGTCGCCTCGAGGTGGCCTCGTATGACGTCAATAATCTGGGTGGCAGGTGCGCCCGCACGACCCGCTTCAACACCCAGCGTCAAGCTCTGGTTGAGAGCACGAGCGCGGACACGCTCTTCGTCAGACAGGTAGCGGTTGCGACTGGACAGGGCAACGCCGTCGGTGTCACGCACAATCGGAACGCCGATCACGGTCACCGGCACGTCGAGCTGGCGGAACACATGGCGCAACATCGCAAGTTGCTGAGCATCCTTTTCGCCGAACAGTGCAACATCTGGGCAAACGAGCCCCATGACCTTCGTGCACACCAGCGCAACCCCACCGAAGTGGGTCGGGCGAGTCTTGCCTTCTAGGACGCGAGCAATCGGACCGGGATCAATCGAAACGGTGACGGGCTCGGGGTAGGCATCTTCGGGGCTCGGTGCCCACACGACATCCGCGCCCACGGTTTCAAGCGCGTCCATGTCCGCTTCGAGCGTGCGCGGGTAGGCATCATAGTCCTCACCCGGAGCAAACTGCGTGGGGTTCACGAAAATCGTGACGATGACGTGATCACCGTGCGCCTTCGCCTGTTTGACCAGCTCCAAATGCCCCGAATGCAGGGCGCCCATCGTCATCACCAGAGCTCGCGAGCCGGTCAATGGCTTCAGCGCTGTGGCAAGTTCTTCACGCGTATGAGTGAGCACTGGTCGTTTCGTCATACTTCCATTGTCGTAGTAGGCAGACTCATATGCGACCTCTAAGGGCGAGTATTCCCCCACGTTTCTGACTGATGCACTGCCAATTCTGCGCCAACACGACGCGGACAACCAGCGTCAGAGCCCGCCTTCCATCAACGCCGTTTTAATCGAGTCGCACGCTCTATCACTCAGGTGGCCTCGTCGATAGAGGATGTCGGTCGCCTGATGCGCACGCGCGCGGTAGATATCCGCGAAATCACCCCCAGCATCACGATCACCGTCGGATGCGAGCAGGCCAGCCAGCGCTTTCACATGTTCAGCAATGACCTGCGTATCGCCGTTCGCAATCGGAGCCGCAAAAGCCCGCTCAATTTCAGACAGCGCTTTTTCTGCCGTTCCAGCCAGAAGCGAAGAAGCGAAGAGAGCGGGGTCCTCAATCCCAGCACGTTCAAGACCAGCCAACGACTGGACGACCGCCGTCACGATCCCAAGCGTGCCAAGCGTGAGCGCCGCGTGGACTGCCGGGCGAGCATCTTCGTCGACAACAATGGGTTCACCACCCATTTCCACAACCAGCGCCTGCGCGATCGGCAAGAAAGGTGCGGGCGCGCTGACAGCAAACGGAGTACCCGACAGACGCGGAATATCAAGGCTCATACCCGTGAATGTCATAACGGGGTAAATCGCGGTCGGAATCGCGCCATTCGCCTGCGCGGGCGCCAGAATCCCGGTTCCAAACGGACCGGCCAGATGGCAGACGATCTGCCCCATTTTCCACGCGCCCATGTCGGCAAGGCCCTTGACCAGAGGCTCGATTTCTCCGTCGGGAACGGCCAGAATCACCAAGCCCGATGCGGCAATTACCTCGGTTTCATCCATGATCGCCACGCCCGGGAGCATCATCTCCGCACGCTCACGCTCAGCGTCCGTGTGCGCGACGACGCCGGCGATTCGATGCCCCACGGAACGTAGAGCGGAAGCGATGACAGGACCGACCGTCCCCATGCCGATGAGTCCGACGTCAAGCCTGCCTGGTTGCTCACTCACAATGTGCCGCCTTGAGTAGATGGTGTGCGCGGGCGCGCGTCTTCAACGGTAGTCGATATTCGCCCGCCGTTATTCGATCGACGAGGCCGCGCTCGATTCATCGGCTTCCAGCTGAACATCGGCGCGATCACAATCGAAGTTATCTTCACCTACGGTCACGCTGCTTTCACACGAGGGGTCATCCTGTGGCGCGTAGACGCTCTGATCATCCTGATGACGGGCGTCAAGACCCTTCGTGACGCGCAGCATCCAGTGTTCCGCGGGCTCGCTGGCACGCTTCAGCTGAGACTTCGCGCGGAGCTCTTCAAGCAAGGCAACGCCGGCTTCCTCATCAATGTGGCCTGCCAACTCTGGGGCACTACCTGGAACGATGGAAGCATTCACACCAACCAGCTGGCGCCTTTTCTCCCACGGACCTTGAATGATCGCCAGGGATTGAATCCGCTCCACGGGTATGAAACCGGTCTGCCAGGTCAGCCAGCCCTTGCGGATCACAAAGCACGTATCTGTCAGCGCGACTGCGCGACGCCTGTAAGAGAACCAATCAAACAGGCGCGCACGTATCGGAACGGGAAGGAATCCTTGCCCTTCGCGCGTTCCATTCAAAGCAGCTTCGATGAAAGCAACGGGGTCAGTCACACCCAAGTCACGGATCACCAGCCACAGAGCAAGCTCCGCGTCAGCGCGAGTGCCCACCGGCAAAAGAACGTCAGCGGAACGCTGAGACTTGTCACTATCGGTTTTGCCACCGTAGCCAGCCTGCGTGATCTTCACGCGATACCAGCCGAAGCGACGCCAAAGCCACGGCTGCTGAACAAGAACAGCGTGGACACGACGTGGCGGAATCGTCTGATTACGGGTTTCCAGAAGACCCGAACGAGTGCGAATACCATCCGGGGAAACGGCTGCAGTGAAGTTAAATTCGCCTGCGAAACGACTCCAGATTGCAGCGACGACAGGAATAATACCTGCAAAACCAGCGAAGATACCCGCCGTCCCCTCAATTCCGACTTTGATCAGCAAAACAACCGACATGACCAAGATGGCAAGCACAACCAGGATCGCAATGATCATGCCCATATTCGTCACCAGCGAAGCAACAAGCCTGCCCACAGGAACCGTGTACAGGACTCGTTCGGGAGCGACCACCGGACGCTGAGGAACCGAGGCACCGTCCTGTTCCGATGACGGTGTCTGAGCGATGGAGCCGGCCTCGTCCCCCGATCCGATGGCGGAATCAGACTGAGGCACATCCTCCACAGAAGCGGAAGTTGGCGAAGAGTAGACGCCGGCAGCGCGCGCCAAGATTTCAGCGCGCACATCATCCAATTCCTGTGTTTTAAGGAAACCGAATTCGACATTCGACTGTCCGCCACCGGCAACCTCAATGTTGATCTTGCCTAAGCCGAAAATACGCCCCAGCAACGGATGATGAATATCGACCGCCTGAATGCGATCCAGGCGAGCGTGCTTCAACGTTTTCACGAAGATGCCAGCGCGGTAATACACACCTTCGTCGACAACGGCGAAAGACGTGAACTTCCACGAGAAGTACGAAAACAGCGCGATCGCAAGAAGAATCAAGAAGGCCGAACCGACAATGACGCCAACGACCAGCGAGAGCGCCTGATGGCGAACAAAATCAGAATTCGCAATATCGGCAACCATGTCGAAATTCTGATAGGTGACAACCGCAAGCAGAGCCACGATCGCCTTCCACGCATGGATAATCGGAGATGCCGGGTGCAGTTTGCGCCACTGCTCGTCGGAGACACCGCCCTGCGTGGCGCGCAAAGGGGCGGATTCATTCGATTTTTTCACAGGCCAGCCAATTCCGCCGTGCCACGCTCGGCAAGCATGTCGCGAAGGCGAGCGGCTTCAGCAACCGGAACACCGTTCAACGTCGCATCCGTCGATGCGGACGCCGTATGAATCTTCAGCTCTGCGATGCCGTAGTGGCGAGCAATCGGACCTTCAGAGAGTTCCACATACTGAATACGACCGTAAGGAATCAACGTCAGACGACGGAACATAATGCCCTTGCGGATCAAAAAATCGTCATCGCCCGTGCCAAATGCCATCGCGCGAACCTGACGGTGAATAATCGCCAGCGACCAGACCATCATGATGACAACAACCGCGAATCCGATCCACCACCACTTCGAAACGAGAACCGCGAGCGCGACTCCGCCGGCGAGCAGAGGCAGGAACGTCAGAATCGTCGTGATGATGCGGACCTGGGCAAGCTTGGGCGATACGGAGTGGAACTCCACATCGGGTGGGCTCATCGGATCGAGCATCGCTGGTCCTTTCGGGTTCTCTCATGTGTGTTCTTGGAGTTCTATCGTGCCATATGCACAGGTCGTTGATAAGTGCTGAATAAATGGTGTGGCACAGAAACGGGCTTTTACACGCACACATGCGACTCTCGCAAACCATTCAGGAAACATTCAGAAATATCAGTCACACTATGGATATGACACGCACAGGCACTGAGGAAGAAGCTCGCCTGCTCGTCGTTGACGACGAGCCGAATATTCGCGACCTTCTGGCATCATCACTTCGTTTTGCCGGATTCGATGTCCTGACCGCGGAAGATGGCCACTCCGCCTACCGTATCGCCATGGACGAGGCCCCTGACCTGATCGTTTTGGACGTCATGTTGCCGGACATGGACGGATTCACCGTGACCCGTCGCCTGCGCGAAGCAGGAACGACAGTCCCCGTTCTATTCCTGACCGCACGCGACGATATGCGCGACAAGATCCAGGGTCTGACTGTCGGTGGCGACGACTACGTAACTAAGCCCTTTGGCCTTGAAGAGGTCGTTGCCCGTATCCGCGCCATCTTGCGACGCACCATCGGCTCCGAAGAAGACGATGGCAAGCTCCGCGTCGGCGACCTGGTCATTGACGAGGATGCGCACGAGGTCAGCCGTGCGGGCGTCGAAATCGACCTGTCCCCCACAGAGTTCAAGCTTCTTCGCTACCTGGTGATCAATGAGGGACGCGTCGTGTCGAAGATGCAGATCTTGGATCACGTGTGGGAATACGACTGGGGTGGAGAAGTTGCGATCGTCGAATCGTATATCTCCTACCTGCGTCGCAAGTTGGCAGTCGAAGGTGCAGGCGGCGAACTGATCCACACCAAGCGCGGTGTCGGATACATCCTGCGCGCCGACGACTGAGGAATACATGAGTAGCTCCTCGGGGCCGCTTGGCCACCTGCGTACTTTTTGGGAACGTCGTCCCCTCTCTACTCAGCTGGTCAGCCTGATTACAGCCCTATTGGCTCTGGGGCTGATCATGTCTGGAACGGTCATGGTAGGCCTCCTGCAACGCCATCTGGTGTCTCAGATTGACGAACAGTTGCGCGTCACGGCGAACTCTTTCATTCGAGGCGAAAACACGTCGATTAAAGACGGCACCTCGGGTCTACCAACCCTGTATTACATTCACACACGCCTCATAAGCGGCGACGATACGACCTACTACTACCCGGGAACGTTGGAAACATCGGGAACACCCATGATCCCGGATCTGCTTGCAACTGCGCAGATTCCGGAGACCTCCGACGAGATCACTAACCCCATTACCGTGCCCTCGACTAAACTGGGCTCCAACTGGCGCGCGGTCGCTTTCCCGCTCTATGCGTCCTCCACGGCAAACACGCCCCTGGGCACCATGACGATCGCTCTTCCTCTGACAGACGTTCAACGCACCCTGCGCACCACGGGCACCTACTTCTCGATCGCCGGTGTTGTCATCGTCTTCGTCGGCGCATTCCTGGGCCACACTTTGGTTCGCCGTTCCCTGCTTCCCCTGAGAGAAATCGAATCGACCGCGGGCAAGATTGCGGCCGGCGACCTCACACAACGCGTTCCTTCCCAACCGGGAAGCACCGAAGTCGGATCTCTGTCCCTGTCGCTCAACGCGATGCTGACCCAGGTTGAGCAATCATTCCACGCTCGACAAGTGTCAGAACAGAAGATCCGTCGCTTCGTGTCTGATGCATCCCACGAACTACGCACGCCACTAGCCGCGATCTCAGGCTACTGCGAGCTCTACTCCATGGGTGGCGTTCCCGATGAACGCGTCGACGAAGTCATGGGACGCATCCAATCAGAATCAACGCGCATGGCCTCACTGGTCGAAGACCTTCTGACCCTGGCTCGCTTGGATGAGGGACGCCCCCTTGAAATCACCGATATCGACTTGGTGAAACTTGCTGGCAACGCCGTATTTGACCTGCAGGCACTGGACCCCACTCGTTCCGTTGCCCTGACGTCTCTCAGCGGACACAAACCACCCATGACACTGGTGACGCAAGCCGACCGCGACCGCATATCACAGGTATTCACCAACCTCATTGGCAATATCGTCCGTTACACCCCCGCGGGCTCACCCGTCGAAATCGCACTCGGCAAAACAGGCGACACGGCTGTCGTCGAATTCCGCGACCACGGTCCCGGCATCGCAGAAGCAGACCAATCGCGAGTCTTCGAACGCTTCTACCGCGCCGACACATCACGTGCTCGCACACAGGGAGGCTCCGGCCTTGGTCTTGCCATCATTGCCGGCATCATCAATGCCCACCGCGGCAACGCCACACTGAGCAAAACTAAAGAAGGCGGACTGACCGTCCGCATCGAACTTCCGCTCCTCTACTCCCCCGCGGACACGAACCCGGACACACCAGCCATCAGCCCCACCGACGTAGAAAAGTAGCATCCAGACCGGTAGGCCCCACGCACCCAGCGCGCCCGCCACGTGCTTCTTTCACTTCGAGAACGCTCAGGCCTCCTCAATCCACAATGAGACGTAGGCCACCGGAAATGCCTTATTCCTATCCCCTGAGTATGATTTCGGCATATCCCTAAACCAGGAGTGAGCGTATGGGTGCTGGAGCACCACAATGGCTTATCAGCTCGTTTACTGACGCCATGATTGAACTCGGCACAACCGCCTCGGTTGACCGACTAACTCAAGAAGCGCACGCACTTGTCGAAGAATGGTCCGACGAGCGCCTGGCTCTGCATAACCTGCATCATCTGATTAACGTTCTTACGCGCATCGATGAGCTCTCTGCAACCACACACGACCCAGACGTCCTCCGCGTCGCCGCATGGTACAGAGGCGCAACCCTCAACCGTTGCATCGCGGTGAAACTCAAGGGCATCGACCCGCAGGCGACCGTCAACGAGTGCGTCGCCAACACCACCGAGCACATGGAATCGCTCGGCGTCAGCGAAGACGTGACAAACCGTATCGGTGAACTCATCGGATACCTCGCCAAGCACCGCGCACCGCGTGACGATGTGGACGCCCAGGTACTGGTGGACGCCGACCTCGCACTGCTGGCCGGAAGCCCACAGGAATACAAGAAGTACCGCGAGAAGCTACGCAACGAACTCGCCGACCTGGAAGAAACTCCCTTCCTCAAAGCACGCCGCGCACTGATTACCAAGCTCCTGTCCTACGACCCGCTCTACCAGTCACCACTGGGAAGCGCGTGGGAAGACGCCGCCCGTTTCAACCTGGAAGTCGAACTAGCAAAAATCAACTCCGCACTCTGCCAGTGCGGTGACAACAATGACGATGCCGACGACACGGATGATTCCGACGACGCCCCCGAAGAGGATCTCACCACAACCGGCACCATCATCTTAAAGCGACGCCATCTGAAGAAGAACGTTGCTACGGTCGAAACTCCGGCAGATGAACTCACGATGACCGGCACCCTGCCGAAGGTCGTCATTCCTACAGAGCCTATCGCTCCAGAAGACGATGAAACAACGTCGTCCCTTGAAAGCGCGATCGAAGCAATGGATCTGCCGGCAAACCCGGCATAAGCCAGACTTATCCACATTGTGTGCGGGTGAGACTTATCCACAATTGAGCGCTCGCCCGGTTTCTGCTTCGTCCTTTCTTTCCTAGCGTGGGCGTACGCACCATTTTTCAATGTGCGTCACCACGATTGGAAAGGGATTCTCATGGCAGTTTTCACCGTCGATTCTTCGCAAATCTCAGCGAGCGCTATGCGCGTCAGTGTCCTCAGCAACGAAATCCGTTCGCAGATTCAGACGATGCTCGCAGACCTACAGGCCTTGGAAGGCTCATGGACAGGCGCTGCGCAAGCAAATTTTCAGACATGCGTCGCTTCCTGGCAAGCCACACAAGCGCAGGTCGAAGCATCTTTGGACACGATCGGATCTCATATGCAAATTGCAGCCCAAAGCTACGAAGACGCCGAGGCCGCGAGCGCAGGCCTTTTTGTGGGCGCATAAGCCATATTTCACGCTCTCACGTAGCGTCTGATGGGGTTGTCTACTGGCGTTTGCTCCAGGTGCCAACATCAGACGCCTGAGTAATGCCGATGGTTCCACAGACACGCCTGATACCACTTGCTCGACTGGTCTGAAGAGACAGTCGGGGCCGACCCTCATCTCAGGGTCGGCCCCGGTTGTTTTCAGCTACGCGAGACGCGCGCGAGCATCAGTGGCTCAGTACATGCCACCCATGCCGGCGTCTTCGCCACCGGCCGGTGCCGGCGGTTCAGGCTTGTCGGCTACGACAGCTTCGGTGGTCAGGAACATGCCTGCAATCGAAGCAGCGTTCTGCAGAGCAGAGCGGGTGACCTTCACCGGGTCAGAGATGCCGGCTGCCATCAGGTCGCCATATTCGCCGGTTGCTGCGTTCAGGCCGTGACCCGGTTCCATTGCTGCGACACGATCTGCGACAACGCCACCTTCGAAGCCAGCGTTCTCAGCGATCTGCTTGAGCGGAGCGGAGATTGCGACACGGACGATGTTCACGCCGGTTGCTTCATCGCCAGGCAGGCCTTCGAGGGTTGCCAGTGCGCGGTCAGCGGCCTGGATCAGAGCAACACCGCCACCGGCGACGAGGCCCTCTTCGGAGGCTGCGCGAGCATTACGCACTGCGTCTTCGATGCGGTGCTTACGTTCCTTGAGTTCGACCTCGGTTGCAGCGCCGGACTTGATGACGGCAACGCCACCGGAGAGCTTGGCGAGGCGTTCCTGGAGCTTCTCGCGGTCGTAGTCGGAGTCGGTGTTGTCGATCTCCTGGCGGATCTGACGGACGCGAGCGTCGATCATTTCCTTTTCGCCAGCGCCTTCGACGATGGTGGTTTCGTCCTTGGAGACTACGACCTTGCGTGCGCGACCAAGCAGTTCAAGATCAGCGTTTTCAAGGGAAAGACCAACGGTTTCGGAGATGACCTGGCCACCGGTCAGGATTGCCATGTCCTGGAGCATTGCCTTGCGACGGTCACCGAAGCCCGGTGCCTTGACGGCGATGGACTTGAAGGTGCCACGGATCTTGTTGACGACGAGGGTTGCCAGAGCTTCGCCCTCGACATCTTCGGCGACGATCAGCAGGGGCTTGCCGGTCTGCATGACCTTCTCGAGAACGGGGACGATGTCCTTGACGTTCGAGATCTTCGAGTCCATAAGGAGTACGTAGGCGTCCTCGAGGACGGCTTCCTGGCGCTCGGTGTCAGTGACGAAGTAGGCGGACAGGAAGCCCTTGTCGAAACGCATACCTTCGGTGGTTTCGAGGGTGGTATCGAAGGAGTTGGTTTCTTCGACGGTGACGACGCCTTCTGCGCCGACCTTCTCGAATGCCTGAGCGATCAGCTGGCCGATGGCCAGATCGTTAGCGGAGATCGAAGCGGTTGCTGCGATCTGCTCGCTCGTTTCGACAGGCTTGGAGTCCTTGTGGAGCTGTTCGACGATAGCGGAGACAGCCTGGTCGATACCGCGCTTGAGAGCGATCGGGTTCGAGCCGGCTGCAACGTTACGGAGGCCTTCACGGACGAGCGCCTGAGCGAGAACGGTTGCGGTGGTCGTGCCGTCACCTGCAACGTCGTCGGTCTTCTTAGCAACTTCCTTCACCAGTTCGGCGCCAATGCGCTCGAACGGATCCTCAAGGTCGATTTCCTTTGCGACAGAGACGCCGTCCTTGGTGATGGTGGGGGCGCCCCACTTCTTGTCGAGAACAACGTTGCGACCCTTGGGGCCGAGGGTGACCTTGACAGTATCAGCGAGGAGGTTCAGGCCACGTTCCATGCCGCGACGTGCGTCCTCGTCGAAGTGAATGATCTTTGCCATTGGTGTGTATTTCCTTCCGCGGTGCGGATTGGGGATGGTGCCCGCGACGGACGGAGCGCTGTTCATCTGGCCTTTCCAGATGCCGAACGCCCCTCACCTTCCCGCTGGTTTTATCACTCTGCCGTGGCGAGTGCTAACTCAAGTTTGGCACTCTCCCCTTTCGAGTGCAAGACGAGGCAAACGGGGTTCGCTGTGGGCGCAAACAGCAAAGTGGCCAGTCGATTTTCGACTGACCACTCCTGCTAGTGTCGCGTTCGCGCCTAGAGCGCGAAGCGGGACTACCTCAACAGAACGACAATATCTGAATCGCCGATGTTATTCGACTGCTGAACGTTCGTGATGCCGACAGCTTCGGCAACTGCTCGCGCGCTGGCTTCCAAGTTCGGATCCTGGTAGTAAACGGTTGAAACGTCGGTTCTCCAACCGGTTGCGTTGCCCGTCGCGGCACCGGCAAAGCCTGCTGCGGTGAGCTCTTCGGCGGTCTGAGCTGCCAAACCGTTTCGGCCGGTACCGTTCAGCACTGAAATCTTCACGTTGGTGTCAACGATGGGTTCGTTCGCCGGGGCGGGCGTTGATTCCGGTTCGGTTACCGGTTCCGACCGAGCAGATTCAGCCTGTTCAGCGGGAGCAGACTGGGTGGTTTCAGGTGTCGACTGAGCCGACTGCGCTTCGGATTGCCCTGAAGAGGCGACAGTCGTATTCGACGAGGTCGGCCTGTTCGTCAGAAGGCTACTTGCTCCCCAAGCCAGTAGGGGAACAACGATCAGAATGACCAGGAATGGCCAGACTGACTTCCACTTCGACGGCTGAGGGCGGTGCATACCGACAGGCATATCTTCGCCGGCAACATCAAATTCATCACGAGGGTTAACTGAACTCACCCTTTTAGCCTAACGTCACGCACGTTTCGATGCCGAAGAAGACGCCGGCGCGCCGAGGCCTCGCCACGTATCACAATCAGATAAACATCGCGGCTTCGATCGCACTAATCTGAGCATATGAATGACGTTGCTCCTCAACCGCTTATCAATCTCATCGATCCCGGGTGGGCTGAAGCCTTGGCGCCCGTTGAAGACAAGATTCATGAGTTGGGAGTAATGCTCCGCAAAGAAATCAAAGCCGGGCACAACTATCTGCCCGCCGGTACGGATGTACTGCGAGCGTTCACCTACCCATTTAACGACGTGAAAGTACTGATCGTCGGTCAAGATCCATATCCCACGCCCGGGCACGCGATGGGGCTCAGTTTCTCCGTCACTCCGGGGACACCGATTCCGCGGTCCCTCGTCAATATTTTCACCGAACTGGAGTCGGACCTAGGCCTAGCGCGACCGACATCCGGTGACTTGACGCCGTGGGCGCGCGAGGGAGTCTGTCTGCTCAACAGAGTGCTCACGGTTCGCCCGGGTGCCCCAGGCTCGCACCAGAAACGCGGGTGGGAGGAGGTCACCGAATGCGCGATCGATGCTCTTGTTGCCCGCACAGATGACGAGGGCACACCACAACCGCTGGTGGCAATCCTCTGGGGCCGACCGGCACAGACGCTGGAACCGCGACTGAACCGCTTCCCGATCATCAAGTCGGTGCACCCATCCCCTTTGTCAGCACGTCGCGGGTTTTTTGGTTCGAGGCCTTTCTCGAAGGCAAATGACCTTCTTCGGGCTCAAGGAGCAACGCCAATCAATTGGCAACTCCCCTAAAACATCGGCACGGGAAAAATTTACATAGAGTTGACATTCTTCATCTTTGCCCCTTACATCCGTCTTTCAGACTTGAGCGTGGTCATCATCGATCACGTTGAAGGAGAAAGACCTGATGAAGAAAATCATCACAACTCTCGCTGCCGGAACCCTACTGCCCCTTGCACTCGCCGCATGCGCTCCCAACCAAGGAAGTGGCGTTTCCACCGAAGGCTCAACATCCATGGAAAAGCTCATCGGGAGCCTCGGCGAATCATTCACTAACGAAACCGGCATCGCATTCACCTACAACCCGACGGGTTCTGGATCCGGAATCCAAGCGGTCAAAGACGGACGAACCGACATTGGCTTGTCATCGCGAAGCCTCAAGGACGAAGAAAAAGCCCTTGGACTGAAAGAAACGCTTCTTGCACGCGAAGCAATCGCCGTTGTTGTCAATCCCAACAACCCCATCACTGACCTGAGCGTCGAACAAATTGCCGACATCTACACCGGCAACATCACCAACTGGTCTGAGATCGGTGGAAACAATGAGGAGATCGTTCTTATCGGCCGTGAAGCCGGATCCGGAACCCGAGACGGCTTCGAATCCATCACTCAAACTGAAGATCAGAACAAATACCGTCAAGAGCTCACCTCGACGGGCGACGTCATCACCGCCGTATCGCAAAACCCTGCAGCAATCGGATACGCAGCTGAAGCTTCCGTCAACGACTCCGTCCACGCTCTGAGCGTGGACGGAGTCCAGCCCACCGAAGAAAACACCCAAAACGGAACCTACGTCATTCAGCGCCCCTTCGTTCTTGTCACGAAGGAAGGAAGCGCTCTTTCTGAGAACGCACAAAAGTTCTTTGACTTCGCCACGTCGGAAAACACCTACGAGCTGATCCTGTCTAGCGGAGCGGTTCCGGCACACTCATGAAATACGCCCGCAACCTTGAAAAGGTCCTCCACGGCCTTTTCCTCGTATTAGGGACAATCAGTGTTCTCTCGGTCATCCTCATTACCGTCTTCCTCATTGTCTCCGGCCTACCAGCTATCCACTCGATTGGCGTCATTCCTTTCCTTTTCGGAACCCAGTGGGCCTCGACCTCAACTCCGCCCCTCTACGGGATTGCGCCGTTTATTCTCTCCAGCATTTACGGCACTGCCGGAGCCATCCTTCTGGGCGTTCCGCTGGGATTCTTCACCGCGGTATTTCTTGCAAAGATCGCTCCCTTACGACTGCGACGAAGCGTAGAAACAATCGTCAACCTGCTTGCCGGAGTGCCATCCGTTGTCTTCGGCTTGGTCGGCATGATCGTGCTCGTCCCCTTCATCCGTGCGACATTCAGCGTGCCGGACGGCGCGACACTCCTCGCAGCGATCATCGTGCTGGCAGTCATGATCCTGCCCTCGATCATCAAAATGTCGATCACCGCGCTCGACGCAGTGCCTCGTGAACTGGAAGAGGCCTCACTGGCCCTAGGCGCCACCCCTCTGGAAACTATCTTCCGCGTATCCGTTCCGACAGCAAAAAGCGGAATCGCAACATCGATCGTTCTTGGTATCGGACGAGCCATCGGGGAAGCCATGGCCGTCATGATGGTCGCCGGAAATGCGCCAAATATGCCGAATTCACTGTTTCAATCCGTACGGTTCCTGACAACGGCAGTCGCTTCTGAAATGTCATATTCCGCCGGACTCCAACGCCAAGCTCTGTTTTCGATCGCGCTGGTTCTATTCCTGTTCATTCTGGCAATCAACCTCTCGTTGAACGTCATGGTGAAAAAAGAAAAGAAGTAAACGCATGCGGAACACACGACCACGCCTGTCCCGGCGCATCTACGCCATCGCTGTTTCAACGGCGATGTACCTGAGTACCGCACTCACCGTCACCTTGGCCATCAGCCTGATGATCTACGTCCTTGCGCAAGGAATCCCCCACATCACATGGGAAATGCTCTCAACCGCGCCCAGTTACATTGGCAAGCGAGTCGGCATTCTTCCCGACATTTTGAACACCCTGTATATCGTTCTTGCGACCCTCGCTTTTGTCATCCCGCTGGGAGTCGGAGCCGCGATCTATTTGAACGAGTACGCAACGAACAAGCGGATCGTTCAGACCATCGAATACGCCACAGAAACTCTCGCCGGAATCCCGTCGATCATCTTTGGTCTTGTCGGAATGCTCCTGTTCTCAAACACGATCGGAACCTCCCTCCTGGCAGGCGCTCTCACCCTGGTCATTATGAATCTTCCGACCGTCATCCGGAGCACTCAAGAATCCCTGAAATCCGTGCCACAAAGCTATCGCGAAGGCGCATTCGGATTGGGAGCAGGAAAGTGGCGGACAATCCGCACGGTCGTTCTTCCTCAGGCCATCGACGGCGTCATCACCGGTTGCATCCTATCTGTCGGAAGAATTCTGGGCGAGTCCGCGGCTCTGCTCTTCACGGCGGGTTTCGCTCACACAGTGCACGGGTTCTTCGACTCCCTCCATTCTCCCGGCGCGACTCTTTCCGTCAGTCTCTACGTCTACGCCAAAGAAAACGGCGATTTCACAGTCGCTTTCGCACTTGGAGCGCTATTACTGATCCTCCCCCTGATTATCAACGGTATCGCGACGCAAACAGGTCGCTATTTCGAAAGGAAACGAGCTGTATGAATCCGATTATGAGTGCAAGCGACCTCTGCCTCTGGTACGGCGAACATCAAGCCTTGAAAAACGTTAGCCTCGACATCCCCGAAAACACTGTCACCGCACTCATCGGCCCATCCGGTTGCGGAAAATCAACATTCCTTAAGACCCTCAATCGGATGAACGACCTTGTTCCCACCGTGCGTATCAACGGAGAGGTCCGCTACGACGGCAACGACATCTTTGACAGGGACGTTGACGTCAACGATCTACGACGTGAAATCGGGATGGTCTTCCAGAAACCGAATCCGTTTCCAATGAGCATCTACGACAACGTCGCTTACGGTCCGCGAACACACGGCATCCGTAAGAAGAAGGACCTTGATCTAATCGTCGAACAAGCACTCACCAGAGCCGCAATCTGGGAAGAGGTAAAGGACCGTCTTCACAAAAACGCTCTGGGATTGTCGGGAGGCCAACAGCAACGCCTCTGCATTGCTCGAGCGCTCGCTGTGGAGCCTCGTATCGTCCTCATGGACGAACCCACCAGCGCACTGGATCCGATCTCAACGGCACGCGTCGAAGACCTCGTCGGCGAGCTGAAAGAGGACTACACGATCGTCATCGTCACGCACAACCTTCAGCAAGCCGCACGTATCTCCGACTACACCGCATTCTTCCTCCTGGGTGAGCTCATCGAAGTTGGCAGAACGCACGAGGTCTTTGATCGCCCTCAACATGAACGCACAGAATCCTACATCACCGGCCGCTTCGGATAAGGAATCCCAATGAGAATCAAATTTGAACGCCACCTGAACACACTGACCAGCGAACTCATCACCATGGGGTCACTATGTGAAGAAGCAATATTGGGAGCTGAAAAGGCTCTCGCGTTGGGCAATATCGAGTCGATCCAGTACGTCCAAGAACTCTCCGAAGAAATCCGGCAAACAGAGCGCACAATCGAACGCAGGTGTCTTGCCCTTGTTCTGCACGAACAACCTGTTGCGAAAGACCTGCATCTTGTCTCGGCCGCGTTAAAGATGATCACCGACATGAAACGAATTGGCGATCAAGCACAAGAGATCACCGAAATCGTCGCCTTCTTTAACGGACGGCACCTGCCTGACATTGATACGACCAGCATGATGGCTGAAGCAACACGTTCCATGCTCTCCAACGCGATCCAGGCGTTCGTTGCCCGCGATGTCGATAAAGCGCTGGGTGTTGTGGCCGATGACGACATCGTAGATTCCTATTTCAATCAGATGAAATCAAATATCATTCACATGATTGCGAACGGTTCGACCGACGGAGAGCTTGCGCTCGATTTATTGATCATTGCAAAGTATTTTGAACGTATCGGCGATCACGCCACGAACATTGCGGAGTGGATTGTTTTCTCCGTCACGGGACAACACGAGGATGAAATCTAATTGATTTGGTGTGTCGAAGACGATGCCAGCACTCGAGATATCGAAGTGCATACTCTGCGCGCTACCGGCTTCGAAGCTCGCAGTTTCGACGATGGCACGTCGTTTTGGGAAGCCCTGCAGAAAGAACGTCCCCAGCTGGTCGTTCTTGACGTCATGCTTCCTGGCATCGATGGCATTGAGTTACTCCGTCGTATGCGCGCATCATCCACGCTCAAAGATTTACCCGTCATCATGGCAACCGCAAAGGGCCAAGAGTTCGACAAGATTAAGACTCTTGACATGGGAGCCGACGATTATCTGGTGAAGCCGTTCTCCGTGCTCGAACTCGTTTCACGAGTGAAAGCTGTTTTACGTCGCACAGAACCAGACCGTCTTGCGGATGTCTTCACCCACGGTGATCTCGTCGTGAACTTCGATGAGTATACAGTCTTTATCGGCGACGAACGCATCTTCCTAACTGCGAAAGAATTCGCTCTATTGCGACTGCTTCTTTCACGCCCGGGAACGGCATTCACACGCGAGCAAATCTTCTGGGACGTGTGGGAAACCGACTATATCGGTGATAGCAGAACCCTGGATATGCACATTCGCACACTCAGAGGAAAACTTGGACCGTACGCATCAAAGATCGAAACTTTGAGGAACGTAGGGTATCGGTGGGTAAGCAAAGACTGACAACTCGTGTTTTCCGTTCGATTTTGGGAGCGTCTGCGACGGTTCTCCTGGTATCTTTCTGCGTCATTTCAGCCACCCTGTGGCACTACTTCACGTCGATTCAAGACCACCAGTTACGCGACGAATTAGAGTGCGCGGTCCATGGCGTCCAGGTATCTGGAGAAAACTACCTGCAAGACTTTAAGCCGGGAGTCTACCGATTGACGTGGGTCGATGCCGACGGCAGTGTCATCTACGACAGCGAGGCGGCTCCGGCTACGCTGAAGAACCATTTTGACCGTGAAGAGATCGCTGAGGCACGCGCGAATGGGCATGGTTCAAGCTCTCGTTATTCGTCGACGCTGACTGAGCAAACCCTCTACGAAGCCGAACGCCTTCCCGACGGCACCATTCTTCGCATTTCAATAAGCAGGGCAACCGTCGTGTCCCTTGCTATTGGAGCGATCGTCCCGGTACTGGCAGTAATCCTGAGTGCCATGCTCATCTCAGCTTTTGTTGCTCATCGAATATCCCGGCGAATTATTGAGCCACTCAACAGCATCGATCTGGATCAGCCACTGTTGAACGATACCTACGTTGAGCTGACTCCGACGCTAGAGCGTATCGACGCTCAGCACAATGAGTTGAAGACTCAACTTGCGACCGTTCGCAGGCGGAGCGATGAGTTCACGTTGATCACAAGCAATATTCGCGAGGGCCTCATCCTTCTGGACGAAAACTATCGCGTACTATCCATCAATCCAGCAGCTCAGCGATTGTTTAACACGGATACCACCTGCGTCGGTACCAACTTGCGGACCATTCATCACGGGCATGCGTTGTGGGATGGCATCGAACGCGGAAAAAAGATTGGTTTCTCTTCACTCCGTTTGCCTATAGGTGATCGAGAATTCCAGTTTGATTGCAGCAGGATCGATTCTGATGGTCAGCCCGTTGGGGTGGTGATTCTGGCGTTCGATGTGACGGTTCAAGCAACACACGAAAAAATTCGCCGTGAATTTACCGCGAATGTGTCGCACGAATTGAAAACGCCTTTGCAGGGCATTATTGGCTCAGCTGAACTGATCGAGAGCGGTTTTGTTGACGGGGAGGATTTGCCTCGTTTTGTTGGGCATATTCGCCATGAGTCATCGCGTCTTGTTGATCTTATTGATGACGTCATCCAGCTTTCTCACCTAGATGAAGGAGTCGATGCTCCAAAGGAGCCGGTGTCACTTCTAGCTGTGTGTCGCGAAGTCGTTGATACGCTTCAGCCTTCAGCGCAGGCGAAGAATATTCGCTTTGCACTTGAAGGAAACGACGGCATGATCCTCGCAATTCGTCGATTGATCTACGAAATCGTATTCAATCTTGCCGATAACGCCCTGAAGTACTCACACCCGTCATCGACGGTCACCATCGGTGTTACTACGACCGATCAAACGGTTGAGCTCAATGTTCGCGACGAGGGAATCGGCATTGCCCCCGAAGAGCAGGAGCGTATTTTTGAGCGATTCTACCGCGTCGATAAGAGCCATTCGAAAGAGTCTGGTGGAACCGGGTTGGGCCTGTCGATTGTTAAGCACGCGGTCAACTACCACAATGCTCAGATCGCGTTGGACAGCGACCTCGGTCAGGGAACAACCGTCGCGGTCACGTTCGAGCGAGCACAACTCCCCTAGCCATTCCCACCGGCGTACCTTCGAGGCCGGTTCAACGCGACCTGAATCTGAGCAGAATCTGGGCAAACAAAAATCCCCGAAGCACGTGCTTCGGGGATTATTTACTGCTTACTCAGCGAGTCTCGCGGTGCGCAGTGGACTTGCGGCAACGCGGGCAGTACTTCGCGAGTTCCAGACGATCCGGCGTGTTACGACGGTTCTTCTTGGTGATGTAGTTGCGCTCCTTGCACTCCGAGCAGGCCAGAGTGATCTTGGGGCGAACATCCTGAGACTTGCTTGCCACGGTGTGTCCTCTTTTGCTTCAGTAGTTTGTCGGCGCGCGACCTGATATCTGGTAGCGGGGGCGGGGCTCGAACCCGCGACCTCACGATTATGAGTCGTGCGCTCTGACCAGCTGAGCTACCCCGCCGCAATGGCGCGACCCTCGTCGCTACCTGAGCCCCGAAAGGGAATCGAACCCTTGACCTTCTCCTTACCATGGAGACGCTCTGCCGACTGAGCTATCGGGGCAACGCGAAAGAGCCTATCTCAGTTCCAATTGCTTTAGCAATCTGTCAGTCTGAGAATGACCTCACACGATGGATCTTGGATACATCCAAGATGGTGGCGGGGGAGGGATTCGAACCCCCGTAGCTTACGCGGCTGATTTACAGTCAGCTCCCTTTGGCCGCTCGGGTACCCCGCCGTGCACCAATTTTTTCGGTGCCGTGGAAGAATAACAGATAAATTATCCTCAACGCCAATCGGCGGACCGCTGGTCGGACTCACCTGCCCACGAACCGCGCATTTACAAGGAAGGGAAAGCCCATGGCAGATTCCTCGTTCGATATTGTTTCCAAGTTGGATCGTCAGGAAGTTGATAACGCAGTGAACCAAGCTGCGAAGGAAATTTCGACGCGTTACGACTTCCGTAACGTTAATGCAGCGATCAAGTTGAGCGGTGACGCGATTGAAATGGAAGCGAATTCCGCCGATCGAGTCCTTGCAATCCTTGATGTTCTGCAGACAAAGCTGATTCGTCGCGGCATTTCTTTGAAGAGCCTGGACTATAAGGATCGCGAGCCGAAGCCGTCGGGCAAGATCTACAAGTTGGTCACTCCCCTGCGTGAAGGTATTGCTCAGGATGCTGCGAAGAAGATCGCGAAGCTCATCCGTGATGAGGGCCCGAAGGGTGTGAAAGCCCAGATTCAGGGTGACGAACTTCGCGTTTCTTCGAAGTCTCGTGATGACCTTCAAGCTGTGATTGCACTGTTGAAGGGCCCGGCCGGCGAGAACATTGATGTCGCGTTACAGTTCGTGAACTACCGCTGATTTTTCGATTCACGAGGCCGGGCGGGGTGGAAGCGAATGCTCCCACCCCGCCCGCCTTATACAGTCCATGTGACGACTTTCACCCAAGTGTGATGCACGTTGGGCGAGCAGATGCGACCTCGTTCCGCCCGTTGCGCAAACAGGAAGAGGGTCAGTAGCCGGCCATTTTTTCGAGGCGCGCGCAACGCTCATCCATTGACGGGTGCGTTGAGAACAGATTGCGCACCTTGCCGAAGGGATTGGCGATCATCATGGCAGCAACGGATTGGTTGGCCGGAGTTTGTTCCATTGGACGGTGTGCCGTGACCTGCTCCAGCTTGCGCAATGCGGAGGCTAAGGCCAGAGGATCTCCAGTCAGTTTCGATCCGTCCTCGTCCGCGTCGAACTCGCGGGTGCGCGACAGGGAGAACTGAATGAGGGTCGCAGCAAACGGCGCCAGAAGGGCGATGAGGATCGAACCGATAATGCCCACTCCCCCGCCTTCGCCATCACGCCTGCTCCCACCACCGAAGAACATGAGGAATTGCGCGACTGATCCGATCAGACCAGCAATACCCGCCGCAACGGACGAGGTCAGGATGTCACGATTGTAGACGTGCATCAGTTCATGCCCCAGGACGCCACGTAGCTCGCGCTCGCCCAATATTTCAAGGATGCCTTCGGTACAACACACGGCTGCATGGTTCGGGTCGCGCCCCGTTGCGAACGCATTCGGAGTCATAGTCGGAGCGACCCAAATGGAAGGCACCGGCTGATTTGCACGCGCAGCCAGCTCTTCAACAATTCGATACAGGTCAGGCCGTTCTTCCCGCGTCACCTGATAAGCGTTCATTGATCGCAGTGCAATTGTTGCCGAGTTCCAGTAGGACACTGCGGTCTGAACCAATCCAATACCCGCAAAGATCCAAATCCAGATTGATCGACCGGTTGAACCGGCAATCAAACCACCAATCACCAGTAGAAGCGCCCACATGCCTCCCAGCAGGAACGCCGTCTTCAAGCCGTTGTGATATCTACGCTGCGTCATAGAAACAGAATATGAGAACTGTCTGGGTAAGCCCTGAAAACAATCGGAACACTATCTGAAATCTGCCTCTTATCGCCAACGAGCGCCCTCGCGGGGATCAGCATTGCCCTTGAAACAAGGGGCGGGCAGGCCTGAGAAAAGCACTGCCCGCCCACACAAGGAAAACGTTACTTGCTTCGTCCCGGACCGGTGTAGTCATCGAAACGCTCGGGAGCTGAAGGAACACCCATCTCTCCCATCTGACCAATCAGGTCAGTGGGCTTCGAATCGGAACCTCGTGAAATGTCTGTCATCGCGCGACGGGAAACAACCTTCACGCGCTCACGCACGCCACGACCTTCGGGAAGCTCGCCGTATTCGGAGCCGAGTGCACGCTCGTATTCATCAAGCAGTTCCCAGCCTTCCCAGGTCGTGAATTCGACGCCACGCTCGTTCAGCAGGTTCACCATCGCTTCGTGGCCCACCGTGGACGAGGACGCGTGCAGACGTCCAGCATTCGCATCCTCCACCAAGTGGGAGATCGTCTGCTGAGCATCAGACTTCGTCGAACCAATCAGACCAACCGGACCACGCTTAATCCAACCGGTGGCGTACATGCCCGTCAGAGCCTCGTCCTCGCTCGCCTCCGGCGTCGGAACAACTCGGCCCTCAACGTTCGGGACAACGCCGCGAGCAGTATCGAACGGCAGGCCAGGAATCGGCGACGAGTAGTAGCCGACAGCGCGATAAACCGCCTGCACCGGCCACGTCGTGATGACACCCGTGCCACGCACGTTTCCATCGCCAGTCAGCTCCGTACGCTCGGTACGAATCGCCTTCACATGCCCCTTGTCATCGGCAACAATCTCGGCCGGCGACTGGAACAGGTGAATGTGGATGCGACGGCTTGCCGTGTGTTCATCCTCGTCAGCCATCGCGTAGTTCGTCAGAGTCTTGACAACCTGGCGCTGCTGGTTGGATTCGCGCAGAGCCTGTTCACTGCCCTCATCGAAGTCGAAGTCTTCTTCAGAAACGATGATGTCAACGTCGGGCACCTTGCCCAGTTCGCGCAGTTCCAACGGGGTGAACTTCACCTGTGCGGGACCTCGACGACCGAAAACGTGCACGTCGGTGACGGGATTGTTCTTCAGCCCCTCTGCGACGTTTTCAGGAACCTCGGTGACCATCATGTCTTCGGCGTGCTTCGCCAGAACCCGCGCAACGTCCAACGCAACATTGCCAACACCCACGACCGCGATTTCCTTCGCCTCAAGCGGCCAGGTGCGCGGGTAATCCGGGTTGCCGTCGTACCAGGACACGAAATCGGCTGCACCGTAGGACTCCGGCAGATCAACGCCGGGAATATTCAGCGGAGCATCGCGGTCGGCACCCGTCGCGATAATGACCGCATCGTAGTGTTCGCGCAGATCATCGATCGTGACGTCGCGACCGATTTCAACGTTGCCCAGCAGTCGAATGTCACCGCGCTGCAGGATCTTGTACAAGGCAACAATGATCTGCTTAATACGCGGGTGGTCGGGGGCAACACCGTAGCGGACCAGACCGTAGGGAGCGGGCAGACGCTCGAAGAGGTCGATGTTCACGTCCAACCCAGACTTCGACAAAATATCGGAGGCATAAATACCCGCAGGACCAGCACCAATGACAGCAACGTTGAGCGCAGTCAACCCGTTCTCCCTTCGAAGCCCCACGCGTTTTGATTTACGCAAACAGGACAACTTGAAAATCTATCTGTGTTGATCCTAGTGTCGATCGCGCAAATCTCGCCATTTCGTAACCGGCTTCACCCATTTGGTGGAGAGTTTCACCTTCTCTGATGCTCCGGCTGGGTTCGCGCACGAGGCTCGAACGAACTCTTGGCAGGGAGCGTGGCCTCGTCCCGGCTCCCAGCCAATATCTCACCCACTGTCCTTCTGACGTGCGAAACACGCTCGGGCGAAAGAGAAGAGACTCCCCGTAAAGCACTGTGTGCCCCACAGTCACAGCTACGGGGCACACAGATGAAAACAACTGTCGAAGTCAGACCAAACGATCCACCATCAGGTGAGCAAACGCGATGAGTGCCTGCTTCGGTTCACCATCGGGCAGAGAGTCGAGCACCTCGATCGCACTATCTGACCACTGACGAGCCAGCGCACGCGTTTCCTCCAAGCAATCATGGACACGAATCTTCGCTACCAGGGCACCGAGAGCTTCATCCGACGACAGATCAGCGTCACGTTCAGCCAGAATCTGCTTCCCCGCTTCATCGATCGTGCCCTCAGCAACACGACGACGCAGGAGCAGAATCGGCAGGGTGTCTACACCCTCACGCAGATCAGTACCCGGTGTCTTACCAGACTGATCGGACGCAAGGTCAAGGACGTCGTCAGCGATCTGGAATGCCACACCAATGCGTTCGCCGAACTCAGAGACGATCGCAGCAATGTCATCAGAAGCACCCGACAGACACGCACCAAAGTACGCGGCCGTTGCGACCAGCGAGCCGGTCTTATCCGACAGAACCTTCAAGTAGAAGTCGACGCGGTCGTCTTCTTCAGTCGGACCGAAGGTTTCATTCAGCTGACCGATGCAGAGACGTTCGAAGGTCTTCGCATGGTAGCGAACCATCTCAGGACCAAGCGTCGTGATCAGCATCGACGCCCGCGCAAAAAGCACGTCACCAGCGAGGATCGCACGATTATTGCCCCACACGTGCTGAGCCGACGGAACGCCACGCCTGGTCGGCGCTGAGTCCATAACGTCATCATGATAGAGCGACGCGAGATGCGTCATTTCAACGGCAGTCGCACCGCGAATGACCTCGTCACTGAGCGCACGTTCCGGGTCACCCAGTTGCGCGCACACCAGCGCGAGGAGGGGGCGAAGTCGCTTCCCACCTGCAAGAGCAAGGTGGCTGGTCAGGTCATCAACGAGGTCACGCGACCCCGTCACTGATTCGTACAGGCGACGCTCGACGACCTCGAGCCCCGGAAGAATTCGGGACTCGAGGTCGGGAACATGGAGATCTGGCGTAGAAACGGTCACGGCAAAAGTATGACGATGTTTGACAGAATCGACAAAACGGGACCGGGGAAGACGCCTAGCACAATCGTCGCAAGTGCCAAGATCAGGACCGCGATGAAGGTCATGCCTTCAGAACGGACAACCACTGAATTCTCAGTCGGCTCGGTGAAGAACATCAGGCGAACCAGGCGGAAGTAGTAGAAGGCCGTCACTGCGGAACACGCCAAAGCAAGCGCCACGAGCCAGCCGAAGCCACCGGCGAACCCATCGGAGAACACGACGAACTTGCCAACGAAACCAGCCGTCAACGGAATGCCAGCAAACGAGAGTAGGAAGACAAGCATGGATGCCGCCATCAGCGGGTTCTTCTTGCCAAGGCCTGCCCAGCGATCCAGAGCCGTTGCCTCGCCACCGGGTTCACCTTCAGCAGTCGCAGAGCGAACCAGAGTGATGACACCGAATGCGCCAACCGTTGCCAGCCCGTATGCCAGCACGTAGTAGAGGACGTGGCCAGCGGAGCCCTGAGCCAGCGAGAAAACACCGATCAGGATGAAGCCTGCGTGCGCGATCGACGAGAAGGCAAGCATACGCTTCACATCGGTCTGAACGATACCGGTGAAGGTGCCAACCAGCATGGTCAGAACGGCAACTGCGATCAGAACCGGAACCAGGTCCCACTGAAGCAGTGCTGCGATCGTCTGGTAGAAGCGCACCATCGCACCGAAGGCCGCCATCTTCACGGCTGCCGCCATGAAGCCGGTAACCGGGGTCGGAGCACCGGTGTACACGTCGGGCGTCCAGGCATGGAACGGAGCGGCACCCACCTTGAACAGCAAGCCGACCATGATCATGAAGACGCCAACAACTGCCAGCCAATCAAGACCGCTCGCGGTCGGGACGACTGCTGCAGCATCGGAGATTTTCAGGGAGCCGGTGAAACCGTAGAGGAGCGCCGAACCCATCAGCAGGAAGCCGGATGCGAATGCACCCAGGATGAAGTACTTCATGCCTGCTTCCTGGCTGAGCTGACGGCGACGACGCGCGGTGGCGGCCAGAATGTAGAGCGGAAGCGACATGACTTCAAGAGCCACGAACAGCATGATGTAGGAATCAGCTGCCGGGAACAACATCATGCCACCCAAGCTGAACAGGGTCAGCGGGAACATTTCCGAACGCTGGTAGTTCTGAGTATCGGAACGCTCTTCATCCTGCGAACCGGGGCGATCCGAAGGCTGACCGGCGAAAGCGCCGTCACCAACAACAGTGCGATCGGCCATCACCAGGATCGCGAAGAACGCGACGATGGTCAGGACGAACTGGGCACCGATCGTCAGCGGGTCCTCGATGTACTCACCAATGGAAGTGGGCTTGTCAAGAACCGGGAACCACCGCGTAGCGAGCACCGCGCCTGCGGCCAGAGTCGTCAGCAGAGCGACGGCAATGACCAGCGTGCGACGGGTCTTGCGGGGAGCAAATGCTTCGATGAGCACACCCAAGACCGCGCCACCGAAGACGACGATGATCGGAATGAGCGTCACCCACGCAATCTGCGGAGCGCTAAAGTTTGCTGCTTGCAAGAGATTCAATTCGAGCTCCCTTCAAGAACTGCCGTTGCGGCAGTATCGGCAGTGCCAAGAGCAAGATCTTCACCGATCGGGGTCAGTGCACCGACAAGTGGCGCAGACCAGATACCGAGAACAACCATTGCAATGAGCAGCGGGGCCATCACTGACTTTTCACGAGTGTTCAAGTCAGGCAGTGCATCCTTGCCGGCGACGGGGCCACCGGTGAAGACACGCTGGTAAGGCATCAAGACGTACACGGCAGCGATGATCACACCGAGTAGCGCGAAGACCGCCAGCACGATATTCACCTGCCACGTACCCATGAGGACAAGGTATTCGGGAACGAAGCCTGACAGACCGGGCAGTGCGATCGATGCAAGACCGGAAACCAGCCAGAGGCCGGCAAGAACCGGGGTGACGCGCTGCATACCCGAGTATGCGTTCATGTCCTGGGTGCCACCGCGACGCGACAGCCAGCCGGAGAGGATAAACATCGCTGCGATCGAAACGCCGTGAGCAACCATGTAGAACATAGCGCCAACCATGGCGACCGACGAGCCAATAAAGATACCCAAAACCATGAAGCCGAAGTGCGACACGGACGTGTAGGACACGAGGCGCATGATGTCGTCCTGACCGTTAGCAGCAAGACCGCCCCAGATGATCGACAGGACTGCCAGTGCGCAGAGGACCCAGCGCGCTTCGAAGGAAGCTTCCGGGAAGAGGCGCAGGCAGAGGGTGATCATGCCGAAGGTACCGATCTTGTCCAGCACGCCAACGAGCAGAACCGACGTGCCCGGACGGGCAACAGCGGCAGTGTCGGGGAGCCAGGTGTGAACCGGAACCATCGGAGCCTTGATTGCGAAGGCGACCATGAAGGACACGAACGCGCCCATCTGCACTGTGCTCGACAGGAGCGGCGCAACCTGGGACAGGGTGTCGAGGCGGAAGAAGGTGTCGGAGTGCTCTGGAGCGAATGCCCAAAGAGCGATCAGACCACCGAGCATGACCAGACCGCCGGCGAGCGAGTAGAGCAGGAACTTCATCGCTGCCGCATGACGCTCGGCAACCGGGCCGACACCGTAACGACCAATCATCAGGAACAGCGGGATCAGCATCGCTTCGAAGGCAATGTAGAAGACCACCAGGTCACACGCTGCGAAGATGACGACCATGAACGCTTCGAGGAAGAGGACGAGGGCCGCGTACGAGCCCGCATCCGCTTCACTTTCATCTTCGTTCCAACCGGCGATCAAAACGATCGGAACCAGGATGACAGCAAGAAGGATCATAACCAGGGCCAAGGCGTTGACGCCGAGGGCCCATGAAACGCCCATCTGGGGAATCCACGAGACGGATTCGATGAGCTGATACATAGAAGCCGAACCCCAGTCGAAGCTCATGGCAGCGCCAATAGCAGCACCGAGTTCGAGGAGGGAGACGACCAGAGCAAAGCCCTTGCCTGCGCCCTTACGCAACGCGGGGGTTACTCCAAGCAGGAGCGCACCCAGCGCGGGAAGAGCGACCAGGAGGGTAAGCCATGGGAACGAGGATTCAACCATTGTGTTTTCCATTGTCTAACTCCCTCACAGCCTGAAGCCGAGGACGATCGCGAGGGCAACGACAACGCCCCCGAGGATGTATGACGCGTAGGCGCGGACGAAGCCGTTCTGCGTGATCGCAATCAGGCGACCAACACCAGCCGAACCCTTGGCAACCAGACCAACCGCGCCGTCGATTGCCTTACGGTCACCACCGGTTGCAAGCTTTGCAAGGCCCGCAGCGGGAGCGACGAACAGGGTGGCATTCACGTCATCCTGGTAGAGGTCACGACGTGCAGCCTCGGTCAGAGCATTACCGGCAGGAACGCCAGTCGGAACCTCGCCGGCACCGTACATGCGCCATGCGAGGAAGGCACCGGCAATCACAAGGACGAGGGTCAGGATCTGAATGGCCATCACCGGCATGACCGGTTCGCCATGGTGAACGCCACCGATTGCGGGAGACAACCAGTTGGTGAAGAAGTCACCAATCGACATGAGGCCACCGATGAAGATCGCGCCAATGGCAAGGATGATCATCGGGACGGTCATGAGAGCGTTGGACTCGTGCGGGTGAACCGGCGAGCCTTCCGCTTCAGTCGTCCACCGCGGCCTGCCGTGGAAGGTCATGAAGAACAGACGCGACATGTAGAACGCGGTGATACCGGCACCGATCAGAGCAACCAGGCCGTAGACCCAGCCGATCCACGGTGCTTCGATCGAACCGAAGGTGTGCGCCGCGAAGGCTGCTTCAATGATCTTGTCCTTCGACCAGAAGCCGGAGAACGGCGGAACACCGAGGATTGCCAGCCAGCCCATCATGAACGTGACCCACGTAATCTTCATGACGGTACGCAGGGCACCGAAGCGACGCATATTCACTTGGTCAGCCATGCCATGCATGACTGAGCCGGCTCCAAGGAACATAAGTGCCTTGAAGAAGCCGTGGGTGAACAGGTGGAAGATTGCGAATGCCCAGCCGATCGGACCGAGGCCCGCACCCAGCATCATGTAGCCGATCTGCGACATGGTCGAGGCCGCGAGGACCTTCTTCATGTCATCCTTTGCGGAACCGACGATCGCTCCGAAGAGCAGCGTGATTGCACCGATAATGGCGACTGCAGTTGCTGCCGCGGGAGCTGCAACGTAGACGGCACCGGAACGAACAACCAAGTAGACGCCAGCGGTGACCATGGTTGCCGCGTGAATAAGAGCGGAAACCGGGGTCGGGCCTGCCATTGCGTCACCAAGCCATGCCTGCAACGGGAACTGCGCGGACTTACCACAGGCAGCAACCAGGAGGAAGATGCCGATGGCGGTTGCTTGAGCAACCGGGATCGTAGCGACACCCTCGGTCACATCCTCGAAGCGGACGGACGAGAAGTTTGCGACCATGACCATCATTGCGGCGAGCATACCCATGTCACCGACACGGTTCATGACGAACGCCTTCTTTGCAGCGCGAGCATTCGCCGGAACGTGATTCCAGAAGCCGATCAGCAGGTACGAGGCCAAGCCCACGCCTTCCCAGCCGACGAAGAGGACGGCGTAGGAGTCAGCCAGAACCAGGGTCAGCATTGCTGCGATGAACAGGTTCAGGTAGGCGAAGAAGCGGCGACGATCCTTGTCATGTTCCATGTAGGCGATTGCGTACACGTGAATGAGGGAACCAACGAAGGTCACCAGCATCACGAAGGTCAGCGACAGCGGATCAACCAGCAGGCCGAAGTCCACACTGAAATCCCCCGCGGGGATCCAGGTGAACAGGGTGTGTGCCATGCGGTGTGCTCCCCCATCAGCTCCCAGGACCTGGGCGACGATGACGGCACCGACGATAAAGGATACCCACGAGGCGCAGGTGGCCAGCAGGTGACCCCAGCGGTCAGAAGAACGACCCAGCAACAGCAGGATCGCTGCGCTTGCCAGCGGAATTGCAATCATCAGCCATGCCAGTGACGCTGCGCCGGTGGCAGGAACGATTACCTCAGCAAGGCCGTCGTTCATCGCGTGAAGAGCGAAGGATGTTGTCATTCTGTTTTCCTCCCTCAGTTCTTCAGCAGGTTGATATCGTCAACGCTCGTTGTCGACCGTGACTTGAAGATGGACACGATGATCGCCAGACCGACCACGACTTCAGCGGCCGCGACGATCATGACGAAGAACGCCATAATTTCACCGTTCACATCGCCGAAGATTCGCGCGAAGGTGACGAACACCAGGTTCGCGGAGTTCAGCATGAGCTCAACGCCCATCAGGGAAATGATGGCGGAGCGACGAACCAGAACGGTAACAGCGCCGATTGAGAAGAGCACTCCCGCAAGCAGGAGGTACCAAGCCAGACTCACTTCTCCTCCTCTTCCTTGGTTTGTGCGGGTGCTTCAGCGTCAGCCACACCGGCGGGACCGACCGGCTGATCAAGGCCGGTGGGCGCTGCCGGGCCAGGCATACCCCACGAGCCCGAACGCTCGACGGTCTGCGATGCAAACTGTGCAAACGGCGAGTCGATGGTATCGCCGGTACGGGCGAGCATGAGCGACTGTGCCACGTCGTGGTCGACCTGATCGATAGAACGCTCCAAGCCACGAACACGAATCACGCGCGGGACGGATTCTTCGACCGGGCCGAGGGTTTCACCGGAGATGGCCGGGACGTCAGCAGCGTTGCTGTGTGCGTAGACGCCAGGTGCCGGAAGCTGACCGATGCGTCGGCCGGATTCGGCAAATGCGCGCATCTTGGCCTTTGCGGTTTCTTCCTGCGAAATCTTCGGGCCGAGGTTGTCGGAGTGCGTCAGTAGCATTGCGCCGATTGCGGCGGTGATGAGCAGTGCGCCCGCAACCTCCATCGTCAGCCAGTGCTGCGAGAAGAGCGTCGTTGCGAGGGATTCGATCGGTTCATTCGAGTACGGGTCAGCGGGGACGAGGCCCTTTGCGTCAGCCGTGAACTTCGTGTGGCCGAGGGTGGCAGCGATGATCACTGCAAGGCCAAGACCCGCGATGACTGCTGCGATAATCGAACCGCGTGACTGCGTTGCGTAGTCATCGGTGGCACCGATGCCAATCATCATGATGACGAACAGGAAGAGCATCATGATTGCGCCGGTGTAGACGACGATCTGCACAACACCGAGGAACGGTGCCTGTTGCGTCAAGTAGAGAACTGCAAGACCCAGCATGACGCCGACCATCGAGATAGCGGCGTATGCGGCCTTTTTAAAGAACAGGACACCCAGTGCGCACACCACCATGACGATTGCGGTGCATGCGAACAGCACGGCTTCGCCGGTAGATGCCATCTCGGGCCATGTACCCAGTAGATTCATCGGACTTCCTCCTTTGCCACCACGCGCGCGTTGGCAAGGCTCGGATCCTCAGGACGGTGTTCCTTCACCCAATCAATCTGGGACTGGGTGGCACCACTGACCGCACCGCGGTAGTAATCGCCATCGTTCAGCCCCTCGACCATCGGGTGAGGCGGAGCGAGCATTCCATCGGAGAGAGGAACAAGCAGATCCTGCTTTTCGTAAATATCATCTGCGCGAGTGTAGGTGGCGAGCTCGAAGTCATTGCTCATCGTCAGAGCACGAGTCGGGCAAGCTTCGATGCACATACCGCAGAAGATACAACGCAAGTAGTTGATCTGGTAGACGTTGCCGAAACGCTCGCCGGGGCTGTACTGCGCCTCGGGAGTATTCGATGCTGCTTCAACGAGGATAGCGTCAGCGGGGCATGCCCACGCGCAAAGCTCGCAGCCAATGCACTTTTCCAAACCATCTGCGTAGCGGTTCAGCTGGTGACGACCGTGGAAACGAGGCATGACGCGCGCGGGTTCGCGCGGGTACTGCTCGGTGACGGTCGGACGGAAGAAAGACGAGATGGTGACGCCGTAGCCGGCGATCGGAGCAAAGAATTCGCCGATCGGCCCCTTCGGGTCATGCTCGAAGCGCATTTCCTCATTCTTCGAATCGTTCTTCTTACTCATCGGTGTCCTCCTTCGAGGCAGTCGCCACGACCGGCGCACGGCCGGCGCGCGGGGACTCAACCGGACTCTGACCGGGAAGTGGCGGGATCGGGAAGCCATCAGCGAAGCCGGTGTATTCCATATCTGCAGGCTTGGGGGCCGGTTCAGGCTCGCCCTTATCCGTGACCCACATAATCAGCATGATGATTGCGAAGAGGATGACAATCGATACGCCAAGGACTGGCAGGGAAACCTCAACCCATTCGGTGATGCCACGAACGACGGCGACGGCAACCAGCCAGACCAGAGCGATCGGCATCAGCCACTTCCAGCCGAAGCTCATGAACTGGTCGTAACGGAAGCGGAGCAGCGTTGCACGGGTCCAGATGAGGAGGAACATGAAGAACCACATCTTGAGGAAGAACCAGAGCATACCGAACCAGCCGTCGTTGATGACCGGTACGTGCGACAGTGGCCACGGCGCGTGCCACCCACCGAAGAACATCGTGGTGGCAACCGCGGAAACGTTGAGCATGTTCACGTATTCGGATAGGTAGTACCAGCCGAACTTCATGGACGAGTATTCGGTCATGTGACCGGCGACGAGTTCACCTTCAGCTTCGGGGAGGTCGAAGGGCAGACGGTTGACTTCACCGGTAGCCGAGATGCAGTAGACAACGAACGCTGGGATCAGCGCAAATGCCCACCAGACCTGGCCTTGGGAAGCAACGATCTGCGAGGTCGACATCGTGCCCGACATGAGGAACACGGAAACAAGCGCCATACCCATTGCGAGTTCGTATGAAATCACCTGGGCGGACGAACGAACCGCACCGTAGAGCGGAAGCGTCGAACGGGTTGACCAACCGCCGAGGACAACGCCGTACAGGCCAAGCGAGGTGATTGCCAGGATGTAGAGCGTTGCGACCGGCATATCAGCCAGCTGAAGCGGGCTGGAGTGGCCGAACAGGTTGACGTTCGGACCCATCGGAATCACGGCAAAGACGCTGAATGCGCTGAATGCTGCGATGGCCGGAGCGATGAAGTACAAGAACTTATCGGCTCCGCGGGTCCACATGTCTTCCTTGAACAGAAGCTTGCCTGCATCCGCGATTGCCTGGAGCAAACCGAGCGGGCCAGCCACGTTCGGGCCCGGACGGGTCTGCATGCGACCGAGGCCACGACGCTCAACCCAGAGGGCAAGAAGAACGTTCAGGATCAGGTAAACGATGATGAAGACGGCCTTGATGAGCGTCAGCCACCATGTTTCTTGCGAGAAATCTGCTGCGGTGTAATCAGGCACCGCACTGAGCAAGAGATTCACCGGGCCACCTCCCCAGTGGCGCTGAGAGCCACGAGGCAACCTGCGTCACCCAGCGACTGATGGACTGAAGAACCCTGCGAGCATTCGGGAACCCACACGACGTTGTCGGGAAGGTCCGCGATCTGCGCGGGCAGTGTGATGGAACCGCGTTCAGTGGAAAGCGTCAGGGCTTCACCTGCATTCACGCCGGCACCTGTCAGCGTTGCCTGCGAAGCGAATGCGATCACGCGACGAGCAGAACCAGCGAGCCACGGCGCACCATCTTGCAGACGGCCGGCATCAAGCATCGGCTTGTGCGTTGCGAGAACTGCCTGACCAGCACCGACTGCTTGAGGAGCCTGCGGGGCAACCGGCATGAACTCGGCACGAGCGCCGTCCCAGGTACTGATGGCGTTGACCTCGTCGTATAGGTCGGTCAGCGTCAGGATGCCAAGATCCTCGCCAAATTCCTCGGCCAGCTTGACCAGAACATCGCGGTCGGTCAGCGAACGAGCGGAAACAGCCTGACCGTAGGGGCGCAGACGACCTTCCCAGTTGATCGACGTGCCGTTCTTTTCCAACTGTGGAGCAACCGGAAGAACAACGTCGGCAAGCTCGGTGATCTCAGAGGAACGAACCTCAAGGCTCACCAGGAACGGAACCGTTTCAAAAGCGCGAAGCGCAAGAGCCGGATCGGTGAAGTCGCGGTAGTCAACGCCACCGACGACCAGTGCCTGAACCGAGCCGTCGAGGGCACCTGCAAGCTGAGCGTCAGCATCCAGGCCCGCGCCCTTCGGATAGGACTTCCAGCCGAGTGAAGCCTGCGCGGCCTCGTCGTCCAGTTGACGACCAAAGGGCAACACGCCCGGTAGCAGGCCGGCTTCGACTGCGGCACGATCACCGTTACGGCGAGGCACCCACTGCAAACGAGCACCCGTACGCTCAGCCAATTCGACAACCGCGGAAAGCAGGCCCGGGGTGCGAGCTGCGCGCTCACCTACCAAGATGACGCCACCGTTCAGTGCGGCTGCAAGCTCTGCGTTCTGTTCGCCCTCAGCAATCGAAGCAACAACCTCAGGCTCGGTGCCAGGAGCGGCACGCAACAGAGTCGCGCTCATCTTCGCACTACCGTTCGTGGTGAACGGAGCAACCGTCGCAACCTTCACGCCACCCTTACGAACACCCTTGCGCAGGCGCAGGAAGATCGCGCCCGCTTCATCTTCAGGTTCGAGGCCGACCAGCAGGACTTGCCCCGCATTTTCAAGGTCGGTGTAGGTGACGCCAAGACCAGTACCAGCAACCTTCGAAGCCAAGAACGAGGTCTCTTCAGCGGAAATCGTGCGAACGCGAGCGTCGATCGAATCGGAGCCGATGACGGTGCGAGCGAACTTGCTCCATGCCCAGGCATCTTCGAAACTCAGGCGACCGCCGGGCAGGAAGCCCGTCTGATCCGCAGCTTCGAGACCCTTACGGACACGGTCAAGAGCATCCGACCACGAGGTCGGAACCAGTATGCCGTCTTCGCGAACCAGCGGGGTGACCAGGCGATCCTGCTTGTCCCACTCGAAAGCGAAGCGATCCTTATCGGTGATCCACTCTTCGTTGACCTCCGGATCGTTGCCGGCCATACGACGGACAACCTCACCGCGACGGATATCGACGCGGAGTGCAGAACCGGAAGCATCATGCTCGGCGACCGACGCGGTCGACACGAGGTCGAACGGGCGGGCGCGGAAGCGGTACGAGGAAGCGGTCAGTGCGCCAACCGGGCAGATTTGAATGATGTTGCCCGAGAAGTAGGACGCAAACTGGCGACCGGTCTGATCAAGATCAGCTTCGGTCAGGTCACCAGAGTTTGCCGAACCAATGATGCCCGCATCACCGTAGGGACCGGAGATTCCGGCGTTACCCAGGTTCTTCGGCTTCGGGTTGTGGAAGTCCAGAGCAGTCGTGTCGAACGCGCCGATCTGTTCTGCCATGAAGTAGTGGTCGTCGGTCGGAGCCGTACCACCACCGCGACCCTGCAGGTCGATGAACACGTCGCCGGAGATTTCCTTACCGAAGCGCACGCAACGCTGGCAGAGAATGCAACGATCGCGGTCGAGCAGGATTTGGCTGGTCAGACGCAACGGCTTGCGGTAGGTGCGCTTCGCATCGGCGAAACGGGACTTTGCGCGACCATCGGTCATTGCCTGGTTCTGCAGGGGGCACTCGCCACCCTTATCGCAGATCGGACAGTCCAGCGGGTGGTTGATCAGCAGGAACTCCATCACGCCATGCTGTGCCTTCTTGGCGACCTCGGATGTGAACTGAGTCTTGACGACCATTCCGGGAGTGACGGTCTGTGCGCATGACGGCTGAGGCTTCGGCATGAAACGAAGCTCGCCGGTGTTGCGATCGGGCATACCGACCTCGACCAAACACTGACGGCACGCAGCAACCGGTGCCAGAAGCGGATGGTCGCAGAAGCGCGGAATACGAATTCCGGCCTGCTCTGCTGCACGAATAACAAGCGTGCCCTGCGGGACGGCGACAGTGACATCATCAATGACGACATCAACCATGTTGGGAGCGTCGCTCATCGGACACCTCCTCTAGCGTAGATGGCGGATGCCTCGTAGGGGAAGAGCTCATTGGCCGGAGTAGTCAGACCGGCTTCGAACTCTTCGCGGAATCGCTGAATACCCGACTTGACCGGCGTTGCAGCGGCATCGCCAAGGGCGCAGAAGCTACGGCCGGCAATGTTGTTCGCGATCTCGCCCAGCAGGTCAACGTCTCCGGGAAGACCCTGGCCCTTTTCGAGGCGGTACATGATCTGCTTGAGCCAGTACGTACCTTCACGGCAGGGCGTGCACTTACCGCAGGATTCGTGCTGGTAGAACTCGATCCAGCGAGTGACCACGCGAACCACCGACACGGTCTCGTCAAAGACCTGCAGGGCTCGGGTACCGAGCATCGAACCTGCAGCGCCGACCGACTCGTAGTCGAGCGGGGTATCAAGTTCAGCTTCGGTGAAGATCGGGGTGGAGGAGCCACCGGGAGTCCAGAACTTCAGCTGATGACCATCACGGATACCGCCGGCCATCTCGATCAGTTCACGCATCGTGATACCGAACGGAGCCTCGAACTGCCCCGGATTGTTCACGTGGCCGGAAACGGAGAAGATGCCGTGCCCCTTCGACTTTTCCGTGCCCATCGATGCGTACCATTCCGGCGAATTGCGGAAGACACCAACGACCTGAGAGATCGACTCAACGTTGTTCACAACGGTCGGGCGGGCGTACAGACCTGCGACTGCCGGGAACGGTGGCTTCAAACGCGGGTGGCCACGACGGCCCTCGAGCGAATCGAGGAGCGCTGTTTCCTCACCGCAAATATAGGCGCCAGCACCAGCGTGAGCGGTGATCTTCAGATCGCCGAGCAGACCGGCATCGGTTGCCTCTTTAATAGCGTTCAGCAGACGACGGTATACGTGGACGACCTCACCACGCAGGTAAACGAACGCGTGCCTGCAGTTGATGGCGCGACTGGTAATCGCGATGCCTTCAACCAGAACATGCGGGTTCGCCATGATGGTCGGGATGTCCTTGCACGTACCCGGCTCGGACTCGTCAGCGTTGACAACGAGGTAGCGAGGCTTGCCGTCATCTGGTGGAAGGAAAGACCACTTGAGGCCCGTCGGGAAGCCTGCGCCACCACGACCGCGAAGACCGGAGTCCTTCACGATCTGGACGATGTCGCCCGCTTCAAGAGTGTTGGCCTTCTTCAGACCCTCGTAGCCACCGCGCTTCAGGTACGAAGCGAGAGTCCACGACTGGTCTTCACCCCAACCGTTCGTAACGATCGGCGTGAGGGGCCCAGGAGCTACAAATGTTGTCATGCCTGTTCGCCTCCCTGCTCACCTTCGGTGCCAGCAACAGCAACCGGCTCGGTCCAGTCATTTTCCGCGGCGAGCTTGCAACCCAGCAGGGACGGCTCACCGGCGGACGGACCTTCGTTTTCATGGCCATCAAGGAAGCCCGCGAGTGTGTGCTCAACTTCCTTGAAGGTCGGGGCAACCGCAGCGCCACGCGTCGGGTGGACGGGGCGACCAGCTTCGAGGTCATCGACCAGAGCAAGTGCCGATTCGGGCGTCTGATTGTCGAAGAACTCCCAGTTGACCATGACAACCGGCGCATAATCGCAGGCCGCGTTGCATTCGATGCGCTCAAGGGTGATGCGACCAGATTCGTTGGTTTCGTCGCTTCCCACACCAACGTGTTCGGAAACAGCATCCCAAATCGCGTCGCCGCCCATAACTGCGCAGAGCGCGTTCGTGCACACACCAACCAAGTAGTCACCGTTGGGGTGACGCTTGTACTGCGTGTAGAACGTTGCAACGGCACTGACCTCTGGACGCGACAAGCCCAGAATGTCGGCGACCAGGGCGATACCGTCGGGGCTGACGTAGCCGTCTTCGGACTGCACCAGGTGCAGCATCGGAAGAAGAGCCGAACGTGCGTGCCCTGTCGGGTAACGGCCAATAATTTCTGCGGATTCAGCCCTCAGGCGGGCTTCAACTTCCTGCGTGTAGCTCATCGGTCAACGCCTCCCAGCACCGGGTCGATGGCAGCAAGTGCAACGACGACGTCGGCCAGCTGGCCACCTTCGGTCATCATTGCCATGGCTTGAAGGTTTGCGAACGAGGGGTCACGGAAGTGGGCGCGGAACGGGCGGGTGCCACCGTCAGAAACGAGGTGAACACCGATGATGCCCTTTGCGTGCTCAACCTGCTGGTACACCTGACCAGCGGGGACCTTGAAACCTTCGGTCACAAGCTTGAAGTGGTGGATCAGGGATTCCATCGAGGAGCCCATGATCTCGGAGATGTGCTGCAACGAGTTGCCCTGACCGTCGGTTGCCACCGACAGCTGTGCGGGCCATGCAATCGCCGGATCCGCGACCATCACGGGAGCACCTTCGCACTTCTCAAGACGATCGAGGACCTGGTAGATGATGCGCAGAGACTCGTAGCACTCGTCGAAACGAACCATGACACGGTTGTAGACGTCTGACTTGTCGCGCGTCGGAATGTCGAACTCGAGCTGTTCGTAACCACAGTAGGGCTGGGACTTACGAAGGTCGAGTGGCAAGCCAGCGGCGCGGACGCCCGGGCCGGTCGTGCCAAGAGCCATCAGAGCGGACAGTGGCATGACGGCCACGTCGCACAGACGCTTCTTGAAGATCGGGTTCTGCTTCGTCAGGTCTTCGAGCTCGCCAATATCGCGACGAGCCTTCGGAAGAAGCTCACGGATGTAGTCAACGGTGCCTTCGCCAATGTCCTGTGCGACACCACCGGGGCGGATGTACGCATTGTTCATACGCAGGCCGGTGATGCGTTCAAAGATGCGGAGGATCTCTTCACGACCGCGGAATGCGATCGTCATGATCGTCGTTGCACCCATTTCGTTACCGGTCGAACCGATAGCGACGAGGTGCGAGGCGATGCGGCAGAGCTCCATCATCATGATGCGAATCAGGTTCGCGCGCTCCGGAATGTCATCCGTGATGCCCAGGAGCTTTTCAACGCCGAGGCAGTAGACGGCTTCCTGGAAGATCGGGGCAACGTAGTCCATACGGGTACAGAGCGTCACGCCCTGCGTCCACGTACGGTATTCCATCGTCTTCTCAATGCCGGTATGAAGGTAGCCGGTGTCAACGCGGGTTTCGCGAACGGTTTCACCGTCGAGTTCGAGGATCAGACGCAGAACGCCATGGGTTGCCGGGTGAACCGGGCCAAGGTTAACGACGATGCGCTCGGAGGAAATCTTTTCGATTTCGTTCAGAACGTCCTTCCAGTCGCCACCCTGAGTCATGACCTCGGGAACTTCGTCCATATTCAGCGGGGCTGAAGAAGCCGCCGCGTGGAAGTGTGGTGTGCTCATCAGTTGTATGACCTCCGCGTGTCTGCAGGCGGAACTGTTGCGCCCTTGTATTCAACGGGGACGCCACCAAGCGGGTAATCCTTGCGCTGGGGGTGTCCTACCCAGTCGTCAGGCAGTGCGGTACGAGTCAGCGACGGGTGACCGTCGAAGATGATGCCGATGAGGTCCCAGGTTTCACGTTCCTGCCAGTCGTTTGCCGGGTAGACAGAAACGATGGAGGGAATGTGCGGGTCGCCATCGGGGCACGTGACCTCAAGACGAATGTTGCGGTTGTAGGTGATCGACATCAGCGGGTAGATCGCGTGGAGTTCGCGACCCTCGTCTGACGGGTAGTGAACACCGTTCGTGCCAAGGCAGAGCTCGAAACGAAGATCTGCATCGTCACGCAGGTACTTTGCAACGCGAGCAATATGATCGCGGACGATGAAGATTGTCAGTTCACCGCGGTCGACAACAACCTTTTCGATGACCTCTTCAACCTTCAGACCGTCGGCTTCGATCAGTTCTTCAAGAATGTCGACTGTGTTGTCGAACCAGCCACCGTAGGGGCGTGGCGTTTCACCGGGAAGGAAAGATTCCTTCACCAGGCCGGAAAATCCGGTCGTATCGGGGAACATGCCTTCGCGACGCGTCATCAGTTCGGGTGCACCGAACGCACGCTGCGGGGCTTTGGCTACGACTTGGGAGTCGTCCGGGGTGACGATTTCGTCACTCATGCGAGGAGTCCCTTCATCTGGTGGGTGGGCGTTGCGGCGAGAGCTGCCTGCTCAGCCTTGCGGGCAATTTCCTGACGGTGAACGCCGAGTGGTTCCTTACCAATCTGTTCGCGCAGTGTCAGAACCGCGTGAATCAGGGCCTCGGGACGGGGCGGGCACCCAGGCAGGTAGACGTCGACGGGAACGATGTGATCGCATCCCTGAACGACGGCGTAGTTGTTGAACATGCCGCCCGATGATGCGCATGCACCCATCGAAATAACCCATTTGGGTTCCGGCATAGAGTCGTAGACACGACGAATAACGGGAGCCATCTTGTGGCTGACACGACCTGAAACGATCATCATGTCCGAGTGACGCGGCGATGCGCGGAAAACTTCCAGACCGAAGCGGGACATATCGAATCGAGGTGTGCCGGCTGCCATCATTTCAATAGCACAACATGCCAGACCCATGGTGACCGGCCATTGGCTGTACTTGCGTGCAAGGCCGAGAACCTTCTCGATGCTTGTCAGCGCAACGCCAGCGGGCAGGCTTTCTTCAAGACCCATTTATCTGCTCCTGTCCCTCAGTAATCCAGGCCACCGCGTCGCCACTCGTACACGTATGGCACGGTGATGAGCGCGATGAACGTCAGCATTGCAATAAGCCCGAACAGGCCGAGCTGGCTGAAGCTCACTGCCCACGGGTACATGAAGACGACTTCAATGTCGAAGATGATGAACGTCATGGCGACCAGGTAGTAACGAACCGGGAAGCGACCTTCGTGAAGGTGCCCCGAGGTCGGTTCAATGCCACATTCGTAGTTGTCAGCTTTGGTCTTAGACTTCTTCGTCGGGCCGAGAATCGCCGATGCGCCAAGGCCACCAAGTGCCAGCACGAGTGCAGCCGCAGCCATAATCAGCAACGGAAAATAGGGATTCGTCATCGTTCCTCCCGGGGTTGAAAGAAGTGAAGGGCGTTCATACGGACGGCACCATCTTTGTCAACATTGTGATGAGGCGGTCATCAAAGTCGCCGCCCTTACGTTCATAGCCGTCAGAAAGTAGCTTGTGAACGAAAGTCATAAGTCGCGGAATTGGCAGACCCCTGTTGGTGCAGAGCTGCATGATTCGCGGATTTTCAATGAGAGCCACGAAGACTCGGCCCAGCTGGTAGTAGCCACCGTATTCTTCGCGGAGAAGTTCGGGATATTCGCTCATGGCGCGGTCGATGCCTGCCGACGTGGTGCGCGAGAAGGCTTGGGCGATGCACGAGGCAGCGAAGCGACCCGCCTTCAGAGCCGGTGCGATACCTTCGCCATTAAACGGAGACACCATGCCACCTGCGTCACCAACGAGTACGAGGCCCGACACGTAGTGTGGCTTGCGATTGAAGCTCATCGGGAGGGCAGCTGAGCGGAGCGGGCCGATCTGATTTTCAGGGGTGAATCCCCATTCCTCAGGCACGTTCGCGATCCACTGTTCGAAGACCTTCTTGTAGGGAAGCTGCGTCGCATTGGCTGTAGAGGCAACAGAGCCCAAACCAACGTTGACGATTCCGTCGCCCATGGGAAAGACCCAGCCGTAACCGGGAAGCAGGTCCGATTGCCCGGGCACGCCCGACCAGAGTTCCAGCTGGGATTCCATGTAGTCTTCGTTGCCACGAGGCGACTTGAAGTAGGCGCGCGCCGCAACACCCATGGGGCGCTTGATCGCCTTTTCGATGCCGAGAGAGGTAGCGAGCCTGGCAGAAACACCACCGCAGTCGACAACCATCTTGGCGCGCATTTCCAAGGCCTCGGCATCTTTACCGCGCCCCTTCTTTGCCTTCACACCGCACACGCGACCCATTGGACTGGTCAGTGCGCCGGTGACGGTAATTCCCTCCATCAGACGGGCGCCCGCATGCACTGCATGCTGGATCAGATCGTGGTCCAGCTGCATGCGTGCGCGCGTCATCCCATAGCCCGGAAGCGACTTCTGATCAGGCCAGTCAAGGGAAATCGTGTGTCCTCCGCCGACGACGGTCAGCCCTCGGTTTCGGTTCCACGTGGAGATGTCCATGCCCATCGCGATCAATTCGTGGACGGCCGCGGGAGTCAGGCCGTCACCGCAAATCTTGTCGCGCGGAAACTCTGCTTTTTCAAGGACGAGGACGTCAATCCCTAGCTTTGCCAGGTGATATGCGGTGGAGGAACCCGCAGGTCCGGCACCGACGATAATGACGTCGGCATCCGTTACGCCAGTAAGGTCATTGACCACTGGTAGCCCTCCCAAAAAAGTGAGCGCAGCTGTACGGGCTGCGCAGATGTGCAAGTCGGAGCGGTGTGCACTGCACCGCGATCCGAATTGAAAGCGTAGCCTGTTGCGCCAACGAGTGCGCCCGTTCTTCAAGAAAGGCGGATTTTCGGGAAAAGTGAAATGCGAGCGTTAACAAAGATGCATTCAATTCGGAAAAAGAAGACGTACCTAATTCGGTACGCCTTCCTCCTCATTGATCTGTGGCGCCCTTAGGGCAACGGCTTCACAGCTCGGTGCAGTGCCGCGATTCCGCCAGTAAGGTTTCGATACTGGACATCGGCCCAGCCGTTCGCGGCGATCATTCGAGCAACATCTTGCTGATCCGGCCAATCACGAATCGACTCGATCAGATAGTCATAGGCGACATCATTCGACGACATTACTTTCGCCATCACCGGCATCACGGTGGACTGGTAGAAGTTGTAGAGCCTACGGAAAACCGCGTTCGGCGGGGTTGAAAACTCGCAGACAACCAGGCGGCCTCGTGGACGAACAACTCGCGCCATCTCACGTAGCGCGCGAGCCGGATCTGGGATATTACGCAGACCCCACGAAATCGTCACCGCATCAAAGGACCCATCTTCGAACTGCAGGTCAAGCGCATTACCCTGGACGAACTCAATGTCGGGGTGACGCTGGCGACCAACCTCGATCATGCCTTCGGACAGGTCGCAAGCCACAACCTCCGCCCCACCCTTCGCCAAGGCAGCCGACGAAGCGCCCGTGCCCGCAGCAAGGTCAAGGATCCTCTCCCCCGGTGCCGGCTTCACCGCGTTGCGCAACGCGACCATCCACACGTGATCCATACCGCCTGTCATCAGCGCATCCATAAGGTCATAGCGCTCGGCAACACGGTCGAACATCGATGCGACGTCGGTGGTTGATTTCGTGAGGTCAGCGCGCAGTGCGCCCGAAGGTTCATTCTCCATACCCCTATCTTCCCACGTCGGCCCCTCGTGTCATACCCGCGCCCACATCGCACTGTCCGTTCACACTTCGCGCATCTCCGCGCCCGTCCTCACCACTAAGATGCCCGCATTGATTCCCCCTCACACCCACACCCAGGTGAGGCGCACGCACCCCAGCAAAGTCGCACGGGTAAGATTGACCCATGCCCACCGAGCTTTCCGTTCCCACTTTGCGTGTGCGTGCAGCCTCACTTCAAGGCACCCGCTGGGAAAACACGCCGCTGCTTGAACTGATCCCCGACGGCGTTTCGCCTTTCGTGTGGTTCGGATGGCGTCAATCAATGGTCGGCTGGGGCACCGCCGCCGAATGGTCATCCAACACCCCGTCCGCTATTTCCGATTCGGCATCGTGGTGGGACCAGGTGCGCCGTTCCGCAATCGGCGAGGCCGACCACACTGGCCTCAGCCTTCCCCTTGCTTTTGGGTCCTACGGTTTCGCTTCCCCCTCTGTTTCATACCTGAGCGTCCCCGAATTCGTGATCGTGGCGACCAACAAGGAACGCTGGGCTGTTTCAATGTCCTGCTCGGATACTGCTCGCGATCCACTTGAGGCGCTCGCCCAGCTCCGCCCCAGTTTTAAGGACAGCGAACTGACCGGGCCGGACGGCCTCGTGACCGATACCGGCAGGATGACGCAAGCCGAATGGGCGTCCAGCGTCAAAGAACTCGCGGGGCGCCTCCAGGCTGGGGATGCCGCGAAGGCCGTCATGGCGCGCGACATGCTCGTACGGGCTGAAACCGCGATTGACCAGCGGTATCTTCTTGCTCGACTCAATAGGCTCTACCCGCAGACCTGGCGTTTCGCCGTCCATGACCTTGTGGGCGCCACTCCTGAAATGCTCGCGTCCGTGCACGTTTCTCAGCTACGTTCGCGAGTCTTGGCTGGAACTGCGCCCGCCGGCCACACCGATGAATTGCTCGCATCCGCGAAGGATCGTCGCGAACACACTTTGGCGGTTGATTCCGTTGTTTCAGCGCTCGCTCCCCTCGCATCTGAAGTCAACGCACCCGATGACCCCTTCATTTTGGAGCTCCCGAACGTCGTCCACTTTGCTTCCGACATTCACGCCACTTTGGCAGATGCGAACCTGTTGGATGCAGTCGCCGCTTTACATCCGACCGCAGCCGTCTGCGGGACACCGCGCCTCGAGGCGCTTGAGCTGCTGAAAGTTCACGAGCAAACCGCGCGCGGACGCTATTCCGGACCAGTCGGTTGGATCGACGCCGACGGCGAGGGTGAATTCTGCATTGCCCTCCGCTGTGGCCTTGTTGAAGACGACGGGCATACACTGCGCATTTTTGCAGGTGGCGGAATTATGCCGGATTCTGATCCTGAGATTGAGCTTGCAGAAACGCGCCAGAAGATGGCGCCATTGCTGGACGCACTCGGCTTGTGAGAGACATCCTTGGCGGACTCACTTTGTCGCTTGGCGGGTAGAGCGTCGCACCAGGTGTAACAGGTGCCAGGGTCAGGATCGTGACACGGCCCCAACTACACCCCACGCGACACAAACACGACTATCCAAGCAAAACCGTCGCACCAAGTGCAGTCGGGAACAAAAAACCAACCCACACACGGCACCAACTACACCCAACGCGACAAATCCGAGCTTTTAGACACACATCCGTCGCATCAGATGCAACTAGTGCCAAGGCCAGGATCGTGGCACGGCACCAAGCGCAGTCGGCGCACTTGCAGCAGAAGAGAGACCCCTAGACCGCTCCAAAAATCAACGGTTGATAGACAGTAAGACCCTGGCTTCTACAGGCACATAATGTGTCCGCAGAAGCCAGGGTCTTGTTCCGTCTGACAGACGCTTCAGCTACTGGTACAGCACGCTATACCGAATAACGCTCTGCCCGTCGATCAGTTGAACTCCTTGCGAGTACGTCGTTGGGACGCCACCATGGTGCCACCTGCAACAAGGAAAGCTAGCGACACGTACAAAGACAGCCCAATGTGCGCAGCACCCGTCTTCGGGAGTTTTGCAGGCGATGGCGGCTTGACATCGATCACTGCAGGATCTTTCGTGACCTTCAAGGTGAGCTGAACTGCCGAGCTGTCAGTTCCCTCAAGGATCTTGTCGCGTCCGCCTTCCTTCTGGACAGAAACCCATTCCATCGAGAACGATGCCGAACGACCACCTTCAACTGTCGCCAACGCCTTCATGTATCCAGAAACCTCGCCACTCACGGTGATGTTCTGGTCAAGTGGCGCGGTGTCTGGCACCTTGAAGCCAGCCACTGTCAGAATCAAGCTCGACTTCGTGTCATCATGAATTGCTTGACGCAAAGCCTTGTACGTTGGGTAGTCGCCCTTAAGCTTCATCGAAAGAGTGATGACACCATCTGCATACGCCACATCCGAGATCTCAAAAGCATCCGTTCCGGTCAGGGCGTAGCTTGCCTTGTCCTTCGGCCAGACTGCTCGAAGTTCTTCAGGAACGCTAATGCGAGTCGTGAATTCACTCTCGATCCGCTTCACCATCACTCGATCGAAGTGCTCCGCGGGCACGTTGTTGCTCTTTTCGATCTCTTCCATCTTCTTCTGAATCACGCTGACATCAAGATCAGCCGAGAAGTTCAATTCACTTCCGCGCTTGGTCATGTGGATAGCTGAATTCTCGGTATCACCATTGACCAGAATGTCGGCGGGCAACAGCGCCTGCTCCGGAGTGATGACTGTGAAACGAATGGACTTGTCCGAAGCATCAGCCACAGCATCCCTGCCATCAGGCCACTGTTCCGCACCCCAGGAGAAGTTGAATTCCTTAGCCGTTCCAGCTTCAGAGGTAGCTGTCGCTTCGAACGCGCCGGTGACTTCACCAAAGAGCGTCAGTTGCTTACCAGCCGGAGCATCCGAATTAACCGTGACACCGGGGATAAGCATCTTCATCCAGTGATCCTTCGCACCAGCATCCATAACAATCTTTTGCAACTGTGCGTAGTTCGTGACGTCCTTATTCAGCGTCATCTTCACCGTAAGGGTTCGACCGTGAACTGATGTTTCCTCAACCTTGAAGCCTTCACCAAAGTCCAGAGCTTGTGGCGTGACTTCTGCCGGAAGCGAGAGGCCTTCCGGAATAGTGAAGGTTGCTTCGAAGGCAAAGTTGCGAACCTGAATCCCAAGTTTCTCGTAATCAGTGCCCCCAGGATAAAGAGCCTCGATTTCCTTCATTTGTTTTTTAATAGGCTCCACATTCACTGCGCCTACAAAGTCGAGCGATTCCCCACGACGCACCGGATACGCAGCATTATGCTGAGTTTCTTTACCAACCCGAATATCGGCGGGCAGAATCCCCAGGTACGGCTTCACTACGACGAGCGTGTACTCAATTGCCTTGACGTTGCTCGAGTTCGGATCCCCTGTCGAACCATCTTGCACTGCATTCCAAGTAAACTTGAAATGCTTTGAGGTGCCACCGGGGCTTGTAGCAACTGCCGAGAATGAACCAGTAACCTTTCCACTTATCGTGAGCTTGTCACCATTGGCAACCTTGTCACCATCAATACCCAAACCATTAACCGTCAGGGTTAAACCGCCATCAGCCATCGGGGTAACAGATTCTACAGCCGCCTTGAGTTTGGCGTAATCCGTCATTCCCGCTTTCAGGCTCAGGGTCACGGTGATGTCGCGATCGTCAACCTTCACGTCCGTGACCTCGAAAGCATCACCCAAACCTGCCGGAGTCACCTGAGGAGACTCAGGGATAGTGACGCCCTCTGGCATGGTCAACGTTGCAGTGAACGTCGATGTCGGAGAAGTCAAAGCAATCTGTGAAAGCTTCAAGTTTTCGCTGTTAGCGCTTCGATCCATCATGACCGCAGAACGATTACTACTCGTAACCTGAGGGAACATCGATTCAATCGCGTTCATCTGATCTTTGATGGAATCTGCGTTGATAACACCGGTCACGCTGAATGTGTCACCAACGCGAACAAATTGTTCCTTGGAGCTTTCGGCAGGGTTGACACCCCAGATATCTCCAGGGATTTCAGCATCGTTCTCGATCTTGTCAACCTTCGGATCTTCTTTCCATCCGAGGTAGAAGGTCATATCTTTCGTGATTTGTGGGTTATCGCCTGGTCTGGAGAACAGCCACGACTTCCGGTCCTTGAAGTTATATTTCTTTCCACCGGTGGGGGTTGTGTACCAATTCGTCGTGTCGCCGAGTATCCATCCGTTCTTCTGAGCCTTCTGATCCGGCACAAGCGTGTTGTAGTCGAGCGCACCAAGAAGAGAGCGGAACTCGTCGCCGTATTCTGCCTTCTTCTTCAGTACTGCGACGTCGCCACCGTTGGGATCGGTAATAACCGTGAACACGTCTGGATTCGTCTTGAAAACGGAATCATCGGAGAAGCGACCACCATTTGCAGAGAATGCAACCTGATACAGGTTGACGTCGTACTGCGCATACAAGTCGATGCTTGATGCACCCGTAATGGGAAGAGTCTCGCCCGGAGCAATCGGCTTGCCCTGCCCTGCAGGATCCGTCGTCCAATGTTTAAACGTCTTTCCTGGAACAGCAAATGTTGAATCTTGAGCGCTGATCGAGTCAAAGTCCAGAACAGTCGCTGACTGAGCCGAGGGAGCAACGGCACTGACGAAGTTCGTGCCACCGTTGTTGTTGTGGTAGATCACCGACGCTGCATTCCACTTAGCGTAAACCTCAAGGTTCGTATCCACGGCAGATGAAGCATCAAACTCGTGTTCCGCACCAGCGTCATCCCTGTAGAACCATCCAAGGAACTTGACTCCATTCGCGTCAGTTGGAGTCCCGGGATCCACATTTCCAGCAATCATGTCGAGGGCATAACCGCGAATTGTGGTGGCAGTCTTGGACTGCTTTGACCCGTCTGCGAATGAGGCGTTGGAGTTGTTCAATACGTAGGTAACCTTGGCGCTTGGCACCCACACGTGTTTGAGACCATCATCTGAGGCACGCGCAACGTTATAGGTGTACCTGTCACCGTTAATGTTCTTCGGATTCAACACGTTCGTTGAAGAATCAGCCAAGGTCAGCAGGCTCAGTCGCTCATTACCGTTCTCGGCACCGTTCGTCGGCGTAGTGACGTTATAGTTGTAGGTCGGATCGTAAGCGATCTTGAACGAGCCACCGGTTACAACGTACTGCGCAGGAGCGTTCGCACCACCATTATCGGCTGTTTTATCTACCGCAGCAGTGTTGACAACGCTGTTGCCAACAAACTTAATGAACTGGCCTTCTGGGTTGTTACGACCAGCTCCGAATAGTGGAATGTACCGCAGGTTTTCACCGACGAGAGTCGAGTTCGTAAACGTGGCGTTTGAATTCTCGTAGTTGATGTTGTAGCCACCTGCGGTGCTGTTTTTGAAGACCATCGTGGAGTCGGTGACTTCCATGGTTGAATGATCACCCTGAGAAATACGCGATCCGTCAGAAGTGAGCGTAGAGCCGTTGACGATTCGAAGCTGGCCGAAAATTGCCATCGTCTGCTTATATGCAGAAGAACCAGTGGCTTTGTAGACATACAAGTCAGAGTTATTCAAATCGAGAGAATACGTGTCTTTTTCAGGGTTCAGGTAGTACCAGACTCCGCGCGTGGTGAGCGACGCATTATTCATCACAAGCGGAGCGTACTGCTCGCTCTTTTCGTCCTTCGCTTGCACATTCACCGTGCAGTTGTTAAAGCTAGAACCTTTCCCATAGGTGAAAGCTCGCCCAGTGCTCTCTAGGGCAGATACGGTCAGCGCTTCTCGCGACGAACCGTTGAATTTGCCTTTCAAGTTAAAAGCAATCGCGTTCCGATCAAGGATGTAGATACCATCATTGACTTCCGCGCCAGAAGCAATGTCGAGAGCAGTTGCAAAACCGCTCATCGTGAGCTTAGCGCCATGAGAGGCCCCCAGCTTCGCACCGGCAGAGAGAATGATGCCATTTTGGCCGTTTGAACCGGTAAAGGTGGCATCTGAGTACACGTCAAGGTGTGCACCACTTGGGATAGTAAGCGGAGTGCCGGTTGTAAAAGTGCCTGCGATATGCAAAGTTCCGCCGTCACCAAGTGCATTTAAACCAGCTTTCAGCGATGCAAGTGGCGCATCTGCAGAAGTGCCAGCATTATCATCACTGCCAGAATCAGCATTCACCCAGACGTCAGACAAAGACTTGGTAGCCGGCGCCATACGAGGAAGCCTCTGTGGCTGAGCTATCTTATTTGAATCGGAGGGGGAGGCTTGAGAAGGAAGCGATGACGAAGCGGTTGGTTCGCCAGAGCCAGTCGACTGCGTGTTTTCCGTTGTAGCATTCTCTGAATCGCTCGAATTTGAAGCCGAAACTCCCATTCCATTGTCCGATGCATCTGCCTGGGATGACGAATCAGTCGGTGCAGTCTGAGACGCAGGAGCCTGCACCTTAGAAACCGTACTCTCTGAGCCTTCTATCTGTTCAGTAGCCCATGCGCTTGCTGGTACGCCAATCAGGACTACCGAGGCAGAGACGGCGAGCGCAAGTAGGCGCCGGCATGTCCTCGTCCACGGAGCTCGATGGTTCTTCATCACTTACCTCTTATTCTTAGACACACGTTTGTTTTCAACGAGGAAAACTCCGGCTCGCATATACAGTGGGATGCTTACATTATCTTCCTCGTCATCAAGAAAGCACCAGCCCCGCACTCCCGCGAGATATGTCATACCTTTTTGGAGTAACTGTCCGTACCAAGCGCAAATCGAGACATGTGCATACAAACAGGTGGGCCCACCCAAAGGGTAGGCCCACCAAGAGTTAGAATCAGCAGAGCTGTCAGGACGCCTTGCCGAGCGTGACGGTCACATCCTGCTTCTCACCATTGCGGACGTAAGTGATCGTTACTTCCTGACCACTCCGGTAGCGACGGATGTACCCGGTCAACTGCTTCGACGAGGACACCGACTCTCCATCAACGGCGGTGATCACGTCCCCTGCCTGCAACCCGGCCTGAGCAGCGGCACCGCCACGCGTCAATTCCTCAACCGAGGCGCCCGCAACGTTAGAACCATCAACGGCAACAGCCTTCGTGGTCACCGAAACACCCAGGACCGCATGATCAACGGTGCCGGTTGCGATTAGCTGATCGGCCACGGAGGTCACCAAATCAACGGGGATAGCGAAGCCCAAGCCGATCGACCCGGCCTTGTCCGAGCTGGTATTCGACGCAATCGACGAGTTGATTCCGATCACCTTACCGGTCGCATCAAACAGCGGGCCACCGGAATTACCAGGGTTAATAGATGCATCAACTTGGATAGCGTTGGTGATCTGAGTATCCGTGGAGGACTGAGCCTGAGCCTGATTTTCTTCTTGTCCACCACCAAAACCGGGCAGTTGACCGAACGGATCGTTCGGGTCGACCTCTTGAGAGTTTTCTTTGCTTCTCGAAACTTCAACTGGCCTGTTCAGAGCGGAAATGATACCGGTGGTTGCAGTGTTTGACAGGCCCAGCGGAGCGCCCACGGCCATGACTTCCTGGCCGACAGCCAAGTCTGACGACGAACCGAAGGCAGCGACCGTCAGGTCGGAAGGGGCGTTTTCCAGGCGAATAACCGCAAGGTCAGTCGTCGGGTCAGTTCCGACGACTGACGCGTTGTACAAGCGACCATCACTGAGAGTCACCTGGATCGTCGCATCGGCACCGGTCGCACCTGAAACGACGTGGTAGTTCGTGACAATGTCGCCTTGAGCGTCGTAGATGACGCCGGATCCAACGCCGGAGGACGAACTGGAGCTCACTGAAATCGTGACAACCGCGGGTTGGACAGCTGCCGCAACCGCCTGCCAGTCAGGGTCTTCACCGCTGGTACTAACAGGCTGAACGGTTGACGCGCTTGTCTTCGTGTTTGCTGACGAATCGGTTTCGTTTGCCTTTCCATGACCGGCATTGATCATCGCGAAGGCTCCCGACAGGGACACGGCAGCAGTAGCCGTCATGCCAAGGATCATTGCAAGCCAGCTAGGACCGCGACGCTTCGAACTCCGCCTTGCAATAGATACCGTCGGCGTATTTGTCGGTGCACTCAAAGGTGAGGTGTAGGGGTGAGTCTCCGTCGTCGGCCCATTCCCGCCCGCGTACGAGGCTCCTTGCGAACGCGATCCTGGCTGATTCGGCTGTTGAAAGCCTGCTGATTGAGTGGCCCCCGCACCCTGGTAAGCCTGAGAGCTCGACGGCTGGTAGGGCTGGCCGCTCGTTGCAGATTGGTAGGTGCCACCGGAGGTCACGCCGGAGTACGCAGAACCTGTTCCGTATGACCCCTGCTGTTGGGAGGGAGTCGAACCGGTCGCACTGGCCTGCTGAGCGGGTGAGGATGGACGCGCAAACCTTGCGTGAGGCAACGGCTCTGTCGGCCTAGTTGGAGACGACTCTGTCGGCGTGGTGGGACCTGAGACTTGAGCGGGACGCCCCGCCCAGCGGGAGAGCGGAGTCGATTCCGATGTCCTCGAAGCGCCCGTGCCACTGGCCTGCGTCTGGACACGTGGTGCTGGCTTAGCTGTGGGGGTGGTTTCTGTCTTCGTCGGTTCCGATGACAAGGCGCGCTGTTTACCATTGTTGGGTGAGTCGCTCATTGCGGATCCTTCATTAGCTAGCGTGTTAAAAACTGAGTGCTTCTTGGAAGCTGATGACATTAGTGTGCACCCGCTTCTTGCCGACTCACTGAATCTTTCCTGTGCGTTTCCTGTGGTGCTAAATCTGATCCGCCAGCTTCCTCACATCAGCAATTTGCACAGGTCGAGCGCATTTCACATGACAGATCCGGATCCCGTGTACGTCGGAATCAAGCTCGCGCATCACGTCTTGACGCGTCATACATTCCACATAATCCACGCCGTAGGCGTGAGCCAGGTGCTTAAGAGACTGCGGTTGAGCAGTCGCAAACCATCTCTCGAACGTCGGAGCGTTTTCTGGGCGCCCGTGTTCAAGGGTGGAGAAAATTGACCCGCCACCATCGTCAGCAACAAAGATCAACAAATCGGGGGCGGCCTCGTCCGCTGGGATAGCCAACGCGCCCACATCGTGGAAGAACGTCAGATCCCCCATCAGCGCAACAGTCGGCTCTTCGCGAACAAGTGCCAGACCAATCGCAGAAGCGATCGTGCCATCAATTCCCGCAAGGCCCCGGTGAGAAACAACGGAGCGCCCATGCCCATCAACACCAACCAGGTCAAGTGCACGGATCGAGTGAGATGCTCCCACCATCAGCGGACGCGAATCGTAACTCCACACTAAGTCAGCAAGAACAAGCACTGACATCGGGGATTCATCAAGAATCGTGCGAATCTGCTGGGAGACTCTTCGGCCAGCTTCCTTCCACTGCTCCAGCCACACATCGTCCGTTGAAACCTGGCGTGGCGGAGCAAGCGATGCCACCACTTCACTGGCACACCCTTGAACATCAACCCACTCATCATGCGGGTCGACAACAATCAAGCGAATGTCACTGCGCCCAAGTAACGCAGACACGGGACGCGACAGGGTCGGACGACCGGTAACGATCACCTGTTGAATCTGATCTGCTAGGGGCGAGGCAAGGAGCACCTGCTGGTGAGCAATTCGATTCGGATCGCACGCAAGAACACTGGTCGGTTCAGCAAAAATCGGGATCTTCGCATAATTCGCCCAAGCTTCCCCACTCTGGTCATCACCATCGCCCGCCACGATCACAGTTCGCAGTGACGAATCAACGACGTCATCCCACGTCTGACCGAGACGACGAGGCCGGTAGATCGACGGCGATGACACCTTGGCAAGAGACAAAGGCTCAAGTGTCGCTGAACCTGACTGAGGTGTCAGCGGATCACGGAACGCAACATTGATGTGAACGGGACCTGCAACACCTGACGGTCTACCGCATGCGCGATGCACGGCTCGAGCTACTCGCGAGTCAACGCGCTGATCGGGCTTGGTATCCGCTGGCAAATCAAGGACAGTTGGAGCGTGCGGACCGAAAATGCCGTACTGAATCGTGGTTTGGGATGCTCCAACACCGCGCATTTCATCTGGACGATCCGCACTGAGAACGATCAGAGGCCGGTGAGCATGAGCGGCCTCGGCGACCGACGCATGTAACTCAGCCACTGCCCCGCCCGAAGTCGTCACAATCGCAACCGGCGACAGGTCCTCGACGTCGTGGCAGGTGGGCTCGCTTGCCCATCTCCTGGTCAAGCCGAGTGCGAGGAATCCAGCTGAGCGCTCATCAAGGCGAACATGGGCGCGGACAAGGTCGCCCCGCACTGCTGAGTCAAGAGCGTAAGCAAGGGGCGCGCTACGAGACCCAGGGCAGTACACGATGTCATTGACACCCGCAGCAATCAGCGCACCGACAATGCGCTGGGCAAGAACAATTGACTGGGATTCAGGCATGATGTCCTCCAGCGACAGATTCGAGATGCGCACACATGAGGTCAAGACGGTGAAGCCACCGGTCACGTATTTCAGCGTCAACGGGGCGGGCATCAACCAGACTCTGATCTGGTTCAACGTCACGCACCGGCAAAAACCCGTCAACAGGAAGCAGGCGTTGAGGGACAACGTCACAAGCCAAGAAGTGCGATGTCGCCAATCCGCACGCGCGTATCATTCCTGGCAGAAGCGAAGCGGCCCGCACACCGACGGCCAGGCCAACACTGGATTCCAAGGCGGACGAAACCACTAGGTCCAAGCCGGTTTGCTCACCAATCTGTAGGGCTCGTTCGATTCCACCAAGCGGAGCAATCTTAATGATCGCAACATCCGCGGCCTGAGCGCGCGCAACTGCTTGAGGATCATCCGCCCTGCGAATTGATTCGTCTGCAGCAATGGGCACATCAATTGAACGACGCAAGGTTGCCAAATCTTCGACCCTGGCACACGGCTGTTCTGCGTATTCAAGACCGCCCACTTGCATTGCTGCACGGTCTAGCTGAGGAACGGCTTTTCGCGCGTAGTCCACATCCCATGCGGCATTCACATCGACTCGAATACGACCGCGTTCGGCTCCGACCGTATCAACAAGCGCCTGAGCAACGGCTTCGACTCGAGCAATATCTTCGCTCAGTTCAGTATTGGGATCCGCAACTTTCACCTTCGCCGTAGCGCAACCACCCGAACTGATGACTCTCTGGTAGGCATCGGATGCGCAAACAACCGGAATCGTGACATTCACGGGAACACGATCGTGCAGTGAAGTTCTGCGCGGTCCAGTCGCCACCGAATAGGCGCCAGCCAGCCAGGTTGAGGATTCAACCGGGTCATAATCCCAAAATGGCGACGCTTCTGCCCAGCCGGACGGCCCGTGTAATAGCAGTCCTTCCCTGCTGGTCACGCGCCTAAAACGCACGTTCATCGGCAGATGGTGAAGAAGCAGATCATCGACGCCATCAAGAACGCGACGAACATGGCTCGGCAAAGATGCCATATCAATGCGCGTCAATTCACCATGGGATTCGCTCATACTTCCATTGTGCCCGAATTGGCGTCTCAACAAACTGTGAGGACGCCCAGTTGTGGATTGTCGTTATTCACAGGCGATACCTATGGATAACTGGTTTCCACAAGGAGTCCCAGCCTCGTGCGCTTCACGGAAGGCAAGACGCTAGGCTGGTTGCATGAGCGCACTGCCTTTCATCTCCGATACTTTCGACCCTGCCCGTTGGCGCGAGGTCGAAGGATTCACGCTGACCGACATGACATACCACCGCGGTATTTCGCGTGGTGAAGCCGAAGACGGCCAGCCCAAGGGCGCCGACATGCCCGTCGTTCGAATTGCATTTGACCGCCCCGACATTCGAAACGCCTTCCGCCCCCACACCGTTGATGAGCTCTATCGCTGCCTCGACCACGCACGGATGACGGGCGATGTCGCTGCGGTGATCCTGACGGGCAATGGCCCCAGCTCCAAAGACGGTGGCTATTCCTTCTGTTCGGGCGGAGACCAACGCGTGCGAGGCAACGACGGCTATCGATACGAAGTGGACGGAGCCGACTCTCAAGCCAACACTGTAGTTCGTCGCGAGCAAGTAGATCCCGCTCAGGCTGGACGCCTGCATATTCTTGAAGTTCAGCGTTTGATTCGTACCATGCCGAAAGTTGTCATCGCGGCAGTTCCTGGGTGGGCTGCCGGTGGCGGGCATTCTCTGAACGTGGTCTGTGACCTGTCCGTCGCGTCGAAAGAGCATGCTGCGTTTATGCAGACTGACGCGAATGTGGGGTCCTTTGACGCCGGATACGGGTCAGCTCTACTGGCCCGCCAGGTCGGTGACAAAAGGGCACGCGAGATCTTCTTCCTCGCCGAGCGCTACGACGGCGATACTGCTGAAAAGTGGGGCGTTGTCAACGCGTCGGTTCCCCACGCGCAACTGGAGGAACGCGCGCTCGAGTGGGCTGGCACAATCGCTACCAAGAGTCCACAGGCAGTCCGCATGCTCAAGTTCGCATTCAATTTGGCAGATGATGGAATGGCAGGCCAGCAGGTGTTCGCGGGCGAGGCCACACGCATGGCGTATATGACTGCGGAAGCACAAGAGGGACGCGATGCATTCTTAGAGCATCGTCAGCCCGATTGGAGCGGGCACCCGTACTACTTCTAAACCGAGGAAGCCAGAACGCAGTGAAGACTCAGTGGCATACAACCGCTGAGCCTTCACTATAAAAACGTGTGGACAGACCTTGGTAAAAGCCTGTAGCGGGCCCCAGTAAAAGCCTGGGCATCCTTAGTAGTGGGAAACCACCGTGGTGCCGTAGTCGGACCAGTCGTAGATGAACTTGGCCGCTTCAACTGGCATGTTCACACAACCGTGCGAGCCACCGGGGCCAGACCAACCGAAGGATGAACGCCATGGCGCACCGTGGAACGCGTAGCTACCGGTGAAGTAGGTAACCCACGGGACGTTCGGAGTTTCGTACTTGGAACCGTCAACGTTGTCGCCACGCATTGTCTGCTTCGCGTACTTCAAGTAGACGTGGTAGGTGCCGGTGACAGTCGGGGTCGCGGGGGCACCGGGAACCATGTAGTAGGGGCCGCCAACGACCGTACCACCCTCATATGCAATAACGGTGCTTTCGCTGAGGTTGAGGTCGATCCACTTTTCACCGTCGGCCGCCTGGTAGACCAGGTTTCCTGCGCCTTCAGCGACCTGACGGCTCTCGTAGGTGGGTTGAACCTCGTCATAGGTAAATTCAGCACTGTACGCGGTCAGGGCGTTGACAGATTCAACCAGTGCCTGAGCGATCGCATCGACATTGTTGACATTCTTGCCAGGCTGGCCTTCCTTGAAGACAGTCAGAACCTGACCCGCAGAGTTCACATTGTTCACGCCGTTCACAACGGCGGTGTTTGATGCTTCAGCGGTTGCCTGAACCCACGCGGTGGCCTTTTCAAGATTGACCGAAGGAGCCTTCAGCGAGCCGTCTTCGTTTGTGGTGACTTCAATCCACGATGCTTTTTCTGCCGGTGTTGCGGTCACGGTTTCTGTTCCAGTGTTGATCGAAACGTCAACGGCGACCAGAGCATTTGCTTCAGTGGCTTTCTCGGCAGCGTCTTCAGTTGTCACCTTAGGCTCACGCTGAACCGGAGAAAGAGTAACGGATCCGGAGGTCAGTGTACTCGCCTGCGTCAGCACGCCGTCCTTCACAGTCTTTGTATCGATCAGCGCACCCGCAACAGCTTCGGTGCCTTCGAAAGTTACACCGTCGCCGCCAAGGACAACCGTGCCTTCCTGCGCGACAGTGCCGGTCGATTCAGCTAGTGTGGTCGCGAACTCGGACAGGATCACGTCGTCGGTGACCAGAACCGGAGCCACGTCCTTCTTGACGAACAGAGCCTTCATTTCAGTGAAGAAATTCTTGTTGCCTTCAAACACTTCGTCGACGGTCTTATCAACGTCAACAGTAACGCCAGCATCGGCAAGAGTCGTCTGCGATGTCGCACCGTCAACGTCGAACGTCACGATGGTGTCCTCAACTCGCTGGGCGATGGACTCTTTGACCTGGTCGCGCGTCATCCCCGTAACGGAAACACCAGCGATCTTGACTCCAGGCAGAGCCTTGTGAACGAAATACGCGGCATATGCGCCGGAGGCACCAAGGGCGACAAGAACAGCCACAACGATACCTGCGACCGTCCACTTCATCTTGGAATTCAGCTTGTTCAACATCGGCTCAACCTTATCGGTTGTACATTTTTCAAGCGACTTGAGTCCCACAAGGAGGAGTGGAAAATCTGCCACAATTCCACGACCATTCTTGGCTTAATTGAGCGCTTTTTATACGTGCAACCTAGGCTGTAGGCAGTACAGAACAGACGCATTCTAGGGGGATCCACATTGACAACTCGAACGCTGGTGGTACCTGGAGGAACCTCAATCGGAGCTGTCGCTCTTGCACATGCGGCTCTTCACAAGCTGGTGGAACTTTACGAAGAACGCCAAGCTGACCCGAATCACCCCGCACCTCACACGGTGGTTGTGATGCGTGATCCGAAGGATGTTCCGCCATCAACTCTGCGCGGGGCCTCGGCAACCGTCGAAGAGGCGTTTCCAGCCGAGCGTTTCCCCTCGCTCTATCCGGCGATCACCGAGCCTGATTTCTTTAGCGGTGTCGACCTGGTCATTCCCACGTCCGGTTCGTCCGCAGGCACACCTCATCTTGTGGGCTTGTCGATCGATGCGTTGATCGCGTCCGCGCGTGCAACGCACGAAGCCCTTTCCGGGCCGGGAAAATGGATTCTAGCATTGCCGGCCCACCACATTGCCGGAGCGATGGTTTTGCTTCGCGCGGCCGTTGCCGAAACGAATCCGCAAATCGTTGATACGTCTGCGGGCTTCGATCCGCGAGCGCTTCTTCCTGCGATCGCTGGGGCTACGGCCGAGGACGGAGTTCCTGGTTATCTGTCGTTGGTTCCGACTCAGTTGGCCTCGTGCTTGGCTGACGATCAAGTGATCGAGGCTCTTTCAGGGCTTTCTGCGATTTTGGTTGGTGGCGCGCACACGCGTTCGGATCTGCTGGATGTGGCACGAGGCCGTGGTCTGAATATCGTCACGACGTATGGGATGACGGAAACGTGCGGAGGGTGCATCTATAACGGGGTGCCTCAGCCCGGTGTTGAGGTGCGAACTGTTGAGCATGATTCTCAGGCGCGGATCGCTCTTTCAGGCCCGATGCTGATGACTCGTTATGTGGACGGGGATTCCCCTCTTTTTGTTGAAGGAGGCACAACCTGGATGCTGACGGGCGATATCGGTGTGATCACGAGTGAGTCAACCGTGAAAATTCAGGGGCGCGCGGATGATGTCATTGTTTCCGGTGGTCTTTCTGTTGCTCCTGCCCCGGTCTTAGAAGCTGTTCTATCTTGCGATGAGGTAGCTGACGCATGGGTGACGTCGACTCCTGACGATAAGTGGGGCGAGTTAATCACGACGCTGGTTGTCCCGAAGAATCCTATTTCATCTGCGGACGAAGTCGATCAGTTTGCTCGGCATCTGCGTTCTGACGTGGGCGAGGTCTTGGGGCGCGTGTACGCTCCTCGCCGTGTTGTTGTGACCGGTGTTCTCCCCTACCTGTCGGAGATGAAGATCGATCGCATGGCGGCCACGAAACTGTTGAAGGATGCTGAAGACACGGTCTTTGACTGGCGTCGTTAAGGCGCGCTTCTTGGCTTTTGTGCCTGACATGCAACCGAAGCAGAATGCTGTTTTCATCTTAGACAGCGTATTCTCGTGAAGCACGCTTGCGACAAACGCTCGTGAGCCCGTCACTTTTTCAGACAATGGAAAGCAGGTACTGCCACTCATGGCAACGTTGAACGACTGGATCGAAGGGGCGCGTCTTCGCACTCTGCCTGCTGCTATTGCTCCCGTGATGGTCGGTACCGCGTCAGCAATCCACATGGGTGCCGTTGCGCCAGTGCGCGCCGTTCTTGCTCTTGTCGTTGCCTTGGCGTTGCAGATCGGCGCAAACTATTCGAATGATTATTCGGACGGTATTCGAGGCACCGACGATTTCCGCCTGGGGCCTGCGCGCCTTACGGGTGGAAAGTTGACCGCTCCGAAGAATGTCCTGATTGCCGCGCTCACTTGTTTCGGGATTGCTGGTGTGGCCGGCTTAGCCCTGCTTGCTTTGTCTGGCGCATGGATTCTTCTGATCCCGGGCATTTTGGCCGTGCTTGCCACATGGTTCTACACGGGTGGCCGCACTCCCTACGGCTACATGGGGATCGGCTTGTCCGAGCTGTTCGTTTTCCTTTTCTTCGGTTTGATGGCGTGCGTGGGCACCACGTGGACTCAGATCCCTCAGGCACCGGGCTGGCTTTGGATGCTGGCATCCACGCTGGGTTTCCTGTCAGTCGCACTGCTGATGGCGAATAACATCCGCGATATTCCAACGGATCGCAAATCCGGTAAACGCACTCTTGCTGTTCGCCTGGGTGATACAACGTCGCGCAATATATTCACCGCCTGCTTTACTCTGTCCGTGATGAGCCTTGCAGTATTGCTGTTCACCCTCACCTATTCGTGGCCACTGATTCTTGTTGCCCTCATCATCACCGGATTCATGACTGCTCTCGCAGTTCTCCCGATCGTGCGTGGAGAAACTGGCGCCCGTTTGATTCCTGTTTTGCGCAACACCGGCCTGTACACGCTCGCCTGGGCGATCGAGGTCAGCGCTTTCCTGCTCCTCGCCTGATCCCCTAGCCGCTCAGCTCGGACTTTCAGCCTGAGCCTCGTACACGATGGCGAGATTGAGCACCCCGCGCATTTCGCTCGCATCCGTTGACCGCGAAGCCCTCCCCGCGAAGCCCTCGCTGCGACGCTTCAACGCTCCTTGGATAGACTGGCGCAATGGTACGCATTCTTGGCATCGTCATTTGGGCCGCGGTCACGATTTACGCGATCACGGATTGGCTTCGCACGCCCGAAGATCAAGTGCCGGCGAAGTTGCCAAAGAACATCTGGCTACTGCTGATAATCCTGACGATCCCGTCGTTGTCGATCGGGTCGATCGCGTGGATCGCCTTGCGTTTCGTCGCCAAAGCGGAAGCCGGCGAGGCTCCCATCAGCTTCTCCGTCACCCGCCTCCCCTCGGAGAAACAAACGCCCGCACCCCTTGCTCCCGATGACGATCCGGAGTTTCTTTTCCGGCTCGAGCGCGACATTCAACGCCAACGCAAGAAGGCCAGCAAGGAAAGCGCGAACGCGTCTAACGATTCCGCTCCCGATTCACCATCCGCATTCGAAGAGGGCTCGGGTGCGTCAGATACGTCCGCGAACCATGACGACGAGACCACAAACCGCAACGACCCCCCGGCTTGATCGGGTCGGCGCGATAAAGACTCAGCGTTTGAGGGCCGCTTCGGAATCCCCGGGAGTCATATCGTGTGCGTGAACAAGCAAGTCAGCGCTTGGCTCAACGTAGTCAATATCGACCAGTGTGCCGTCATCGAAAATAAACGTCGTGATCGACGCTAGGGAACAGTGCCTCGACCATGGGGCGTGTGCCAGCATCTGCTTGCGAGCAAAACGCGTGAGCAACGTAATCGGACTCTGGTGCGAAACAACAAGGGCCTCGTGACCATAGGCGCGTTTCAACGCGCCTGACAGTGCGGCACTCATGCGCGACGCAATCTGCGCATACGGTTCGCCCCACGATGGCTCAAATGGATTGCGATAGTACTTCAGCACATTCGGCTTGATCAACACCCTGCGGTCAGCATTCACCGGCTGGCCTTCGAAGATATTTCCAGCTTCGATCAGGCGAAGATCCGAGTGAATAGGAAGCTCGTAGGCGCGAGCAGTCGGGGTCGCGGTCTGCTGCGCACGAAGAAGAGGCGACGCAATGACGGCCGTGATATCCGCGTCGGTTTCTTTCAGATAGTCGGCTCCACGCTGAGCCATCTGATGTCCGAGCTCCGTCAAACCAAAACCGGGAAGACGCCCATAGAGCAGGCCGTCTGGATTATCGACTTCGCCGTGGCGCATCACGTGGATCTTCGTTGTCGTCATGGGGTAAGTCTGACACGAATCATGTGAGTACGCGCAAAACGGGCTCCGACCAAAGCGGGCTCCGACAGATAAAAGCGAAGGCCCGACCGAATCGGCCGGGCCTTGAAGCTCACTTCTTGTTGCGACGCTGGTGACGCGTCTTGCGCAGCAGCTTGCGGTGCTTCTTCTTTGCCATACGCTTGCGGCGCTTCTTGATGACGGAGCCCATGGGGTTCCTCCCTCTTGTTGAAACTAGCTCGCGGCAGAGGTTCCTACCGCCTGACGAATCATGCCCATTACAGGCATAGCGTTGCTATCTTACCCGTTAATGGCACTACTCACCGAAATGGAAGTCTCGGTGTGATCAGCAAGACCCGATTCGATGATCTGGCCAAGAGCTGCTTCCGGCACGCGGAAGCTCTTGCCGACGCGGATCGCAGGCAGGTCGCCAGAATGAATCAAACGGTAGACGGTCATTTTTGAGACGCGCATAATTTCCGCCACTTCAGCGACCGTTAGAAAACGGGGGGCGGAATGCGACACCATGAGAACTCCCAAAAATATCTTCGTGAGGCAGCCAGTGGCGCCGGTCCTTTTGCGCGCGTAGCCTCAGGGTCAATACTAATGCCTAAAGACAGGTTGTGGATAATTCTGGAAGAATGCGTTCAGATATCTTTACTTCGCAGTCGCGCGCCGGCGAAAACCAAGAGTTTCTTTGGTGATAGTGGGGTGGTAGCGTGGCAAGGAATCATGGAATGCCAAGCGATAGGGGGCGAGTGTTGTGTCGATAAGGCGAAAGCATTCCGCATCGTCTGAACGCTCGTCGCACTCCGATGACTTCGCCGCTACCCCTCTTGTGCAATACGCAGACCAGTCCCTGGCGACACACTCAGCGTCCACGCGCCCCTTGGCTCACGAAAAAGAAACCACTCGGATGGATAAGTTCCGTGCGTGGTTTGTTTCTCAGGCCCGCTATTCGCCGGCGCGTCTGGCTCTGGGCATTTTCGCTCTGATCATTGCGGTCATCACGGGGCTTCTCTGCTTACCTTTTGCGTCCGTGTCAACGCGTTCGGCATCGTTCGTTGACATTCTTTTCACCGCGGTTTCTGCCGTGTGTGTGACAGGTTTAACGACCGTTGATACAGCCACCCATTGGACAGTGTTCGGTCAGGTCGTCATTGCAATGGGCATCATGATCGGTGGCTTGGGCGTGATGACCCTGGCGTCGATCCTCGGTTTTGCCGTTTCACGTCACCTGGGTTTGACGCAAAGAATGCTGGCCGCCCAGGAAACAAAGTCCGACGGCCTCGGCCAAATCACGGGGCTGTTGAAGGCTGTTATCGCAACCTCACTTGTGGGCGAGTTGCTTCTTTTCCTGGTTTTCCTGCCACGTTTCCTGACCATGGGTGAAGGCGTTCTTCACTCGCTATGGGAAGCGCTTTTCATGGCGATCTCAGTGTTCAATAACGCGGGATTCGTGATTCTAGTTGGTGGGCTTGCTCCCCACGTTTCCGACTGGTGGATGCTGGCTCCGATTGCTTTAGGTACCTTCACCGGCGCCATTGGTTTCCCCGTCATCCAGGATCTTGCTCACCGTTGGCGCACCCCGCAAAAGTGGGCGCTCCACACGAAGCTGACCCTGTCGGTCTACGTGTCCTTGATCTTCATTGGCGCTGTCCTTTTCGCATTGACGGAGTGGACAAACCCGGAGACGCTGGGAGCCTTGCCTGTTCCCAGTCGTATCTTGAATGCGTTGTTATCCGGTGTGAATACACGTTCCTCGGGATTATCCGCGGTTGACGTTGGGGTGATGCGCCCGCAGACGCACTTCGTTCAAGACATCTTGATGATGATCGGTGGTGGCAGCGCATCGACGGCCGGTGGCGTGAAGGTGACGACTTTCGCCATCTTGGTACTCGCCGTTATCGCCGAGGCTCGAGGTGATCAGGACATCGAAACCTTTGGCCGTCGCATTGCTCCGTCGGTTGTCCGCCTTGCTGTTGCCGTCTCGCTGTTGGGGCTGGCAATGGTGGCCGTTTCCGTTGTTATTTTGCTGAGCCTGACGAACTATTCGCTGGACACGATTCTGTTCGAAACAATTTCTGCCTTCGCAACAGTTGGCTTGTCGACAGGCATTACGGCGACTTTGCCTCCACTAGCGAAGTATGTCTTGATCGCCCTGATGTTTGCCGGCCGAACGGGGTCGATGACGGTCGCTGCAGCTCTGGCTCTTCGTGAGCGTTCTCGCGTGATCCGCATGCCCGAGGAACGCCCAATTATCGGCTAACGTTGTGCATGATCGGCCACCGGGAAAAAGAGGGCCACGAAGGTGCGGCCGGCCTCGTCGCTTGGTGCGAACGGCCACCTCTCTGCCCGCCCACGCCGCGGCCTCCCTGCCCCATACCCATTGGAAACAAAAACAGGGCATAATTGCGCCATGGCATCAGATGACATCAAGGACCTTTCGTCCGGCACCCTGGCTATCGGATTGGGTCGTTTCGGGTCGGCAGTTGCGGTCACACTCGACAAGCTGGGATACGAGATCCTGGCAGTGGAAAAGAACCCCGCTCGCGTTCAGGCGTTCGCCGGCAGGTTCCCACTGGTGGAGGCCGACGCAACGAGTATCGAGGCTCTTGAACAGCTAGGTGCTCGCGATTTCCGCGCTGCCGTGGTTGGCGTCGGCTCGTCCTTGGAAGCGTCCGTGCTCATCACAGCAAACTTGGTTGACATGGGGATGCCGTCGATTTGGGCGAAGGCAACCTCGCGTGAACACGGTCGAATCCTGCGTCGTATTGGCGCTCATCACGTCATCTATCCCGAGTTTGATGCCGGCCAGCGCACGGCTCACCTCGTTGGTGGTCGCATGATCGACTACATCGAGATGGAGAAGGACGGCTTCGCGATTATGAAGTTGCGTCCACCAAAGGAAGTGCACGGTTTTACGTTGGCCGATCTGGATCTACGAGGCCGGTATGGCGTGAATATGCTCGGCTTGCTCAGGCCGGGAATGCCGTTCGAGTACGCCGATGCAACGACCCGCATTAATCCCGAAGACGTCATCATCGTATCGGGCGATGCGCGCCTTCTGGAGTACTTCGCGAACCGTCCATAAAGTCGCATCACTTCAGCGGGTTGCACCACGTCATGTGGAATTGCAATCGGGTTTCTACACGGTGGTCTGTAGCGTTGTTCTATGGCTAAGGAAAAGATCAGCTACCGATGCACCGACTGCGGGTGGACTTCACCCAAATGGGTCGGCCAGTGTCGCGAGTGCCAGGCGTGGGGAACAGTGGAAGAGGCCAGCGCGGGTGGCGCCATCGCTGGTGTTGCCACGCCGGTTGCACCCAGGGTTCTTGCCCGACCTATTGCTGACGTTGATTCTGCTCAAGCCCAGTCTCGTCCAACAGGGGTGGGGGAAGTCGACCGCGTCTTGGGTGGGGGCATTGTTCCCGGTGCGGTGATCCTTCTTGCCGGTGAACCGGGCGTTGGCAAATCAACACTTCTTTTAGACGTTGCCGCACGCGCCGCGCGGGATTCAGGGAAAAAGGGGCCGGTTCTTTACATCACGGGTGAAGAATCATCGTCGCAGGTGAAGGCTCGCGCAGAACGCATTGGAGCGATTCACAATGATCTTCTGCTCGCCGACGACAATTCTCTGCCGACCATTTTGGGGCACGTGGATGCGACTTCTCCTTCGCTTCTGGTGGTTGATTCGGTTCAGACAATTCAGTCTCCACAGGTTGATGGTGGCGCGGGTGGTGTCGCGCAGGTACGCGCTGTTGCCGCTGGGCTGATTCGCTTGGCTAAGGAACGAAACCTGCCGATTCTTCTGGTTGGTCACGTAACAAAAGACGGCGGGATCGCCGGCCCTCGCGTCCTTGAGCACCTTGTGGATGTGGTGTGTCAGTTTGAGGGCGAACGCCATTCACGCCTACGCCTATTGCGGGCAGTCAAGAACCGCTACGGACCAACTGACGAGGTCGGTTGTTTTGAACTGATCGATTCTGGGATCCGCGCTCTGCCGGATCCTTCCGGATTGTTCTTGTCACAGACGTCGCGTGATGTCCCAGGATCGTGCGCGACCGTGTCGCTTGAAGGCCGACGCCCCATGCCGATCGAGATTCAAGCTCTTCTTGCCCCTAGCGCGGGCGGATCTCCCCGGCGCACAACATCGGGCGTCGACCATTCGCGTGTTTCGATGATCTTGGCGGTGGCACAATCGCGATTGGGACTCGATTCGTCTTCCTTAGACGTGTATGCCTCAACCGTTGGTGGAGCCAAGACAACTGAGCCCGCCATTGACCTTGCTACCGCCATTGCGATCATCTCGGCTTTTAAGGGCACTCCCCCACGGGAGTCACTCGTTGCGATGGGTGAAATCGGTTTAACCGGAGAAATCCGAGCATGCACCGGACTTGGGCGTCGCCTCACGGAAGCCGCTCGTCTGGGGTTCACAACGGCGATCATTCCCGCACAGGGAAGCGAAGATTTGCCACCAATCGAGGGAATGACCGTGTTCACCGTCTCTGATCTTTCAACAGCCATTCGTGTTGGTCTCCCGTAAAATTTCAATAGATGCTCGATAAAGGAAGGCCCGAGCGATGACCGACGATTCCGTAACTCTCCGTGAAGCCCTGCAGGCTGTTGCTCCAGGCACAGACCTCCGCGAGGGACTTGAACGCATTAAGCGTTCGCACACAGGGGCGTTGATCGTGCTCGGATACACGCCTGAAATTGAAGCCATGTGTTCGGGCGGCTTCGATCTCGATATTCCTTTCAGCGCCTCGCGTCTTCGCGAACTCTGCAAGATGGACGGCGCTGTCATCTTGGACAAAAACAACTGGCAGATCCGAAAGGCGAACGTCCAGCTACTTCCAGACCCGTCGATTCCGACGGAAGAATCCGGTATGCGCCACCGCACGGCTCAGCGTACCGCCCGCCAAACACACTTGCCTGTCCTGTCACTCTCGGCGTCGATGCGCATGATTTCCATCTACGTTGGACCTCATCACCACTTGGTTGAAGAGCCTGAATCTCTGCTGGCACGCGCAAACCTGGCCGTCGACACATTGGACCGCTACTCGCAGCGTCTTGACGAGGTCCTCCAGACTCTGACCGTTCTTGAGATGCGCGATTCTGCGACCGTTCGTGATGTCGCAACCGTTATGCAGCGCATGGAAATGATCCGCAGGATCACATCCGAAATTAATGGTTATCTTGAAGAACTCGGTTCGGAAGGTCGACTACTTGCGCTGCAGCTTGATGATCTGATCCGAGGCTCCGCATCCGAACGTGCGCTGGTGATGCGCGATTACATTCGCGATCAAGCAAATGTTGCTTCGGTCGAAAAGCATCTGTCGGATATGCCCAGTGAAAAGCTCGTCGACCTGGCAGTAATCGCTAACGTTCTTGGCCTGTCCGTCTTTGAGGTCGCTGACCTCGACCGTGAGATCCAACCTCGTGGTATTCGTTCGCTGTCGTTGGTTCCGCATCTTCCGTGGAGCGTCATCAAAGAACTGACCACCCACTGGGATTCATTCGCATCTCTACGTGGAGCTTCCGTGGACGAACTCCAGAGCATCGAAGGAATCGGCCCCTACCGCGCACGCTTGATTCGCGACAGTTTGGAACACCAAGCCCAGGTTGCCGCAAACGGAATTGTCGGCTGGTAATTCTTCGAATTGAGCACTACTCCAAACTGCATAAGCCCTCTGGCGAAGTAACTGTTGAACCGACAGACTTTTCACCTTCAGTTCATTCTGCGAGGTTTTCTCAGGCTCGACGATCCTGCTGAGCCCTACGCAGCAGGATCCGGTTCGGGGGCAATCACAACAAACGCACTCTTATCCGTTACCGAGCGAGCTCCCACATACAGCTGAGCGTTATAGGTTCCCGCAGCGGCAACCGGTGCCGAACTGGTTTCTTCCCCCTCAGCAAGCTCAACGCATCCGCCTAAGTGATGACGCCCATCCCACGTGATACTGGTAGCCCATTCAAGGTCAGGGGCCAATACCAGCTTCGTCGCCGTCTCATCGAACGCAGAACACTGCGCTGAATCATAAATCAGCTGGTCACCACTGGTGATCTTGAGTGAAACCTGCCCGAAGGTTGTCCAGCAGGAAATATTTCCCTCATTTTTCACGATAACACTGACTTCCTCGCCAGCGCCCTCGTTCGTATCCGTCGTCGATGCCTGATACTTAATCGCGGCCGAAGTACAGCGAGGGATCGTCACCGAATCATCGGCAGCAATAATCCCATCCTTGGTGACCTTATCGGTTGAGCGAAGACGAATCTCACCATCACCAGATTGCACCGTCTCTTCGGTGTATACCGAAATCGACTGAGGTCCTTCCACCTGCTTCTTCGTTGCATCCGTTGCCATCATGACGAGCGAATAGATGCCCCACCCAAGCAGAGCAATAATCAGAAGAAGACCCGTGCCCGTGATGATACGTCGCGGCCAGAGATTCACTTTTTTCACGCGCTTCTTCGCAGGCTGAGGCCGAGGTGCTGTGGAAGATGAGCCCATCGCCGAATTCCTCCTTATGAAGTAAAAGCAGGCAAAAACGTGTGGTTCGTCGAATCAGGCGGGGCTGACATTCGGGCTGTGATGCTCCGGATCATCGTCAGCATCGATGACGCACCAGCGTTCAACGATAACCGCACACACGCACCAAATGATTCCCGCAACGGCGCTCAACCCAGAAATCACAGCATTGGCAACCATTGCTGGAGCCCCAATACGTGCCATCGAAATGAGCATGAGAGCGATAAGCGTACCCGTGACGATTGATGAAACATACGCGCTGGCGCGGGCTGCCACGGCGATACGCAACGCATTGAGCGCGTTCACCCAGGTTTTACGGTGAGCAAGATAGCGCTTCACATGAATACCCGACCAGATCAGCATGAGCGCAAGGAAAAGTTCAAGCACCATGATCATCGGAGTGACTTCAAGTGGAGTGCCACCCATGATGACAACACCCATTCCGATCACGCCCACCAAGAGCAACGCAATGATTGCGTACCCAATCAGACGAGGTAACGAAACGGGTTTCATTCACTCACCCTGATCTTTAGTCAGTGGAATGTGTCCAGTTGAAGAGGGACGAACCACAAGCTTGCGGATGATCGATGTCTTCGTTACTTCAGAGTCATCGATCGGACCGCGAAGCGCATCTGCCGGTAGCTGAGGATCAACGATTGAACGTCGCTGAACGGCCCCAGATGACGAAAGAGCATCGACGGGGCTTGGTTCGTCAACAATACGTACCTCACGATGAGCGAAATCCCAACTCGGAAGAGCACGTGACGTCGGCCGAACCTCACCCTTGCGAGCGTTTTCAGGCACACGATCTTCGGTCGGGTTCAGTTCTTGGGCTTCGTCACGCGGGAACAGTGGGAACCACTTCAGTGAGCGTCCAAACCCCTGCAGACGATGGGAAGACGTCGACTTGGAAACAGGTTCTGACTCCCGGCCAGCCTCTTCACCCGCTGATGTTTCTTCGTCGTCATGAACGTCTGCATCAGCATCCGCAACAGATTCTTCCTGCGCATCCACGTTAGGAGGAATAGAAGCCTCGTCGCTCATCTCGACGGGCGATTCCGATTCTGTTTCGTTCCCTTCGACCAAGTTGTCCTGATCAAGCATCACCGGATTATCAACGTCCAGCTCAGGCACCTCGACGATATCGCCAGATTCTTCCTGGTACTGAGTGTCAGCTTCGTCCTGCTCAGCAACGGTTTCTAAGGCCTCGTCGGCCCGGCTCAGCGACCACTTGGCCCACAACGCGTTCCAGAGTTTGTCATCTGCTCCCTTATCCGGTTGCAGATTCACGCGAGAGATAGCCGGCATACGGTCAAGACGAGTCTCTTCACCTTCAAGAGTCGGAGGAGCAGCTAACGCGACCGACAGATCCGACAGATCCAAGTCATACAAGCTCGGAACACGTGGCGTCTGAGACTCAGCATCAACGCCAACAGCAGAGTCCTGCCGAAGCTCAGACTCCGATTCAGGCATCGCGTCAGCCGAACGTGTCTCTTCGAAGTCCACAATCGAAGAGACACGAGCAGACGAAGTAGCATTCAGACACTCATCCGACTCAGCGATCACGGACGCTGGGTCCATCAGCCAATCTTCAACCGCGTCAATGATGCCATCTTTGTCCGAGGCATCGTTGAAAAGCTTTTCAACTTCCACCCCATCAAGCTGGGCCGAAGAATCAGCCATCAGCCAAGGAGCGAGAACAAAAGCACGAGAATGCGCGCGAATATGCGGAAGAACAAGCACGCCATCGTCGTATGAAATACCCGCGTAATCGACAATGTCAATGTCCAGCGTGCGCGCACCCCAGTGCTCGCTACGTTCGCGCCCAGCTGCGTCCTCAAGTTCGTGGGCAACGTCGAGGACCTCGCGCGGGGTCAAATCTGTATCAACCAGTACGACAGCATTCCAGTAGTCACTCTGCGGCTCCTGGTTCTCGTTCAAAACAGGAAGTGTGCGTAGGATCGGCGATACGTTCACAACGTCGAAACGCGCATCATCAATCAACGCTTCGATTGCCGAAGCGAAGGTTGACGGCACGTCACCAATATTTCCGCCCAATGCCAAGACCACTCGGACGGGCGATGCCGGACAATCCTCACCCTGATCGGCTACCTCGTCTACCTCGGAATCAAGGGCAAGGACAGGAACCAAAGCCGAAGGTCGCGGCGAAGAAGAATCCGTGTCCACGACAGACGCCGATTCGCTCAGGTTCGCGAGCCGATCATCATCGGCCATATCACCGCCAGTAGCGACTGAGCCGGGGTGGCCGGCCTCGTCGATAAAGGAACGATCCCGGGCAGAATCTGACACGCCAGCTGACGCGGACACATCAGGAGACGAAGATGCAGATGACGGCACAGCAAGCGGAACCTGCCCGCGACGAACCGTCACCGACACATCCACAAATGGCTGTTCAAGCGGGGCCTGGGGCTTGTGAACCGTCACTTCAACGCCGAGGACGTGAGCCAAGCGCAAAAGACGCCTCGCAATCGCATTGCCGAGGGTCTCGATCAGCTTCACGGAGGGACCTGAAACAATCGACGTGATTTCATCCGCGACCAGCGCATACGACACAGTGTCGGCGATATCATCTGACGATGAGGAAGCGGACGTATCCACCCACAGGGCACAGTCGACGATAAACGGCTGGGGCGCGTCATGCTCGAAGTCAAATACACCGTGAGCAGCCTCAACGTACAGACCACGCAAAGTGATGACGTCAAGCGGCGAGCTCATCGCGTTTCCTCATTTCCTTCACGCATCATGGCAACATTCAAGCCAACGTTGTGAACGCGAACCGCCCACACACTGTTACGCATGCACGTCACACTGATCCGACCAGTTTCTTCGTCCATGTCCCGCCCAGTCGCTTTGATGAAACGCTTACGGGACGCGCCGATAAGAATAGGGTAGCCCAGTGCGGTCAGTTCCCCTAGAGAACGCACAATCTGCCAGCATTGTTCGTTCGTCAGCGAGAATCCGAGACCGGGATCAATGACAATCGCATCGCCACTCACGCCGGCATCCAGAGCCAGATCAACCTGGTGCATCAGACGCTCCGACAGTGTTGCCATCAAGTCGGAGCCGTAGTCGAAGTGTTCACCAGGCATTCCGGGAAGCGCACGATAGTGCTGAAGAATGAAACCTGCCTTCGTATCCGCAACAACCGAGAGCATCTGCGGATCCCAGCCACCACCGGACACATCGTTAATGATCAGCGCCCCAGCTTCCATGGCACGCACCGCGCTCACAGCGTGCAACGTATCAACCGAGCAAACGATCCCATCTTCAGCCAGCGATGAAACGACGGGACCAATGCGTTTCCACTCTTCGTCCGTATCGATCCGCGTTGACCCGGGAGCGGTGGACTCGCCACCAATGTCGACCAGCGTAGCCCCTTCGGCGATCATCTGGTGCGCATGTTCGATCGCGGCATCCACGTGCGCCCATTTCCCGCCGTCTGAAAAAGAGTCGGGAGTGACGTTGAGGATGCCCATGACCAGCGTGTTTTCGCCCCCAAGCGTACGGCCATCAGGCAGAAGCGGACCGCGGAGATTCACGAACGATCACCTCCAAGGACGAGAGCCATCATCTCAGCGCGTGTCGTTCCGTCATTCATGATTCCGCGCAGTGCACTGGTAACAGTGGAAGACCCGGGCTTCGTGATGCCACGCATGGACATGCACATATGCTCTGCTTCCATAACGACGATGACTCCCTGGGGGCAAAGGACCTCGTCGATGGCGTCCGCGATCTGCGCGGTCAGGCGTTCTTGAACCTGAGGGCGACGCGCGTAGCCTTCGACGACACGTGCGAGCTTCGACAGGCCAGTGACCTTGCCACCGCACGGAATATAACCGACGTGTGCACGACCGTAGAAGGGGAGCAGGTGGTGTTCGCAGATAGAGTGGAAGGTGATGTCGCGGACTAGGACAAGTTCGTCCGTTCCCGCCTCAAACTGAGTACGCAGGTAGTCGCGCGGATCTTCTTCCAAGCCAGAGAGCATTTCACGCCATGCGCGCGCCATCCGTTCAGGAGTACCTGCCATACCTTCGCGCGTCGGGTCCTCGCCGATCGCAATCAGCAGGTCGCGCGACGCTTTTTCCACGCCGGCCGCGTCGTACGCCATCAGTTCTCCCCTGCTTGGCTTTCGTTCGTGGACGAGGCCGGGGCCTCTTCAACACGGTCAGCTTGCTGGGCCGGCGCAGTGGGAGTCTGAGCCGAGGGAATACCCACGGGGTTACCCAAGCGAGCACCTTCAATAGCGGCATCCGCGCCGTAGTTCCAAACGGGGCGCTCATCCTGCTTAACGACATCCTTGAAGATTTCAGCAAGCTGAGCTTCATCCAGGGTCTCTTCGTCCAGTAGGCGCTGGGCAAGGGTGTCCAAGACATCGCGGTTCTTGGTCAGAATCTCCCATGCTTCGCGCATAGCGCCATCCAAGAGTAGGCGAACTTCATCGTCGATGATGCCAGCCATCTCGTTAGAGTAGGGGCGAGCTTCAGAGCCACCGCCGTGACCGAAAGCTTCGGTGTCGGTGGTGCCAAGCTTGACCAAACCCACGCGCTCAGACATACCGTAATCAGTGATCATGGCGCGTGCGGTCTTGGTGGCCTGCTGGATGTCGTTTGCCGGGCCCGTCGACGGATCGCGGAAGATGAGTTCTTCGGCTACGCGACCACCCATTGCGTACACCAGTTCATCGAGGAGCTGGTTGCGCGTGTGGTTGAAGCGGTCTTCGGTCGGCATGACCATGGTGTAGCCGAGCGCGCGACCACGCGGCAGGATCGTCACTTTCGTGACTGGGTCGGTATAGCGCAACGCTGCGGCGCAGAGTGCGTGACCACCCTCGTGGTAGGCGGTAACAGCCTTGTCATGGTCATTCATCACGCGGGTGCGCTTCTGCGGGCCGGCAATCACGCGATCGATTGCTTCGTCAATCGCACGATTGTCGATCAGGTCCGCGTTCGAGCGCGCTGTCAGCAGGGCTGCTTCGTTCAGAACGTTGGCCAAGTCAGCGCCGGTGAAACCAGGGGTGCGCTTCGCGATCTGGCGCAGATCAACGTCGTTGGTCATGGGCTTGCCACCAGCGTGGACCTTCAGGATGGCTTCGCGGCCCTTCAAGTCGGGAGCTTCAACAGCGATCTGACGGTCAAAACGACCCGGGCGAAGAAGAGCCGGATCCAGAATGTCAGGGCGGTTCGTTGCAGCGATCATGATGATGTTCGCACGCTCGTCGAAGCCGTCCATTTCAACCAGCAACTGGTTCAGAGTCTGTTCACGTTCGTCGTTGCCACCGCCAATGCCGGAGCCACGGTGGCGACCAACTGCGTCGATTTCGTCGACGAAGATGATCGCGGGAGCCGCCTTCTTGGCGCGCTCGAACAGGTCGCGAACACGAGATGCACCGACGCCGACGTAGAGTTCCATGAACTCCGAACCGGAGATTGAGAAGAACGGGGCGTGCGCTTCACCTGCGACCGCCTTGGCCAGCAGGGTCTTGCCGGTTCCGGGAGGACCGTAGAGCAGAACACCACGCGGGATGCGTGCACCAACCTTGTGGAACTTGTCAGGCGAAGCCAAGAATTCGCGGATTTCTTCGAGTTCTTCGACGGCCTCGTCTTCTCCGGCAACGTCAGCAAAAGAGATGTCGGGGCGTTCCTGGTTAAATTCCTTTGCCTTGGATTGGGCGAATCCGCCCATCATCCGCGAGCCGGACAATCTGGACATCAAGAACCAGAAGGCGAGCATCAGGATCAGGATGGGGATGACCATCTGTAGGACGGCAGAAATGGCTGACCCCTGGGGACGAATGGCGTTCCATCCCTTTACGGGGGCCTTTTCAGTGACCGTGGTAAGAATCTCTTCGGTCTGGGTGTACGAGTACGTGAAGTAGACGTTCTTACCCAGATTGCGAGTCCTATCCCCCAGGCCGGTGGCCTCGTGTGTGTAGTCCTGCGTCAGCGTCAGGTTGACCTGCTGGGTGCCCTCGTTCAGGACAACGCGTGACACGGTTTCACCCTTGAGGATTTCGAGGCCCTCGGACGTGTCAACTGCGCGCGGTTGGAAGTACTGCCAGAGGAACCATCCACCGATCATGAAAATCATGAAAGGGACGATGATTCCAGTCCAGCGAACTCGCTTCTTCTTTGCCTTTTCAGCCACAAGTTTCCTTTGAAGTAATGCGATAGATCAGTGTGAGTACACGGACGGCTTGAGCGTTCCAACGAACGGCAGATTCCTGTACTTTTCGGCGTAGTCGAGGCCGTATCCGACGACGAATTCATCAGGAATGTCGAAACCGACGTAGGAAACTTCCACGTCAACCTTCATTGCTTCCGGCTTGCGCAGGGCGGTGGCGATCTTCACACTCTTCGCGCCACGCGATTCAAGGTTGGTCTTCAACCACGCAAGGGTCAGGCCGGAGTCGATGATGTCTTCAACGATCAACACGTCGCGACCATTCACATCGTGGTCTAGGTCCTTCAGGATCCGGACAACACCCGACGACTTAGTACCACTGCCATACGAGGACACGGCCATCCAGTCCATTTCCAGCGGAGTGTGCAGTTTGCGTGACAGGTCAGCCATCACCATGACAGCGCCACGAAGGACACCAACCATGAGGATTTCTTTGCCTTGATAATCCGCGTCAATTTGCGCGGCCATTTCGCTCAGGCGCTGGTCAAGCTGCTCTGCCGTGACCAGAATTTCCTGCAGGTCGTCGCCCATATCCTGTGCGTCCACGTCATCTTCTTTCCGTGAATGCGCCCCCAATTCGAGAAGCGCCCTACCATCAAGATTGCCACATGTGCCCGCCTGACGCGATCCATCACGTTCTTTGTCACCTTAGGGCGAACGTGCCACTGAGGTTCGACGCTAGTGAGTGCGAAGAAATGGGACGAGGCTGGCCCCATTTTCTTTATCTTTTAGCCGAAAAATGGCCAGTGAGGGCACCTCAATTTCCTTCTGACCGTGCCAATTCACGACAAGGTTGTCGACGCGATCAATGTGGGTCATAGCGAGCTTTGATTCGTCAGCTCCACATTCGATAAGGAAGCGTCGAATGATGCGGGTTCTGACAGCTTGCGGAAGTGATTTCAAAGGTTCGACTGTAAGAGCCACCGTTTGAGTGTGCGCCTCGGGATACGTGTGGGTGGCCTCGTCGATGGGGGAAAGCGAAACGGGGCGCTCTAGCGTCACTTTCACGCGCGCCCACTCCCTATCAGCCCATTGGTTCAGAGCATCATCGTCACGCGCCACAAGGGTCGCCGTGCGCGCTAGGGCAAGCGCAGGGTCACTACCGAGCGCCTCCCCCAGTATCGGAATCGCACGGTGACGCAGAGCAGATCGGCGAAGAGGAGACCCGTCGGCGGCTTTCCAAGGACCATCGGGATAGTTCGTCGGATCATCAACAAAGCTAACTGCAAGCGCCTGACAGGTAGCGATCGTGTCGGCTCGACGCAGATGTAGCAGGGGACGAATCCACCTGATCCCCTCGCGGTCGGTCGCATCTTGACGCATCGCACGTAGCGAATGTGCTCCCGAGCCTCGTCCCAGGCGCAGGAGAACCGTTTCCGCCTGATCGTCCAATGTATGCCCCAGCAGAATCGGAGCATCGTAGGAACGCGCCACCCGCGCGAGCACCTCACGACGCGCCTCGCGCCCAGCACCTTCAGGACCTCCTTTATCCGCGAGCGCGACCCGCACAACGCGGGAGTCGGCTCCATAGGATCGGGCAAGGTCTCCGACGGTACGTGCCTCGTCAGCTGATTCCGCGCGAACTCCGTGGTCGACAGTCACAGTGACAATGTTGAGTCTCAAGCGGGAGGCACAATCTAGGGCACACAAGGTGAGCGCCAACGAATCGGCGCCACCGGACAAGCCGATGACAACAGCGGAGCCCGGCTGGAATTCCTTCAAACACGCCCAGACGGCACGCGATACTCTGCCGAGTCCGCCACCGGGGTTTGGGCCGATACGCGACGAAAGAGAGGGTGTTTCAGCCAACGCGCATAGTCCACACGTCAGGGTTTGCGCATTCGTGAGCCGAAGGAACGTTCGCTTCGTCTTCAACCAGTCGCGGCAAATGCCCACCGTGGATGATGAATCGAGCAAATTCTTCAATACCGTCACGGCTGGGATTGTCAGGCATATGAGTGTTCTGGTTCTCGTCGGTTGGCTCGCCAACTCCGACGTAGTCAATCAGGGAACGAACAGAGACACGAGGCCCGTGACTGCGCAACCACTCTACCGAGGACAGGTCCTTTGCCGTCAGAGTGTCCATACATGCGTCGACAAGAGCGTCAGCAAGCAGGAGTCGTTCAATGAAAACGTCCAGCCCACCATCCGGTTTCCAGAGGAAGGGAGCGGCGCTCAAGATGACGCCATAGAGACCCGCATGCATATTGACCCACTTACACCATTGGGACTGATCCAAGGAATAGCGGTAGGTGCGTTCCAAAACGTTGGGAGCCAGCAGAACACGCGAGCTGGTTGTCGGATCCCACAGGGCGGTCGCGTGCATTGTGAGCGTGCGGGTAATCCTTGCCCCAGTGACAACATCCATCAGAGATTCGTTGGGCATCGACGTGTCATAGATCCTGGCGACCATTGAGGCGAAGGTATGACGATCAACCACATAGGTCGGCTGATTGACTACACAATCAGCCGCTTCGTCTAGTCCGGTCAACTTGGCAAGCCTGCGATCTGCCCACCCGGTTGCTTTCTTCAGCATCGCAACACACGTATAGGCATTCGACGAGTGAGTCGCCGGGCCAGCATAGGACAAGGCATTCATCACGGACGCCATAGCGGACGCGCCAAAAGGTACCTGCATGCCCCCAAGTCTAAAAGGAAAGTGCTGTCCCGACCTTTTAGTCGGAGAAACGTGCACGGGCGAATAGAGGAAAGGTGGTGCGGGCACACGTCCGGCGTGTCTCAGAGCTACGGCATCACTCCTCAGGGCCACACGGCCTGGCGCGTCAGAGAGCTGCAAGTGCGCCGACGAACTTATCCAACGCGGGACGAGTGTTCGCAGCTGCATCGTCAGGAACGTTCTCCGTGCCGATCACGTAGACCAGCAGTCGCCCGCTGGAGGTCGACACGATGCCAGCGAGGGTCGAAGCCGTCGACAGTGAACCAGTCTTGGCCTGTGCGTTTGCCCAGGCGGCAGAGTTGGACATACGACGTGTCATCGTCCCGTCAAGGCCGGCCCACGGCAGTGAACGGACCAGGTCAGCCGTGCCACCCGACCCCATAACGGACGATTGGATGACATGTGCCAGCGTGTAGGGGGCTATTCTGTCGTTGCTCGACAGGCCCGAGCAGTCGTCTAGGCGCAGCCCGTCAATAGGATGCCCCGCGTTCGCGACAGTGGTGGCAAGAGTGGCGGCCGCTCCTTGGTACGAGGTCTCTTGTCCTGCGGCGGATGCACTCAATCGACAGTATTGGTCGGCAAGCGTGTTGTCAGAGTTGTGAAGCATCCATCTGACCTGTTCAGCGACCGTTGCTGAGTCGATTTCTGCGATCTTCTGCGCCCCTTCGGGGGCAGTGGCAACAGAGCCTAGGGTTGTCGCGATTCCGGCCGAATACAGGGCGTTCGCGAACACCTGCGCGACTTGCGCTTCGGGGTCAGCAAAGAAGGAGTAGGCGTCAGGCGCTGTCCTGCCAGCATCGATGGCCATCGCCCCAACATGTCCCTCGAATTCACCAGCACCCTGAGAAATCCAGTCTGAGAGATAGTCGGGGCCGACAAACGGATCGGCTTGCCAGTAGAGGGTGGTTGCGCTCACCCCAGCTTCGGCCAGCCCCTTCGCGGTTTCGTTTGCCAGATCGACGAGGCCGGCTCGCCCATTGACCTCACTGGCATTCGAGGGGCCGGCGCCAAGAAGTAGATCCCCATCGGAGGACAGGTAGATGTCTGAGCCTTGAAGCTGAACGCGCGTCTTCAACGTTGAGGAGGGATCAAGGGTGTTGAGTGCGGTAAATGCTGTCAGAACTTTTGTGATTGATGCGGGAGTGTGCCCTTGGTTTGCTCCAGCATCCAGCAGAACTGTGCCCGTTTGCGCGTCAAGGACGCTTCCCCATGTCGTGTAGTGGCCTTCGCTGCCTGCTCGGGTGACAGATGCCCAGGCGGCTGCGACAGTGTCAGGAGATACTTCAGCGCCTTGCGAGAGTGTTGCCGGCGAGAGGGATTGGGGTTGTTCAGCGGGAAATCCAGGAATCGGAGTCGCTTGCACATCTGACGACGTTTGCGCGGCCGACGAGGCACTATCACCAATATCGGCACTGTTGCACGCAGCAAGACCCGCAACTAGGCCTACAGCGCATACAATCACACCAACAGTCCTGTGACGCATGGATCTCCTCGAGGTTAAATACACTGGTTTCAACAGTAGCGTTTCGGGTAGCAGGCAGGCGGTCCGACACCCATAGGGCCGTCTCGATAATGAAGGAGCTCACCATGATGGAATTCGACGTGACCATCGAAATTCCCAAGGGGAATAGAAACAAGTACGAGATCGATCATGAGACCGGGCGTATCCGTCTGGATCGTATGCTCTTCACGTCGACGCGTTATCCGGATGATTACGGTTTTATCGATGACACCCTCGGCGAAGACGGCGACCCCCTTGATGCGCTGGTTCTGCTTGAAGAACCCACGTTCCCCGGTTGTGTGATTCGTTGCCGTGCTCTGGGTATGTTCCGTATGCGCGACGAAAAGGGCGGTGACGACAAGGTTCTGTGTGTCCCCGCATCTGACCAGCGCGCCTCATGGCGTACCGACATCGATGATGTGTCGGAGTTCCACCGCCTCGAAATCCAGCACTTCTTCGAGGTCTACAAGGATCTTGAGCCCGGCAAGAGCGTTGAAGGCGCTCACTGGGTAGGTCGTGAAGACGCCGAAGCTGAAATCCAGCGTTCCTATGATCGCCTCACGGCAGCAGAAGACCACTGACCTTCCCTGAACCTCAAGAGGGGCGGGAATCGAGTTGAACTAGATTCCCGCCCCTCTTTTTGGATGCTCTGAGCTTCCTTGCGATACCTCGATCAGAATGACTGGTATCAGAAGCGCACGACGTACGGCATGAGCTGATTCCAACCCCAGATTGAGGTGATACGGACACTACTACCCGGAGCCGGTGCTTCGATCATGCTACCGCCACCTAAGTAAATGGCAACATGATAAATTCCGGACTGCGAACCGTTGGTCGACCAGAACAGCAAATCACCGGGTTGAGCGTTATTGAAGGACACTTTGGTTCCGTAGTCGTACTGCGACTTGGAATAGTGAGGAAGATAAACACCTGCTGATGCCCACGCAATCTGAGTGAGACCCGAACAGTCAACACCACCTCGTGACGCCCCACCCCATACGTAGGGGACGCCCAGGTAGCTCTTCGCTGTTGCGATAGCAGTCGATGCACCACCGGAGCCGGGGTAGCTGACTGGCGGTTCGTATGACGGTTCCGGAGTCCACGACGATGAGCCTGACGCCGCCGCTTCAGCTTGGCGAGCTGCTTCACGTCGCGCAGCTTCCTCGGCCGCTGCACGCGCCGCAGCTTCGGCGGCGGCTGCGCGTTCTGCTTCAAGGGCCGCTTCGCGTTCTTGGATCAGTTCGACCGTGGTGTTCTGCTTGCGGGCGAGCTCAGCAAGGTAACCTTGGCGGGTTGCCTCAGTGGTTTCTTGAAGAGCGAGTGCCTTCTGGGCACTCGCCTGCGCAGCTTCAGTGCGTCGCTGTACTTCAGTCGTTGCTTCAGTTTGTGCAGCAACTGCTTCGTCGGCAGCTTTCTGCATGACGTTGGCGACCTGTTGAAGGGCAGCAACGCGTTGCATCTTTGCGTCAGCTGAAGCGGAGAAAGCTTCGATTGATGCCTGCTTGGTTTCAACGGTGCGCAGACCATCCGCGTTCACGTAGGGGGCAAGGGCATCCATTTCGGATCCGCCATCGCGGTACGCAGTCTGTGCGACTGAGGCAATTTCTTTCTTGCCCGCTTCGAAGTTCGCTTTTGCTTCATCAGCATCAGCTTGCGCTGAGCTGGCAGTGTTCTTGGCTTCTTCGAGAGCTATGTTGGCTGCGTTGAGATCTTCTGCTGCGACCTGGGCGGCCTGAAATGCTTGATCGGCTTCAGTCTTCACTGATGCAAGGCGAACTTCGATCTGAGCCACTGAAAGCTTGGCAGCTTCTTCTTCTGCCTGCGCGCGGGCGATGTCCGCTTCTGAGGGGGCAGCTTGCGCCATTTGTGGGGCGATCAGCGCCATGCTGGCAAGCAGAACCATTGCTCCTACACGGAAGCGGAGACGCTGCGAACGTCTTGACTGGTTGAACACTACTTCACCTGTCGTCGGGAACATATACGAGCATCGTCATCAGACAGTGCACCTGTGGTGAGAGTAGTCACTCTTAACAACAAAAGCAACACCTGCAACTATTTTCATATCTTTCCCATTTACAACATTGACAACATCAGCAACATATTTGGTCATCATCTCGCCCCCGCGTCATACAAGTCCTTGGACTGAACAGAGCGCTTTTTCTCCTCTTAGGCGGACACGTGATCTTACGGATACCTCGCTGACTGCGGGTCAGTCACTTTCAGCACCAGCACTAAAGCGCGCCGAGCAAGTAGCACACCGCTTTGCCTTGCGCCTCAACCGTCACGTTGACAATGCGCTCGCAGCCGCAAAGGTCGGCCTCATCCAGCGCGCACTGACGGGTGATGCGCAGTTTTCGACCGAGCCGCACCGTCAAATCCCGTCGCGCGTCTCCGTTTTTGCGCAGTAAGTCCTCAGAATGACGCACACCTTCCCGCCCACCAGGAAGTCCTGCCGGACTTGGCGGAACCTCGTAGGGTTGTCGTATGACTGACGAGGATCTCGAGACACGCACACTTCACACTCGTGAAGCGGCCGCGGACAGTGAGCACCTAGAGGGTCTCGCCGCTTCAGATGGGGAACCCACCTATGACGTGATGAGCCCCTGGGGCGAAGAAGGACCAGCTCCGGTTGGCCAGTGGCGCACCGACATCCTGGGGCCGGCTTATCAGTCACAGACGATCGAACTGATCGCAGATGCCGAGGGCGACAACGTGGCAACGCTGGTGAAGTATCTTCCCCACCGTGACCCAGATGTCAGCGAAAATGCGAAAGCATTCCCGAAGAGCGTCACCCTGTACCTACACGGGCGCAACGACTATTTCTTCCAGACTGAGCTGGCGCAGACGTTCGCCGAAGCAGGTTCCGCTTTCTATGCGCTTGACCTGCGCAAATACGGTCGTTCACTTCGCCCCTGGCAAACGATCGGCTACACGGACAACCTGAATGTCTACGACGAGGAGATTGGCGAAGCACTCGACATCATTGCCGAAGAGAATCCAAATCTGCCCCTGATCCTGTCGGGACATTCAACGGGTGGTTTGATCACAACGCTGTGGGCGCATCGCCACCCTGGCGCGTTCGACGCGTTAGTTTTGAATTCAGCGTGGTTAGAAATGCAAACGCTAGCAAATCTACGGACGACGGTTGCGCCTGTCCTAGAACGGATCGCGCAACGCAACCCTCGCTGGGAAGTTCCCGGTGGCGGTGGCCCCGGCTTCTACGGGCGTTCACTGACTCAAGGCTGGGCAACCTCCGGTCTGACTGTGCCACAAGCGTGCGCAGACAATCCCGACGATCCAGCGGTGAAGGGCTGGGAGTATGCGCTGGCCTGGAAGCGCCCGGAGTCGTATCCGATTCCCGTCGCATGGTTAGACGCAATCTTGGATGGCCACAACACGGTCGAAAACGACGTGCACCTGTCATGCCCGGTTCTGTCCATGATGTCGACCTCGTCGTACACGGGCGAAGAATGGTCAGAACGCATCTTTTCCTCTGACGTTGTCTTGGACGTCGAGGTGATTGCTGAACGCTCAATGAATCTTGCTGATTGCGTGACGATTGCTCGTTTCCCAGGCAAGCACGACCTATTCTTGTCCGACCCGGATGTGCGCGCGAATGTGCGTCAAACGATGAAACGTTGGATCGGAGCGTTCGTCACGCCCGTTGAGTAAACCAACCGGCAACTAGGCCGTGAGCGGTCAGATACGGGTCATCGCCCGTGTTTCCCCATGCCCGAAGAAGCGGGAACGATGCGGTATTCGCGGATCATTTCGCGATTGACCTCTATAAGGGCCTCGGCAAGTGTTGGTCCCGCAAGGTCAGCGATGTAGAGGTTATTCCAGGCGTCAGAAAAGTTGGGAAGAAGCTCTTCAAGCTCATCGACGTCGTTCCACTGTCCAAGCGCGCTTCGAATCATGCCATCGACACCAAGTTGAAGGTCGGACGGCACCTTGAACGTTGGAGGGGCAACAAGGGGAACTGCCTGGCCGATAATCGCTCCAAGAATAGGAAGAGTCGATGCGGTGGCATCTAGGATCGGCACTCCATCTTCACGAGCTTGGCGAATATCGTCGGGTTCAACGAAGCCACGTTCATCTTTAGTTGCCGGGGCATCCGTAACGATGGAGTCGAAACCATCCGCGTCGTCTGTTTCATTAAGGTTGGCGCGGACTCCCCCGGCAACAAGAGCACATGCATCGTTGACAAAGTCAGAGACACCAGCGTCGAGCGTCATTTCGATTTCTTCGGGTGCAGCAATGAATTCCGCGTCGTCTGCCGGTTGATCATTCTCAGGTGCCTGTTCCAATGCTGACGCATCATGGCCGGAGTCATCGAGGGAAGCCGTGATTTCACTGATGCCTTGGGAGCCTTGGGACAACAGGGCTGGCGAGTGCATGTACAGGCGCGAGCCAACGGGCACAACATCAAGGAAAACGCGTCCATTGGACATCACTCGAACCTGAACCTCGTGAACTTCCACGCCAGAATTCGCCAGAACGTCCAGAGCGGGGCGAACCTGCGGATCAATTTCGCCGGTAACAACGATCAAGCGCGGGCCCGCACCCGGCGACGGTGGCATAGCGTCACGGAACTGCATCCACCCATGACGGAACGCGTCAAGACCACCGTCGTATTCGCGCGCCAAGTCACTCCACGACAGGGCAGCAGTATCCGCCAAACGCGACAGAGAGCTAATGAGGGTGTCTGAATCAAGGTATGTAATCACTTCAACACTGACGACTTGCCCCGTCGCATCGAGGGCAGTCAAGCGTTGAGAATCTTCGTCTTCTTCGTCACCGCGAACAATATCCCGCCAAGTAATTGGGAAAAGCGGGCGGGAAACAATCTCCAAGACCTGCCCACACACAGCGTCGATAACGTCGCCAGTCAAACCAGAATCCAATGGGCGCCCAAATTGCGCAGGAACCAGACGACCGTTGTCGAACTCGAAAAGAGCCACTGGCGTTTCCTCCCTGGATTGACCGGACATATCGCCTTGCCGAGAAAGGCGACAGTGTCCCCCTATTGTTTCACATCTGGCAGGCGCATAACACTGCCCAAAAACTAGGGGCTCAATAAGAATTACGGCCTATGCTCCCCCTCAAATTCAGGGCCTCATCACGGACTGTTCCACGTGGCGAACACACAGATTCACGCATTGGCGCCAAAAAGTATGCGACAAAGCAGTGAAAAGGCTAGCTCATGCGAAGATTCACCTATGAGCGTCACGTGGGATCCAGCCCCTACAACCGGGCATTCATCAACGCCGATCGATCCTGCCCCGAAGAATGGGACGGCAACACGGCAAGCTGCGGTAAGCCAGATCGATCCGGAGTTTCTGCGGGCTCTGACCGAAGCGGTCGACGGCGATATAGATACGTCGACGGGATCTCGCGCGCGCTTTTCCACGGATGCTGGCCTGTACCGCATTCCACCGTTGGCGATTGTGTTCCCGAAATCGATCGAGGATGTCGAGGCAACGCTTGCCGTGGCGCGCACCTTCGGCGTTCCGGTGACGACGCGCGGTGGTGGCACATCCTGCTCCGGCAATGCTGTTGGCCCAGGTCTCATTATCGAATTCACCCGCTATTTGAACCATGTGGTCAGCATTGATCCCAAGGCAAAGACCGCTGTCGTTGAGCCCGGATGCGTGCAGGCAACTTTGCAGGCCGCGGCGGCCCCTTTTGGGCTACGTTTCGGTCCTGATCCGTCCAGCCAGAATCGCGCGACGATCGCGGGCATGGTTGGCAATAACGCGTGTGGCCCACATGCGACCGCTTGGGGGCGTACGGCTGACAACATCGTGTCCCTCGAATGCATCGACGGGCTGGGACGTCGATTCACGGCAACCACCGAACATGCCCCCGATATTCCCGAAGTTCCGGGTCTGACAGAGCTTGTAGATGCGAACCTGGCATTGATCCGCACTGAGCTTGGCACCTTCGGCCGCCAAGTATCCGGCTATTCGCTGGAACATGCGACGCCGGAAGGTCACCGTAATCTTGCCGCGATGCTGGTGGGCACCGAAGGCACACTGGTCACGATCCTATCGGTCACGGTTCGCCTTGTTGACCTGCCAACGTCTCCCGTTTTGGTTGTCCTCGGCTATCCGAACATGATCGACGTTGCCGACGACGTGCCCGCACTTTTGGAGCATCATCCTCTGGCGGTTGAGGGTATGGATAAGCGCCTCGTCGATGTTGTTCGCCAGCACCGAGGCCCGGGCACTGTCCCCGAACTGCCGCCGGGCGAAGCCTGGATGATGTGCGAGGTCGGCGGAAGCTCGCCAGAGGATTCTCTGGAACGCGCTCACGCTTTGGTCGCGAGCGCCACCACCGACTCGGTCGCGATTTACCCGCCGGGTGACGATGCGGGTCGCTTGTGGCGTATTCGCGCTGATGGTGCCGGTCTTGGTGGCCGTACGCCGTTTGATCCGGCGTCCGGCACAGGCAATGAGCAGGGGTGGCCAGGATTCGAAGATGCCGCGGTTCCGCCCGCGAAATTGGGCGCGTACCTGCGTGATTTCACTGCTCTGATGGATGAGTTTGACATTGACGGCCTGCTCTACGGTCACTTCGGTGACGGCTGCGTCCACGTTCGTCTTGATTACCCATTGGACACTGACGAGGGTGTCGCCCACACTCGTCGCTTCTTGGAGCGCGCGGCGACCGTGTGCGCGAAGCACGGTGGGTCTGTGTCGGGTGAGCACGGTGATGGTCGCGCTCGCACAGAGTTGTTGCGCTTCATGTATTCGCCGGCAATGCTGGACTTGTTTGCACAGGTGAAGGCTCTGTTTGATCCGCGCAACATGATGAATCCGGGTTTGTTGACTGCACCGATGAGCCCGACCACCGCAACCGAACGTCGCCACGCTTTAGGTGACGCCTATTCACTGAAGCCGGCCGCTGTTGCTGTCTCGGCTTCGCGCGTTGATCCACAGCCGGGCGTTGATCTGGTGGATCATTTCCTTCGTCGTCCCGCAGCACGTTCGATGCCCGCCGATGGTGGCTTCGCGTTCTGCGAGGATCACGGCGATTTCACGAACGCGATTCACCGTTGCACGGGCGTGGGCAAGTGTCGCGCGGGTATTTCGGGGACGTTCATGTGTCCGTCGTGGAAGGCGACGAAGGACGAGAAGGACGTGACTCGAGGCCGCGCCCGCACCCTGCAGGATGCGGCGAACGGCCAGTTGATTTGGGCGATTGATTCTCCGGAAGTCCTCGATGCCCTCGACCTTTGCCTGGCATGCAAGGCGTGCTCCTCGGACTGCCCGGCGGGCGTCGACATGGCGAAGTACCGTTCGGAGACGCTGTTCCGCCGTTACCGCGGAAAGGCTCGTCCGTTGTCGCATTACACGCTGGGCTGGTTGCCACGCTGGACGCGCCTGACGGCATCAATCCCCGGTTTGGCAAAGGTCGGCAACGCACTCCTCGACGTGGATGCACTACGTCGCCTAGCGTTCGGACTGATCGGGTTGGATTCGCGGCGTCCGATGCCACCTCTGCAGTCGGGCACGTTCTCGCGCTGGGCACGTAAGCGTGGCACACGTTCGATAGTGCCGTCCGCTCTCTCCCCCATTGACGAGGCCACCTCCACGTCTAGCGACCAGCTGTCGCCGGGCGGAGGCCGACCGACCTCGTCAATAAGCGAAACTGGGAAATTGGCGACGCCCATTTCCCCCACGGACCCGGCTGGCCATCGTTATGCGGTGGTGTGGGCGGATTCCTTCTCGCAGACATTGGACGACACGGGCGCACGCGCTTTGACCGAGCTACTGGAAGCGAACGGCTTTTCCGTGATCGTAGCGCCGGACGTCTGTTGTGGTCTGACGTGGATTACGACGGGCCAGCTGAAGGGAGCAAAGAAGCATCTGGCAACTCTGTTGGACACGCTCGCGCCATTCGCGGCGAACGGCATCCCGATCGTGGGTGTGGAGCCGTCGTGTACTGCTGTTTTGCGCGATGACCTGCTGGATCTGTTGCCGGATGACCCGCGTTCGGCGATCGTCTCGAAGAATACTGTAACGCTTGCTGAGCTACTGGCGACCGTCCCGGATGAACAGTTGAACCTACCAGACCTGAGCGGTGTTGAAGTTGTGGCTCAGCCACACTGCCACCACTACTCGGTCATGGGGTGGGACGCGGATCGCGCGCTACTGGATCGTCTGGGTGCGACGGTTACTCAACTATCGGGATGCTGCGGTTTGGCCGGCAACTTCGGCATGGAGAAGGGACACTACGAGGTCTCCGTCGCGGTTGCAGAGCAGTCGTTGCTACCTGCGCTCAGCGAGCACCCGGATGCCGTGTACCTGGCGGATGGATTCTCCTGCCGCACTCAGGCCGGCCAACTCGCCGAGCGCGGCGGCGTCCACCTCGCGACCCTCCTCGCGTGCGGCCCGAAGGCCGACTGAGCCCTCCCGGCGGAGACACCGACGCGCTCCCGGACTCAGGCCGAGCTCTTGGAGGCGGAGGCGATACGCAGGATCCACGTCGATCGAGACGAGCCTTCCGCGACTGTTCCTGGGGCACTTCGAAAGCGGCACGCAGGGGAGCCTACTATAACGGGAACGAGAACGCCCTTCGGACGAATCGCGAGATCAGGGCGCGGATCCGCCCGTTCCTCGAGCCCCTTTCGGCACCCACCCCGCCCCCTCGGAGAAGGCAATCCCGTCCCTGCGCGCGACGACGCTCTCCCACCGGGTCGAGAGCCCCCTCGCCCTCCCCCAGACGTCCAAACGGGTACCGTCGACGCATTCCTCCCCGGCGACGAGGAGGGCCGTTGAAAGCGCCTCCGCCATGACTCCCGACGCGCAGATCACGCTCGCCTGGAGAACGCCCGATTCGCTCGGCCGTCCCGTCCTCGGATCGAAGGTCTCGTGGGCGAGCGCCTCCGGGAACGGGCGACCGGCGTCGAATGATGCGGGCGCGTAGTCGCCCGAGGTCGACAGAGCCGATGAGGAGGAGAGCTCGACGCTGCCCGTCCACTCATTCTCCGCCGCGCCCGGCTCCCGCAGGCCGACCGTCCACGGCCTCCCGTCCCACCGGCGTCCGAAAGCGGCGATGGACGATGTGCCCAGGGAGACGAGAACCCCCTCGGCGCCGGCCGCCACGACCGCGTCACGCACCGCGTCGGCGGTCGCCCCTTTCGCGATGGCGCCGAGGTCGAGGGCCGGTCCCCTCGACGGTGAGGCTCCCCCGTTCACGGCCCGCGCGAGACGCCAGCGAGCGGCCTCGTCGCGTTCCAGGAGCGCCGGATCGCACGAGCGGAGCGCCCCGTCGATCTCCTCCTGGGACGGGGCCTCGGGCACGCGCCCGCTCGCGAGGAAAGACCTTCGAGCACCCTTGACATCCCACAGGCGCGCGAGCGCCCCCGCCAGCGGAGTGAAGGCCCCACCGGTCGCCTCCGACAGGGCCAGAGAATCGAGGAGCAGCGAATCCGTGCGCGGATCGACTTCGCACCACCCCTCGCCGGAGTTGATCCGCGAGACGTCCGAGTCCGGGCGGAAGACGGACCACAGCGCTTCGCGTTCGGCGACCAGTCGGCACGCCCCGCGCGTGATGCGCGGAAGATCCCCGCCCGCACCGATGAGGTCGACGCGCGTGCCCATCGCCGGGAAGGAGACTCGCCAGGAACGCGCGCCCCCGCCCTCGCCGACCTCGAATTCGACGAGCGGACGCTCCCCCACCGCTAGCGGTCCGTCCCGCCGAGGTCCTTGTCGAGATCCGTGTCCCCGAGGTGGGTCGACTCCTCCAGCCCCGGGATCTCCACGCCGTTCGCCCCCGAGTCGTCGACCCCCTGGGCCGCGGAGATCGCCCGGATCGCGGCCTGGATGAACTGGCGGTGCGCGACGGTCGCGCCCGACACGACATCAACCTTCGCGGGATCGTCCTTCTCGGTGAGCTCCTGCGAGTAGCGCGCAAAGGATTCGACGGCCCTCTGCGCCTTCTCGTAGTAGTCCTCGTTGAAGACCTCCCCGGAGGAGCTCTTCCCGTAGTCGACGCCCTTGTCTGTTCCGTTCGCCTGGAGGGTCTCGTAGCTCGTGCTCGTGATGTCGCCACCCTCGACCGTGATCGTAATGACCCCGATCGACCCCTGATCGTCCGCGTTCGAACGGCCCTTCCACTCCCCGTCCTTCATCGGCACGCTCATGTCGACACCCGGCGAGGAAGCGCATGCGGCGAGCATCATCGCGCCGAGTCCCACGATCCCGGCCCTCAGGGCCCCGCGCTTCGCGTTCATCGCAGATCCACCTTGCTCTTCCCCGTTCCCGACTCGGGCCCCGCCTCGAGCGCGTCGTGATCGTGCCACGTCTCCTTGAAGATGCGCCCGTGATCGAGGGCGATCTCGCGCTGGCCCCGGCCGGCGACCAGGGCGTCGTGCGTGACGACCATGAGGGTCGTGCCCTCCTCGTGGAGTCGCCCGAACAGGTCGAGGACGATCCTCTCGTTCGTCTCATCGAGGTTGCCGGTCGGTTCATCGGCGAGGATGAGCTTCGGGTAGTTGATGAGCGCGCGCGCCACACACACCCTCTGCTGCTCGCCGCCGGAGAGCTGACGGGGCAGATGGGTGGCGCGATCGGCGAGGCCCACCCTGTCGAGGGCCTCCATCGCCTCCTTCTCGTCGGGCATCGAGTGGTAGTACTGGGCGACCATGATGTTCTCCAGCGCAGTGAGATGCCCGATGAGGTGGAACTGCTGGAATACAAGCCCGATCGTGGAGCGGCGGATCTCCGTGAGCTCGTCCCCCGTGAGATCCGAGATGTCCTGGCCGTCGAGGCGGACCCGTCCCTTGGACGCGGTGTCCATGCACCCGACGATGTTCATCAGGGTCGTCTTGCCCGATCCGGAGGGCCCGACGATGGAGACCCATTCCCCACGCCCGATGGTCAAGGAGACGTCGTCGAGCGCGTGGAGGTCGCCGTAGATCTTCGAGACCCCCTCCAGATCGAGAAGGGGCGTCGGCATCGTGTCTGTCATGATTCTTCCTTCATTCTCCACGTAGGACGAGGGCGGGGTCGACGGCGGCGGCTCGGCGCACCGGGGGCAGGCAGGCGAGGACGGCGACGGCCACGGATGCGAGGACCGTGATGAGAGCGATCAACGGCGGAAGGGAGATGCTCCGGTGGAACACGTTGTAGCTGATCCCCGAGGCGAGACCGTACCCGAGGACGACGCCGATCAGACCGCCGATCAGACCGAGGAGCACACCCTCGCCGATGAATTCGAGGGCGATGGAGCGCGAAGTCGCGCCCAGGGCCTTGCGCAGGCCGATCTCGTTGCGCCTTTCGGCGACGATGGCGACCATCGTCGTGGACACCCCGATCAGGGTGAGGACGAGGACGATGCCGGCGATGATGACAAGCAGGGAGCGCAGCATCGAGATGACGCCGGAGTCGGATTGCGCGAGGCGCTTGACGGCCTGCGCCGACACTCCGGGCACGGAGTCGTTGATGGCCGCGACGACGCCCTCCAGGACCGGGCCCTCGACAGCGATCGAGTACTCCGCGACCGTCGCGCGCGCCTCGACGCCGGTCAGGGCGGAGATCGCCTGCGAGGTCATGTACATGTAGGAGTCCTGCGTGCCCCCGGTCTTGAGGACCCCGGATACGGTGAAGTCGACGCTCGTCTTCGCCTCGGCCCCACCGGACTGGGCGCGCTCGTCCGCCTCCTCGAGGCGGACGACGGAGATCCTCTTCCCGACCGAAGCGCCGATCGTGTCCGCGATCTCCTCGCCGATCAGCACTTCGTCGGGTCCTTGCGGCCACTCCCCCTCGACGTACCAGTACGGGTTCATCGCGCGCACCGACTCCAGATCGGCTCCTGCGGCGACGTAGGGCCGATCGTTGACGCTGATCGCCTCGTAGTCGAAGGCCGCCGAGCCGACGAGGGCCCCCTTCGGCACGAGGGAGGGGATCGCCTCGAGGGACTCGGCGCTCATGGAGTCCTTCCCCGAAACGGGGGAGACAACGAGGTTCGCGCCGTAGGAGCGGACCTCGCGGGCGAGCTGAGCGGGGACCTCCAGGGCGATGGTCGCCAACCCCGACAGGGTCGTGGCGCCGATGGCGACGGCCAGAACGGCGATGAGGACGCGGGAGCGCCTCCTCAGGATCGACGAGGAGACCATCCGCCAGAACATTGTGCGACGCTTCATCTCTCTCACCTTCCGTGGAGGACTTCCGCGGCGTTGAGCCGCAGCAGGTAGCGGATGGCCGGGATCGACGCGCCGAGGACGACGAGCAGGACGAGGAGCGAGACGAGTACCAGGACGACCGGGGTGAAGGAGATCGAGGCTCCGAACACGATCCGCCCGATGATCTGCGCAAGCCCGATCCCGCCCCCGTAGCCGAGGGCCCCTCCGACGAGGCCGACCACTGCGATCTCGCTGAGGTGCAGGGCGATGATCGAGCGGTTCTTCGCCCCGATCGCCTTCATCAGACCGATCTCCCCGGAGCGCTCCATGACGTTCGCGGTGACGAGATTCGCGATGGCCAGCGCGGAGGCGACGAGGGCGAGGACGGTGACGAGGAGCATGAGGAGCTGCGTCTTCTCCAGGATGGTCCCCTCCGATTCAGCGACCTGCCGAACGGGCCTGGCCACGGAATCGGTCATGACCTCTTCGATCTGGTAGGCGATGGAGGAGACGTAGGCGGTGCAGTACCAGGTCTCGCGCTCAGACACGGACAGGGACTCCGGGTTCTTCGCCGCCTTCCGCGCCAGGTCGTTGTCCGGGGTCGTCAGGGCAGACACCTCGACGGAGCTTACGGCTCCGGGCTCTCCGAGAAGGTCCTGGGCGACAGCCAGGTTCGCGTAGACGCCGGAATCGGCCTCGTCGCCCGATTCGAAGATCCCGCGCACCTTCAGCTCGACGGAGCGCCCGTCCCTGCTCAGGGTTAGGGGATCACCGAGGGCGAGGCCATGCGCCGCGGCGTAGCCTTCACCGACCATCGCGCCCTCGGGGTCCTCGTCTGCAACCCACTGGCCGGTAACCGTCCACCAGGCCCGCAGTTTGTCGAGGCCGGTATCGAGCGTCTCCTCGGTATCCAGGTCGAGGTGGTGATCGAACCAGGTCCCGGTGAGCGCGACGGGCTCCCCCGAGGGGCCGACCGCGTCGACGGACAGCAGCGGGGCGAAGTCGAGGATGTTGTACGTCCAGAAGATCGTCTTGATCCGGCCGAGCTCGTCCTCGCGGAGGAAGGTCTGCGCGGGGGAGTGAGCGCCGTAGAGGTCCTGGAGGACCGCCGCGCCGCGCGGTCGCACGATGATGTTCGCGCCGTAGGACTTCAACTCCTGGTTGACCTTGTCCCCAACGTCGAACATTACCGAAAGCATGGACGTGGCCACGGCGGCGCCGAGGGCGACCGTCACGGCGATGAGGAGGTGACGCTCGCCCCTGCGCGTCAGAGCCCCCGCCAGCATTCTCAGGAACATCATGGGATCAGATCCTCTCCCTCGTGGGGTCGGAGACGAGAGGGCTCATGCGAAGACGCTCGCATTCGCCTCGAGGACCGACAGCGGGACCGTCAGCGTCCCGTTGGAGACCTCGTACTCGATCGGAATGGGGTTGCAGCCGCCCTTGAATCCGATCGTCGCGATGTTCATCGCGACTTCGCAGAGCTTGCAGATGATCTTCCCGTCCTTCTCGTAGTAGCCGGTCGGCCCGCAGATTTCGCAGGCGTCGAGGCCGACGCCGAAGGCGGCGCCCGCCTTCTGGATGACGATGAAGCGGACCTCGACCCCCGAAGAGGTCGTGTAGGCGTAGCGGTGGAGGTGGCCGTCGGAGATGTCCGCGATGTCGATGACCGCGCGTTCCTCGACAACGGAGTAGGACTCCGGTTCGGAGAGCTCGACTTCGGCGGAGCCGACGACGACGCCGAGGGTGATCAGCAGCGCGCCGCACAGGTAGCCGCCCGCCGCCACCCCGGCCATCGTCTTCCAGACGCGGGCGCGGGCGCGGTAGAGGCGCCCCTCGGCGGGGTTGGAGCCGACTCGGGGCAGGGATCGTCCCTCGCGGACGACGAGAGCGGCGACGAGGAGGAGGACGAACATCGCGGCGATCGGGAATACGGCTTCGTGGTTAATGAGCCAGGAGAGCACGGTGAAGGCCTCGTTCGACATCGAGACGACCCTTTGCGCCTGGAGGATGCGCACGACGAGCATGACGTGAGTGAGGGCGAGGACGGCCACGACGAGGGCGGCCGGCCAGGTCCTGCGTCGACCGAGGGAGACGATCCTCCAGGAGAGGGCGCCGAGGGCGAGGGGGATGAGCCAGCCGAGGACGTAGCCGACCAGGGCGAGCATCGTAGTCGTCGCGAAGACCTCGATTCCCCGAGGGAACATCATGACCGCCTGGGCCATCGCCGTGGGAGCCGCGCGGAAGATGATGAGCGCCAGGTAGGCGCTCATCACGAGGAGGAGAGCGGAGTCGAGGGGCGCGCTCGGCGCCCGGCGCGCCTGCAGCGCCAAGAGCGAAACGAAGGCGATCGCAAGGAGGACGGCCAGGGGCAGGGTCCACAGGGCGACCGTTTGCCGATTGACGGCGCGAGGCGCGAGGGTGTTGACGAGGGTGAGGACGAAGGCGGAGACGAACCCGGCGACGGCGCCGATGCCGATGGCCCATCTCCGGGCGGCTCTACCGGATCTGCCACGCTCTCGCGCCGGAAGCGCGCCGATGGCCGCTCCCGCGGCGAGAGCGGTGAGGAGCAGCGCGAGAGTCGCCTGGCTCATCTGTTCGATCATCGTTCATCCTCAATCTCGTCGTCGCGACGCGGGGGCGCGTCGGCGTCATCACGAGGGCACGACAACGGGCCGGAGTCCGCCTCCGGCCCGTCGTCATGGGGTCACCATTCTACAGCGGAGGGGTCCCACTTCCAATCCTTGAACTCCGCGGTGATCGGCTCGGTCCAGAAGCGCCCCTTGACGCCCGTGGTCTCATCGGTGTGGAGGAGCCAGCCGTTCTCCTCGGGGGAGTGGACGATGAACTGAACCGTGTAGGTGCCGGCATCGAGCTTCGGCAGGTTGAGGCCGTAGTGCGGGCCGTCGGAGGCGTTCATCGGCATGAAGGTGCCCTCGAGAACGGCGTTGCCGTCGGCACCGAGGATCTTGTAGTCGACCTTGAGGCCCGGGATGAAGTCGCCGACACCGTAGCCGAGATCGTTGCCCTCGACGGCGGAGATGTCAGCCTCGATGTGCATCGAGGAGTCCTTGGCGGGGGTCTGGACCTGGGGCTCCATGTCGACCGGCTGGAAGTAGACGCCGGAGATCTTCAGAGGGCCGGAGAATACGTCGTCGCCGAGGGGGAACTCGTCGAAGCCGGCGTCCTCGCCGGGCGCGGCAGCCTCGCTCTCGCTGGACTGAGCGGCCATTTCTGCGGGCTTCTCGGTCTCTGCGGTCTGGGAAGAACATGCCGAGAGGCCGGTCATCAGGGCGACGGCCGCGACGGCCGCGCCGATGGTGCTGAGTGAGCGCTTCATGAATCAAACTCCATGTCAGTGTGGGATGGTTCGACGGTTCGTCACTTCTCGGGGATCGCGCGGCGCATGCGTCGCTTCCCCCAGAAGTACAGGCCGACGATGATGACGAGAACCGCTGCCTGTGCGGAGAGGTTCTCCACTCGGGGGTAGATCCCCAAGAGGTCGATGGTCGGGAGGCCGTCAAGAGGCGTCAGGGGCAGAACGTCGGCCTCCTGGAGCTCCTTGATGCCAGATCCGGTGAAGGTGACGGCCATGACCGCCAGGAGCAGCGATGTGACCGCGAAGAAGGGGCGCAACGGAATCCTCAGGGCGGCGAATTGGATGAGGAGGTAGACCACGACGAGGACGGCGAGGCCGACACCCATGCCGATCCACACGTGCCCGATGGCCGCGCCCGCGTGGGAGATGACCGGCACATAGAAGAGAATCGTCTCGGCGCCCTCGCGAAGGACCGCGAGGAACGCGATGGCGGCCAGGCCGAGGAGGGAGCCGCGAGTGAGCGAGGCGTCCGTCTGATCCTTGATGTAACGGTCCCAGGCCTCGTTGGAGGACTTCGAGACCATCCAGTTCGAGACCCAGATGAGCATGGCGACCGCGAAGAGGGCGGCGAAGCCTTCGAGGAGCTCCTGATTGGCTCCGGCGAGATTCGCGAACGAGGAGAAGAGGACGGCGAGGGCCGCGGAGGCGACGAGGGCGAGCACGACCCCGATCCACACGATCTTCGACTTGTCCTTGTGCCCGGCCTTGCCGAGGTAGGCGAGGATCGCGGCGACGACGAGGATCGCCTCCATGCCCTCTCGGAGGATGACGAGGAGCGAGGGGAGGAAGCCCGAGAGCCAAGGGCTCGTGGGGGCGGCCGCCTCGCCGACGTAGCCGTCGAGGGTGTTGGCGTCCTCGCGCAGGTAGTTCTTGAGATCGGCGAGGTGCTGAGCGACCGCAGCGTCGTCATGATCGCTCATCGCCTTCTTGACGAGGGAGAACTTCATCTCGACGGTGGAGACCCGATTCCCCGAGATACGCGCCATGACCTGCTTCTCGAAGCCGAGGGTCTCATAGCGCCGGTAGTAGGCGGTATTCACCCCGTCCTTACCCGCCTCGACATCGCCCGCCAGATAGTCCTTCTCGGCCTGATCCAGGATCTCACCCATCTCCTTCGCGACGCGCCCCCAGGCCCCCGGGCTGTAGTCGTTCGAGACAGCCGAGTTCCCGGCGCCGTCGAGGGTGTTGGCGTCCTCGCGCAGGTAGTTCTTGAGATCGGCGAGGTGCTGAGCGACCGCAGCGTCGTCATGATCGCTCATCGCCTTCTTGACGAGGGAGAACTTCATCTCGACGGTGGAGACCCGATTCCCCGAGATACGCGCCATGACCTGCTTCTCGAAGCCGAGGGTCTCATAGCGCCGGTAGTAGGCGGTATTCACCCCGTCCTTACCCGCCTCGACATCGCCCGCCAGATAGTCCTTCTCGGCCTGATCCAGGATCTCACCCATCTCCTCGGCGACCGCGCCCCAGCTGGACACGGCGCCCTCGGCTCGCGCAGCGGCCGGGGCGAGGACCCCGATGAGGAGGGCGAGGAGGAGCGGGGCGAAGAGGATCCAGGGGCGCCTCGTCAATGCCGTCGTCGAGGATGTCGATACGCCCACCCGTGTTCCTCCAGAATTCCGCTTGTCGATGTTGATGAGGGCGAGGGGGCCATGCCGACCCCGAAATCGCCAGAATTAGTTTAGCCTAACCTCCGCAAATTCAGAAATAAGTCACCGAAGAGTTACCTATTTGAGATCTTCGCAGGTGGGAGAGCCTCCGCGCGGGGCATCCCCAAGGCGCAGGACTCCGCTTTCCATCACCATCACACGATCGGCGAAATGAACGGCCTCATCCTCGTGCGTCACTACGAGCACCGCCGCACCCTCGTCCGCCGCACGCCGGAGCATCCTCAGCGCCGTCTGGGCGTTCCCCGCGTCCAGCCCCGCGGTCGGTTCGTCGGCGAGGACCGTCTCCGGCCGCATCACCAGCGCCCGCGCCACAGCCATCCGACGCAGTTCCCCTCCCGAGAGCTCATCGGGGCGAGCGTCGGCCAGGGGCGCCAGATCGACGCCCTCCAGCAGGGCCTCCGCCCGCTCGCGGACCTCCTCCTGCTCGACTCGCGCCCGGATGATCGACGGGAGGAGGACGTTCTCCAGCACCGACAGGCTGCGTAGCGCGGTGTGCCCCTGAGGGATCACGCCGATCCGCTCGTTGCGGAGCGCCGAGGCCACGGCATCCGGGAGGGCGTACAGATCCTCGCCGTCGATCAGGACGGCCCCCTCCGTCGGCGCGAGGATCCCCGCCATCATCGACAGCAGGGTGCTCTTACCGCTCCCCGAGCGTCCGCGAATCACCAGCAACTCGCCGGGGTTCAGGCGAAGATCCACCGGCTCGACCGCCGAGAACATCGCTCCGCCGCGGACGCGCGGGAAGTCCTTCCTCACGCCTTTCGCTTCAAGAGTCACGTCATTCCCCTTCCCTGAGGACGAGCCCCACGTCCATCGCACCGATACGGCGAATCGAGACCCACCCCGCGACTCCCGCCGAGGCCAGGGCGACCAGGAGCGCGGCGAGGGCGATGAGTCCCGACTCCAAGGGCCCCGGCATGAGGAACCCGATGCCGAGCATTTGACTGACCAGCACCCGGAAGGCCGAGAGCAGGACCCCCGACACGACGATGCCCGCGAGCGCGCCGGCCAGATCGACGGCCGCGGACTCCGCGAGGACGAGACGTCCGAGCCGCGAGCGACTCACGCCCATCGCCCTGAGGAGGGCGAACTCCCGAGCCCTTTCGTGAATCATCATCGTGAACACGAGGACGCTCATCCCCGATCCGACCGCCCATACGACGCCCACGAGCAGCGCGACCGCGCGCGATGTCCGCACGAGCGTCTCCGAGATCCCCGAGACCATGCTCTTCGCCGTCGAAACGGAGACCCCGTCCACGTTCTCGCGGATCCGCTGAGCGACTGCCTCCGCGTCCTCGCCGTCCGCGACGCGGACGAGAACCGAGGACACGACGCTCCCCGGATCGGCGTCCTGATACTTGTTCAGTCCCTTCTCCAAGGAGGCCGCCATGAGGCTCCTGCCCGTGTCGAAGTTCGCGTACACGGCGTTGTCGAGGGTCGAGCCTGTCGGATCGAACTGGCCGACGACCCTGAGAGTCCGACCGTAGATCTTGAAGGAGCCGTCGACCGGTACGGTGACGTTCGCTCCCACGAGGACGTCCATCTCGCCGATCTCCACGTCGCCCGTCGTGTCGGCGATCCACGGTTGAATGGCGAAATCCGTCTCCGGATCGAAGGCGATGACCTGGTATCTCCCCGAGCAGCAGCTCGCCCTCGCGGATGCGAGGAAGATCTGGGGAGATGCCTTCTCCACGCCGACGACATCGCGGACCCTCGCAACGACTCCCGCATCCATGTAGAAATAGCCCGGCTCGGCCTCGAGGAGGAAGGTCTGGGCGTCGAAATCTCCGCCGGCATCGCTCGGGGTGACGAGCACATCGGCCCCGAGACGCGCCTCCACCGTCGCCAAGCCGCCGCAGATCCCCTGGACGAGGATGGTTCCCCCGAAGACGGCCGAGGCCATGAGCGCTGCGAATATGAACAGCGCGAAGGCGCGAATCGGCTGCGCGCGCAGAGCGCGAAGGGGCAGCTCCCTCAAAGAACGCATGGATCCGTCTCCTTCCTACGTCGTCAACAGCATCGAGTCGTCGGCGGCTCGCAACAGCCTCGGAAGCACGGCCCTTGCGCCGATCCAGGCGACGAGGAGGCTCATCGCCATCGCCGCGGCGGCGAGCGTGGCGAGGTTGCCCGGGGAGACGAGCTCGCTCCTCACGGGCGCGACGCCGATGAGGGCGACGAGCCCCGCTGCCACGAGCGCCCCGAGCAGAGCCCCCGAGGCGTGGACCATGAGCGCCTCCCGTAGGAGGACGCGCTCGACGAGGGCCCTCGAAGCCCCGAGGATCCGCCACACGTTCGCCTCGCGGCGCCGCTCGTTGAACAGCGCCCATTGGGCGACGGCGAGCGCCCCGAGCAGGATCAGCCACGTCAGGGCCGCGACCCCGGCGAGCATGGACGAATGCGCGGACACCGAGGAGGCGGTCCCCGCCAGCGCTTCCTCCGAATGGACGGCCGTCACGCGTCGGATGTAGAGGTTGATCCAGTTCGTCACCGATTCCGCGTCGGAGCGCTCCTTGAGTCGTAGCAGCGCGACCGAGTAGTCGGCATGCGGGTCGATAGAGGCATAGGAATCGTCGCCTGTGGCGACCGCGGCGGCGATCACCCGCTCGAGGGAGCCTATCGGCACGAGCACCGCCTTGTCCAGCTCGGCGCCGGTCCTCTCGAGATGGGAGTCGACCGGCCATTCCTCGCCGAAGAGGGTCACCGTGCCCTCCCGCGACACCGCCACATCGGCGCCCACCGCGACGGATCCCTCCGGCACCACGTGATCGGGGCCCTCGCGCAGCCAGGGCGCGACGACGAAGTCGGAGGCGGGGTCGAAACCGATGATCCAGAGGGGCTCCCCCCCACCGCTCGCGTCCGACAGGTAGAGCTGATAGGCGATGCGATCGATGTCCTCGTTGGAGTTCAGACGCGACAGAGTTGAGCGCTCCTTGTGGAAGAGGACGGGGCTACCGACCATCTGGATGCAGGACTTGTCGAGTTGTAGGAAGCCCGCCGAGGGGTAGACGACGACGTCCGCGCCCAGTCTGTCTCGAGCCAGAGAGAGCTCCGCCCTCGTCGACTGCACGAGGAGCAGGCCCGTCAGCGCACAGGCGGTCTGCGCGAGCGCGAGGAGCGCGATGATCATCGTCCTCAGCGGGCGGGCCCGCGCGCTCTTCAGCGGGAGGCCCCTCAGGGAAAGACGGTCGTGCCTCATCACCCGGCACCTCCCGCGCTCGTATCGAGCCACAGGGCCGGACGGACTCCGTAGGTCGCATCGGCGGCGGCACCGGAGCCGTGGCGTACGCCCTCACGGTCGACGTACTGCGCCGTGAAGTCGTAGGTCCCCGGGGAGCGCAACCACCAGTCGGCCCGCCCCTCCTCGTCCGCGGGCAGATCGTCGTTGTCGACGGCCGCAGACAGGGCGGCCGAACCGAGCGCGGCGCGCTCGACGGCGTTGGAGATGTAGATCGAGGCCTCGGTCTCGCTCAGCGCGAAGACGCGATCCTTCGTCGCGGGGCCCGCAGCGGTGCCGGTCGTGGACTGCGGAGTGTTGGGGACCTCGACCGTCGGGACGAGGGAGAGCTCGCTTTCATTGAAAGCTGCCGCGAGGAAGTCCGAGTTCATCCATCTGCGGAGGTCGGAGCGCTCCCAGGTGACGGGCTCGAAGGGGACGCGGTGGTAGGGGGCGGCGTCGAGGGAATCGCGGCTGAGCAGCAGCAGCCTCCCGTCGATCCGGTCGAGGACGATCCAGCGGATCGGCTCCGGGCCGTTCGCGGCATCGCCGTCCTGTTCGAAGGAGCCGAACTCGATGAGATCCCCCTTCTTCGCCGAACGATAAGGGAGGGCGGGGTCCGCCTCGGTCATCCCCCGAAGGCGCTCGGCCGAGTCGGCGTACCCATCGAGGCGCGAATAGGCGCGGTAGGCCCCTTCGCGCTCGCCGACCTCTTCAAGGCGGAGAGCCTCCCGATAGGCGGCGTCCATCCGAAGGCGGTGGATCCCGAAGAGGGCGAGCGCGAGCGCAAGCAACGCGACCCCGACGACGATCGCGCGCCGCTTCCGCCTCGCAGGGGAGGGCGGAAGCGCGATGGCACGCGCCCTCACCTCAGGCGACGGTCCGCTCGCCACGCTTCGCCACGGAGGCGAGCGCCCCTGCGCCGGACAGGGCGATGAGACCCGTCATCACTCGGGTGAAGGGCTGGAATACGGTGTAGCAGCGCATGTTCTTCATCATGCACATGGGGCAGATCCCGCCGGGGACGAAGAAGAGGACGACACTCGCGATGATGGCGAGAAGCTGAAGAAGGATCCTCACACCCCTGTTCTTCACGAAAGCGGCGGTACCGAAGAGGACGACGAGGCCGATGCCTCCCGCAGCGACCGTGTTCTGACACTGGTGACAGTGCATCCAGGTGCCGTCCTCTCGACGGGGGCAGGCGGAGAAGACCGTCGTGACCCCGAGGATGAGCAGGGCACTCAACGCTGCTGGGGCGACGGCGAGCGCCAGATTCTTCTTCGACATGGGTTTGCTCCTTTGTTCTTTAACGGGCTCATATGCTGACGAGGTTGAACACATATAGTTAAGGGCATCCTTACTTAAATTGTCAATCTGCGGGCACCGCCGGACTGCGGATCGCCGGACCGCGGATCTCTCATCCTGGGATTCCGGAAACCGGAAGCGCCCGAGAGCCTTCGACATACGCGATAATCGGGCAGAAACAGCCGGAGGGCGACGTCGCCCGCTCCCGGGGAAGGCGGAGCCCCCGCTCTCGGCCACGACGGTCGAGGGCGGGGGCTCCGAGGTTCGACGGGCTCTCATCGCCGCTCATCGGCGACGGGAGAGCACGATCCGGACCGACTCCCGTTCCACGGGCGCACGATCCGGGCCGCGGAATCGGCTCAGGCCTCCTCGGTGAGGACCGCGGCGCGGCCAGCCTCAAGGCGAGCAACCGGGACGCGGAACGGCGAGCACGACACGTAATCGACGCCGACCTCGTGGAAGAAGTGGATCGACAGCGGATCGCCACCATGCTCGCCACAGACACCCAGCTTGATGTTCGGCTTGGTCGAACGAGCGCGCGTCACGCCCTCGCGGACCAGGGTGCCAACACCGTGGACATCGATGGACTCGAACGGCGAAACACCGAAGATGCCCGCCTCAATATAGTGCGGGAAGAAGACGCCTTCGACGTCGTCACGCGAGAAGCCCCAGACGGTCTGAGTCAGGTCGTTCGTGCCGAACGAGAAGAAGTCAGCTTCTTCAGCGAGATCTTCAGCGGTCATTGCTGCACGCGGAAGCTCGATCATTGCACCGATGGTGACACCGGACAGGTCAACGCCACGCTCGGCTGCGACCTCGGCGATAATGTCTTCGCCCTCTTCGCGGATCAGCTGGAGCTCGCGGACGGAGCCGACCAGCGGAACCATGATTTCCGGCTTCGGGGACAGGCCACGGGAAACGAGTTCAGCGGCTGCCTCGCAGAGTGCGCGCATCTGCAGGGCGAACAGGCCGGGCAGGTAAATGCCGAGGCGGACGCCACGCAGGCCGAGCATCGGGTTCTGCTCGTGGAAGCGACGAACCTCAGCCAGCATCTTCTCGTCAGCCGGATCAGCTTCGCCGGTCGCCTTCGCGACAGCAACCTTGATTTCCAGCTCGGACAGTGCCGGCATGAACTCGTGGAGCGGCGGGTCAATCAGGCGGACGGTCATCGACTTGCCATCCATGACCTCGAGCATCTCGAGGAAGTCCTGCTTCTGAAGCTTTTCGAGTTCGCCGAACGCTGCGGCGCGTTCCTTCGAGCCCGGTGCGGAGAGGATTGCGCGCTCAACCAGTGGGCGACGTGCGCCGAGGAACATGTGCTCGGTACGGCAGAGACCGATGCCTTCAGCGCCGAACTCGATCGCGCGACGCGAGTCGGTCGGGGTGTCAGCGTTGGCGCGGACGCTCAGGCGACGAACCTTGTCGGCGCGCTGCAGGATCTTGTCAACCGCCTTAACCAGTTCCTGGGTGCCTTCGTCGTTGCCGGCAGCAATCAGGCCAGCTTCGAGGCCGTGCGACAGGTAGGTGGTGACCGGAGAGTCGGTAACCGGGACCTCGCCGATGAAGATTTCACCAGTCTGACCGTCGATCGCGATCGTGTCGTCGGAGGTGTAGGTGGTGCCATCAATGACGACGGTGCCGGCCTCGGCGTCAATCTCGAGTGCTTCGGCGCCACAGACGCAGGTCTTGCCCATACCACGCGCGACAACTGCAGCGTGCGAGGTCTTGCCACCGCGGGCGGTCAGAACGCCTTCGGCGACAACCATGCCCGGCAGGTCATCCGGGTTGGTTTCGCGACGAACCAGAACGCACTTGACGCCGTCAGCGTGGAACTTCTCAGCTTGAGCGTTGTCGAAGGCAATCTTGCCGACTGCTGCGCCCGGTGAAGCGGCCATGCCACGTGCGATGAGTTCCTTGGCAGCCTTCGAGTCGAACTGCGGGAACATCAGCTGGGTCAGCTGATCGCCGGTGACGCGAGTCAGGGCCTCGTCGCGGGTAATCAGCTTTTCTTCGGTCAGCTGGATGGCGATACGGAATGCGGCGGCAGCGGTGCGCTTGCCAACGCGGGTCTGGAGCATCCAGAGCTTGCCGCGCTCGATGGTGAACTCGATATCACACATGTCGCGGTAGTGGGTTTCAAGCTTGCGCATGATGCCACGCAACTTGTCGTAGGAAGCCTTGTCGATATTCTCGAGGTCGGCGAGGGACAGGGTGTTGCGGATACCTGCAACGACGTCCTCACCCTGAGCGTTCTCAAGGTAGTCGCCGTACACGCCTGCGTGGCCGGACGAGGGGTCGCGGGTGAAGCAGACACCGGTGCCGGAGCCTTCACCCATGTTACCGAAGACCATAGTGCAGATATTGACTGCGGTGCCCAGGTCGTGAGGGATGCGCTCACGACGACGGTAGATGCGTGCGCGCTCGGTGTTCCAGGAGCGGAACACGGCTTCGATGGCCATATCCATCTGGGTGCGAGGATCCTGCGGGAAGTCCATGCCCTTCTGCTCGGAAACGATCTTCTTGAAGGTCTCAACGAGGCCCTTCAGGTCGTCAGCGGTCAATTCGGTGTCGCCCTTGACGCCACGAGCTGCCTTCAGATCGTCCAGGGCGTCGGAGAACAGGTCACCATCAATGTCGAGAACCGTCTTGCCGAACATCTGGATCAGACGACGGTAGGAGTCCCATGCGAAGCGCTCGTTGCCCGAGATCTTTGCGAGACCCTGAACCGAGTCGTCGTTCAGACCGATATTGAGGACGGTTTCCATCATGCCCGGCATCGAGAACTTTGCGCCTGAACGCACCGAGACAAGGAGCGGGTTGTAGGGGTCACCCAGGTGGCGTTCCATCTGATCTTCGACGCGGCGAAGAGCGGTGGTCACCTCAGTTTCCAGGGATTCGGGAACAATCGAATCCTTGAGGTATGCGCGGCATGCCTCGGTGGTGATGGTGAATCCGGGGGGAACGGGCAGTCCAAGCTTCGTCATTTCCGCAAGGTTTGCACCCTTACCTCCGAGCAGGTCCTTCATGGACTTGTCGCCCTCGGAGAAGTCATACACATATTTGACCATTGAGGTCCTCAACTTCCGTCGATCACGTAAAAGTGGCCCACCATCGGGCCGCTAGTGGGAAGAATAGCAAAAAGGGACTTAGGTCACCGAATGCTTTACCTTTGTTTTCAACATCTTTGCAGTTCGCTTAGGCAGTTTGTCGCATATATGACATTTTCAGGCTGTTTCAGTAGGGGCAGAGGTGTGCCTACGCCTCGTTCCACTTCCCATCGACGAGGCCCCTCGACGCACTGCACCTGACGCGACACACCCGAGCTCAAACACGCAAAACCGTCGCACCAAGTGCACCCGGGAACACAAAACCCACCGACACGCGTCACCGCCTACACCTCACGCGACAAAACCCCACTAAAACAAACCAAACCATCGCACCAGGTGCAGTCGGTGCACAAAACACTGGCGGGCCCACCCCAAGGGTGAGCCCGCCAGCTCTACACGGTCAACGCCGGCCGCTGACCATTGAAGGTCGCTGACCGTTGAAGGTCAGTGACTGTTGAAAGTGAATTTTCGGTCCGAACCTTCACCCTCGACACCGACCGTAACAACCTGGCCGGCCACGATCTCTCCAAAGAGGATGCGCTCAGACAGAGCGTCTTCGATCTCGCGCTGGATGGCGCGACGCAAGGGGCGCGCACCGAGCACCGGGTCGAAGCCAAGATCGGCCAGCAGGTCGCGTGCTTCGTCGGTGAGCTGCAGGTGCATGTCCTGCGCTTCCATACGCTTGGCCAGCTTCGCGATCATCAGGTCGACGATCTGCTTGATCTGATCCTTGTTCAGTGGCGGGAACACGATCGTGTCATCGACGCGGTTCAGGAACTCGGGGCGGAAGTGCTGCTTGAGCTCTTCATCAACCTTTGCCTTCATACGCGAGTAGTCATGCGTCAGGTTGTCAGCGGACTGGAAGCCCGTCAAAACACCCTTGTTAATGTCCCGCGTGCCGAGGTTCGTGGTCATGATGATGACCGTGTTCTTGAAGTCGACCTTGCGTCCCTGGGAGTCGGTCAGACGACCTTCTTCGAGGATCTGCAGTAGCGAGTTGAAGATGTCCGGGTGAGCCTTTTCAACCTCGTCGAAGAGGACGACAGAGAACGGCTTGCGGCGAACCTTTTCGGTCAGCTGGCCGCCCTCGTCGTAGCCGACGTAGCCAGGAGGAGCACCGAAGAGGCGCGATGCCGTGTGCTTCTCAGAGAACTCGGACATGTCCAGCTGGATCAGAGCATCTTCGTCACCGAACAGGAATTCGGCAAGCGCCTTCGCCAGCTCGGTCTTACCGACACCGGTCGGACCGGCGAAGATGAACGAGCCACCGGGACGATTCGGGTCTTTCAGCCCAGAGCGAGTGCGGCGGATCGACTGCGACAGTGCGCGAACAGCTTCTTCCTGACCGATGACACGCTTGTGCAGCTCATCCTCCATCTTCAAAAGCTTCGTCGTCTCAGTCTGGGTCAGCTTGAAGACCGGGATACCAGTCGACATGGCTAAGACCTCGGCGATCTCTTCTTCCGTGACCTCTGCGATGGAGTCGGATTCTCCGCCCTTCCAGGACGTTTCTTTCTCTTCACGCTGAGCAACCAGGTTGGATTCTTCGTCGCGCAGGCCGGCTGCCTTCTCGAAGTCCTGATCGTCGATCGCCGATTCCTTGTTGCGACGAACTTCGGCGATCTTCTCGTCGAGTTCACGCAACTCCGGCGGAGCGGTCATACGACGAATACGCAGGCGCGCGCCCGCCTCATCGACCAGGTCGATGGCCTTGTCCGGCAGGAAGCGATCAGAGATGTATCGGTCCGCAAGTTCAGCGGCCGCCTTGATTGCTTCATCGGTGATGATGACGCGGTGGTGGGCCTCGTAACGATCGCGCAAGCCCTTCAGGATTTCGATGGTGTCCTCGACAGAGGGCTCGTCGACCTTCACAGGCTGGAAGCGTCGTTCAAGCGCCGCATCCTTTTCGATGTACTTGCGGTATTCGTCGTTCGTGGTCGCGCCGATCGTCTGGAGCTCGCCACGCGCAAGCATGGGTTTGAGCATCTGGGCGGCGTCGATCGACCCTTCAGCGGCGCCCGCACCAACCAAGGTGTGGATTTCGTCGATGAAGAGGATGATGTCGCCACGCGTACGGATTTCCTTGAGGACCTTCTTCAGGCGTTCTTCGAAGTCGCCACGGTAGCGCGAGCCAGCGACCAGCGACCCCATATCCAGGCTGTAGATCTGGCGGTCCTTGATCGTTTCGGGCACATCACCGTGGACGATTGCTTGCGCCAGTCCCTCGACGACGGCGGTCTTACCAACGCCGGGTTCCCCGATCAGAACCGGATTGTTCTTGGTGCGACGCGAGAGGACTTGCATGACGCGCTCCATCTCGACGCGACGACCAATCACCGGGTCGAGCTTGTTATCGCGAGCAGCCTGGGTCAGGTTGCGACCGAACTGCTCTAGAACCGCAGAGTTCTGGCGTTCGTGCGTGGAGGATCCGCCGACGCCCGCGCCGACAGATTCACGTCCTTCACCTTCGCCGCGCTGGTATCCGCTGAGTAGCTGGATCACGTTCTGACGGACCTGGGAAAGGTCAGCGCCACGCTTGGTCAGGACCTGGGCGGCGACGCCTTCACCTTCTTTCAGCAGGCCGAGCAAAAGGTGTTCGGTGCCGATGTAGTTGTGACCGAGCTGCAGTGCCTCACGCAGTGACAGCTCGAAGACTCGCTTTGCGCGCGGTGTGAAGGGGATGTGACCTTCAACCGTCTTTTCGCCTTCGCCAATGATCTCAATGACGGACGCGCGGACGTCGTCATCGTTAATGTCCATCATCGCGAGCGCCTTCGCGGCGACGCCTTCACCTTCGGAGATCAGGCCGAGCAAAAGATGCTCAGTCCCGATGTAGTTGTGCTTGAGCCCGCGCGCTTCATCCTGCGCGAGGACGACGACGCGCCTAGCTCGGTCGGTAAACCGTTCGAACATGTCATTCCCTTTGCGTCCGGGGACCGCGCCAACACGCGGAGTGATTCTTCAACTGAAACCACACTAAGCGAGCGCACGATTATATGCGCGTTAGTTCGCCATGGGGTGAAAAAGGAATATCGACGAGGCCGATCGGCTCCCGGCTGTTTCAGTTACGCTTCGGATTCCACCAGTACGGTGAACGGGCCATCATTGACCAGCGAAACTTCCATCATCGCGCCGAATTCGCCCGTTGCTACTTCGAGGCCGCGACCTCGTAAATCGGCGACAACCGCATCGACGAGAGGCTGTGCTTCATCGCCCGGGGCAGCATTCACCCACGAGGGGCGACGCCCCTTGCGCGTATCCCCGTAGAGCGTGAACTGCGAAACCACCAGGATCGGAGCACTGAGTTCCGAGGCGGACTGCTCATCACCGAGAATGCGAAGTTCCGCGATCTTACGGGCGACAGTCGCAACCTGCTCCGCGCTGTCTCCCCTTTTCACGCCGAGCAACACCATCAGGCCCGGGCGATCAATCGCCCCGACAACCTGACCGTCAACAGACACGGAAGCGCTGGTCACGCGCTGAATAACCGCGCGCATCAGCGGGCTCCCAACGCGCCCAGGCCACCGATCGGCGACACGTCATGGCGACGCAGATCAGGATTATTCAAATCAGCGCCCGGACGTGTTTCGGGGGACATTGCAGATTTGCCATCAACGGGAACAATCAGTTCCTGAGCTGCAGCAATACCACCCAAGTCGAACACCATCGACGCCGGAACGTTGCGCGCAAGCACCGCCAAAGCAATCGGACCAAGCTCTCTATGGCGAGCAACAGAGGTCACGATACCAACAACTCGACCGTTCGATTCAATGCGAGTACCTACCTCGGGAAGGTCGCCTCGTGAACCATCAAGCTGCAGGAACGTCAGGCGACGCGGCGGACGCCCCAAATTGAGCACGCGAGCAATCGACTCCTGCCCGCGATAGCAGCCCTTATTCGTGTGGACCGCGGTGCGCAGCCAGTCGACCTCAGCCGGAATCGACCGCGCGTCCGTGTCGACACCCAAGCGCGGGCGCCACGCAGCAATACGCATCGCCTCCCACGCAAGGAACCCCGCAGGCTTCCGCTTCGCATCAGTGGCCAGCCAGTCGGTAATAAACTGCTTCGCCCCGTCGCGATGCACAACATGCAAACGTATCCGTGAACGCTCGCCCGGATGAGAGCCCTGGAAGTATTCCGTGCCTCCCTCGGTCACGCCCGGCCACGGATCGTTCCACGTCAGCACGAGGCCGGGAAGCCCGGTAGCTGTATCCGTGTCACTGCCCGCGGTCGCGAACACCGTCACGTCAGAGCGCACATCAACCTGCACGCGCAGAGCAAACTGCATCGAACGCAGGAACTCCGCTAGACCTTGGGTGTCATAGCCTTCACAGATCAGCCACGTGTTCTTACCGTCGTCCGCTACTGCAGCCTGGTGCTCAATATGCCCCTGAGGATCCAGAACCAGAAGCTCCTTCGAATCCCCCGGGCCCATACCCGTGACAATCTGCGTCGTAATGCTGGTCAGCCACGTCTGACGATCCGCACCAGACACGGTGATGACGCCCAAGTCTGCGCGATCCGTGATCGCGCGCCCCTCTTCCAAGGCCCACTGTTCCCCCAAAGGGTCGCCGTAATGCAGGGCAATCGGCGTCACGGGGATCGCAAAGGTCTGTGGCTCCGCCCCTTCTTCAGGGGTGTCAGCTTCTTGAGCGCGGGTGGTCTGGTCCCCTAGATCGTCGGACGTGAGAATCGCACCCGGCCACGTGGCAAGCGGAGACAGCCACTCGTCAGCAGGCGAATCCGACGTAGTGGAAGAAACGGGGGAATCAGACAAGGAAACCACTCTCAGCCTGGGCATCAATGCCTTCAACGGCTTCGCCCGACGCGGTGCACGCCTGCTCGGTACGCATCAAGCGGCCTGAGAACTCAACTCCAGCTTCGCCACCGACAATAGTCTTTTCCTGCGTCCACATGAGCTCACCCGCAACCAGGCCGTACATGCGACCCAGGTGTTCGACCTCTTGCGCCTTCGCGTCACGCGCAATCGCATCCGACACCATCTGCACGCGCGGGCCAACTCCCACACCCGCCCACAGCACACCAAGACCATTCGTCAAAGCCGAAGTCGCCGTGAACTCGCGCGGCACATACTGACCCGGAGGAGGCAGTTCATCCGTGCCCGGCATCACCGACACGTACATCGTCTCTTCGACCAGAAGCTCACCGCGACCAATGTGCGACAGCCCCTCGGCAGCGTCCCACGTCGGCTCAATCTCAACGCCGGGAGCCGGAAGACCCTGGTAAATCGACGTGGTGAAACGCATCTGCTCACCACAAATCTCACCGCGCATCTCTTCAATGATCGCAGTATCCGTTTCAGCGCCAGCGGCCATCCCCCAGCCCTTCCACGTACCGAGCATCCACGCGAGAGGAGCAAGAGCAACAGGCAAATCAGCAGGAATAACCATCATGGAAATTAGCCTAAAGGTTTGCGCGCGCCCACGCGATATTTGGATCCGCCACCACCGCGTCAGTCAGCAGTTACGAGGCTCGAAGCGAGGATTTGGCTCAGATGCCACCGATGCGGATCAACGCGTAAATCGGAATCGCAGCAACCAAGAACTTTGCGCAGGCGCGACCCAGCGCACCCGTCGGCGGGCGACGCGTCGTGTGATCACCTAGCAGACCATCAAGAACCACAATCGTCACACCAACAGCCACACCTTCAAGCAAACCGAAAAGAGCGGCCGCCGGGATCGGACCGATGACAGACGCAAGGCCCGGAAGAATAATCGGCGTCATCTGCGATGCGCGACCGGCAATATATGCGACAACACCAATGATTGCGCCCGAGATCGCTCCCACCGAAAGCGCACCAATCGACTGCGAACGATAGGTGTGGCCAATCTGGTCTCCCCACACAATCAGCGCAATCAAGACCGCGGCAACGGGGATCATCATGCTCCACTGCTCAAGAGAATTCAACGTGATCCACACAGCCGACGCGGCAATCAGAATCAAGGCTCCGATCGCGGAGGCAAGAGTCAAAGAGGTCGGACGCTCATTGGGACGAGTCTTCACTCGGCGTAGCACCATCACATCGGCCTCATCGACTGCTTCACCTGCGATAAGAGCTTCCTGAAGAGCCCGCTCACGCTGGCGTTGCGCGATCGTTTCAGCACAATTCTCACCCGTGATAAACGAGTGATTCGTTGGCGTTGGAGCCGTGAAAATCACCGAAGCAACAATCGCAACAACCGACGCCCCAATCACCGGAACGCCATATTTTAAGTCGCCCGTCAGCGCGACCACCATCGGCAGAACAGCTGCCGAAAACGCCAACGCGATAATCGTGAGGGGAGGAAGATCCAGACCGGTAAGCGCACCCCACGTGAAGGCAAGAACAACACCGATCAGAGCAATCAGAGAAGCAAACGTCAAAGACGTTGCCGGCAACGCCCACACGACCACGGTCAGAATCGAGAAAAGAAGAACGATGACCGCGGATAAGCGCATACCGGTCGTGATTGACAGGGTTGCCATCGAAAGGCGGTCGCTTAAATCGCGACGCCCTCGATGAGAATGGGGCCTCGAGGCAGGTCGAGTGGGAACAGACTCCATACGATTCATGGTCGCACATTTTGGTGGGATGTCCCACCTGTCCTCCCCTCGCTAGCGAGGCTCGCATTACGTATGCTTGTACGCGCACCGAGTTGTTAAGCCCCGGGCTCCAAACTTTGCCGCTACGAGCGGCCTTCGCGCCGACAGGCGCTTTCGGCTCGGTGTCTAATCGTTGGAAAGTGGTTGCGATGGGTCTCCTGTCGTGGCCACTTTTCTGTTCCGCCCGTTCCCTGTAGGCCCCTATGAACGCCAAGGGATAAAACAAGGCTGGCCCGGGTGTTTCACCCGGGCCAGGCCTCGTCATTATGATCGCGGACGGTACTGCTAAGCTCACGCCGAAATCAGCGGAGTAGCAGCTCAGTCTGCGCGGGGCGAGAGATCCGCCAAACGGCGGACGGTCGCCAGCGGTGTCAGATCAGCGGGTAGCGGACGATCGTCGCTTCACGACCAGCGCCGACGCCGATCGACTGAATGCGACAACGCGACAGCTCTTCGAGGCGCGCGATGTAATCCTGCGCGTTCTTCGGCAACTCTTCGAAGGTACGGCAACCGGTGATGTCCTCTTCCCAACCGGGCAGTTCTTCGTACACCGGGACAGCGTTCTCGAAACCGACCTGGTCAAGAGGCATTTCTTCCATGCGGACACCATCGACCTCGTAGGCGACGCAGACCGGGATGGTCGGATAGCCAGAAAGCACGTCGAGCTTCGTCAGGCAGATGTCGGTCAGGCCGTTGATGCGGGTCGCGTAGCGCATGACAACCGCGTCGAACCAGCCGGTGCGGCGAGCACGACCGGTGGTCACACCAAATTCGCCACCTTTGTGACGCAGGGCCTCACCGACCTCATTATCAAGTTCTGTCGGGAACGGGCCTTCACCCACGCGCGTCGTGTACGCCTTCGCAACACCGACAACGCGGTCGATGCGGGTCGGGCCAACACCGGTGCCAGTCAGCGCACCGCCGGCGGTCGGGTTCGACGAGGTCACAAACGGGTACGTGCCATGGTCGATGTCGAGCATGGTGGCCTGACCACCTTCAAAAAGCACCGTGTCGCCACGATCGAGCGCGTCATTCACTTCGAGGGACGCATCGCAGACCATCGGGCGGATGCGATCGGCATATGCGAGCAGTTCTTCAGTGACGGTGTCAGGGTCGAGAGTTTCCATGCCGACGGCTGCGAAAACCTCATTTTTCGGGGCAAGAGCTGCCTCGATCTTCTCGCTCAGCGTCTTCGGGTCGAACAGATCCTGAATGCGGATGCCAACGCGGTTCATCTTGTCCGCGTAGGTCGGGCCGATGCCACGGCCGGTTGTGCCGATCTGGTTCTTCCCGCGAGCGCGCTCGTTCGCCTGGTCCATCAGACGGTTGTAGCTGGGGATGATGTGAGCATTGGAGGAAATCTTCAGGCGCGAGCAGTCAACGCCACGCGATTCCATTTCGGCCAATTCCTGGAACAGAACATCAATGTCAACGACGACGCCGTTGCCGATGATCGGGGTAACACCCTTGGACAGGATGCCCGCGGGCAACAGGTGCATCGCGTACTTTTCACCGTCGATGACGACAGTGTGACCGGCGTTGTTACCGCCGTTGAACTTCACGACATAGTCAGTGTTCTGGCCGAGCTGGTCGGTCGCCTTACCTTTACCTTCGTCGCCCCACTGGGCACCGAGCACGATCACGGCTGGCATGGGTTTCTCCCCGATATTCTTGCTATACGTACGACTGTGGCCGCACCTCGCACAATTCTACCGAGATTTACGCCAGCGCGTGAGCAGTAACAGCAGACACGCTTAACGCATACGCCTTCACGTACGCATTAAGCAATAGAAATCTTACTCCGTCCCTTCAGTGGGGGTTTGTTTGGGCGGGCGGCCTCGCCCTCGAAGCGGCTGAGCCTTTGCTTCACGCCCCGCATCCTTCAGCGCGCGACGCAGAATGATCTCAATCTGCGCGTTCACACTGCGCAGATCGTCTGCCGCCCACTTGGACAACGCCTCGTGGACGGCAGGATCTAAGCGCAGAAGAATCTGCTTGCGCTCATTCTTCGGAGTCATTTACTCACCCGGCGATTCGCTCCCCAATACCAATCCAGCAGGTCAGTACAGCGAGCCCGCATTCACGATCGGCTGAGTGCGCTGATCAGAGCAGAGCACGACCAGCAGGTTCGACACCATCTGAGCTTTGCGTTCATCATCAAGCGACACGATGTCATTGTCTTCCAGACGGTTCAGCGCCTGATCAACCATGGTGACCGCCCCTTCAACGATCTGCTCACGGGCAGCGATCACAGCACCGGCCTGCTGGCGCTGCAACATTGCCTGCGCAATTTCGGGCGCGTAAGCGAGAGACGAAATACGAACCTCGACGATTTCAAGACCAGCCAGTTCGACGCGAGCCGCAACTTCGCGCGCAAGTTCAGCGGAGACGACGTCTGTACCGCCACGTAGCGAGGTTTCGCCCGGGCCGGGCTCGTCATAGGGGTGCGACGTGGCGACGTGACGCAGCGCCGACTCCGCCTGAGCCTTGATGAATTCCTCGTACTGCTCGACTGCAAAGACCGCGCGCGCCGTGTCAGCAACCTGCCACACGACGATCGCCGCAATATTCACCGGATTACCGTCGGAATCGTTGACTTTCAGCTCGCTCGTCTCGAAGTTATGGACCTTGACGGAGACCTTCTTGCCATTCGTCAACGGCGGTACCAGCACCAGGCCCGTCTTGCGAACCGTGCCAACGTACTTGCCGAAGAACTGGCGAACCGAGGTCTGGCCAGGAGAGATGACCGCCAAGCAGGGCATCAACACCATGACGAGGAGGAACATGACCGAACCGGAAACTATTCTTGCGACACCGCCCGCTTCGCCAGCGTCATCCGCGATCGCACCTGTAACGAACAGGTAGATCGAGTAGCCGAAACCTGCGAGCAGGATCAAGGCCATCGGGAAGGCGATCGCCGATCCGAGTGCCGGCGCCTTCTTTTCCGTAATATTCACGCGCGCTTTTGCTTCAGCAAACGCATTATCAGCTACGCCTTTGACGTTGATGTGCTCTTCCTGAGCCACCGAGTGCGACATCAGTTCTCCTTTGCGACTCGCGCCAGCCGGTCGGCTAGCTCCACACGAGTGCGATATCAATATGATATCTATTTTTTACTCAGCGTCAATAGCATGTTTTTGTCTGGATACAGTGGGCGGTCTCGTGCATCATTCGCGGTCGCGGACTATCGATAATTCGCGAGGCCGCGCGCGCAACGCCAGCCGAAAATAGGTGCTCACGCAGAATGCGTGGCACATCTGGCCAGCTGAAGGCAACCCGGATGAGCGCTCGGGAAAGAAAAGACGTACAAGGCGACGAAAACGGGCTTTCAACTGGGAAAACATCGCCTTACACGACAAAAACCGACGCCTGCCACCACCCAAACTCCGCCGAGCACCCACACATGCCTCATGCTCGCGCTCTTACGCAAGGGAAAACACGGGCACGATGAAAAAGCTGGCGACACCTACCTCGCCAGGCAACGCCTACCGTAGTTGACGGTTACCTCACTTAACCGCTGCAGCCTCCGCGCGGACGGAGGCGACCTCGTACAGGGCGATGCCGGTTGCGACGGCGGCGTTCAACGATTCGACCGCGGACGAGATCGGGATGGACACAATCTGGTCGCAGGTTTCGCGGACCAGGCGGGACAGGCCCGCCCCTTCGGCGCCGGTGACAACGACCAGTGGCGCGTCGGCGAGCTTCAACCCGCGCAACGACGCGTCTCCTCCGCCGTCAAGGCCGATGACGAACATACCGTTCTTCTTGCATTCCTCGAGGGCACGGACCAGGTTGGTTGCGCGCGCGACGGGAACTCGGGCGGCTGCGCCAGCAGAGACCTTCCACGCGGTGGTGTTGACACCTGCGGAGCGACGTTCCGGGATAATGACACCGTCGGCACCAAATGCTCCGGCGGAACGGAGAACTGCGCCCAGGTTGTGCGGGTCGGTCACTTGGTCGAGCGCGACCAGCAGGGGCGTTCCAACCTTCTGGAGGGATCCGACGATCAGGTCTTCGACGTGCGAGTATTCGTATCCGCGCACCTCAACGGCTACGCCCTGGTGGACTGCGCCGTCGGTTGCGACGTCGAGGTCACGACGGGTGACCTCAAAAACAGGGGCCCCCATGTGGGTGGCGAGGCGGATGACCTCTTCGACGCGGTCGTCTTTCACATTGTCGAGCACGAAGACACGTTCAATCGGCACGTTGGCGCGGACGGCTTCGGCGACGGGGTTGCGACCGGCGATCAGTTCGTGGCCGGGTGCGACCTTGATGGATGACTTGGCGCGTGCGCGCGCGATCGCTGCTTCCCGAGCTTCGCGTGCTTCCCTCTGGATCTTGCGCTTGTACGCGGGATGGTAGGTCCGGTCTTCAGCCTTCGGGGTCGGCCCCTTACCTTCGAGCCTACGACGCGAGTGCCCGCCGGTGCCGACTTTCGCGCCCTTCTTCGATCCGGGTTTGCGCACTGCGCCGCGACGACCGTCGTTTCCCGCCATGAGTTTCACCTATCGTTCGTTGGTCTCGCCTCCCGGCGAGCAGTTCAGATAGCAAGCCTATCGGCTCCCCGACTGTTTTCCCGCACGATATCGCCATTTGCGGTAGGTATCACGGCGCACTTTCTCTTGTTCACCAATTGACGAGGCCGGGAACGCCAGCGATTTCCAGTTTTCGCTCCGATTATCGGCCTTGGCAATTCCTCGCGCGAGAGACGTGCCTGCGTTCAACGGAAGGTCAGGCGAGTTTCCAGGTTGCTCCATCGCGCCCGTCAGCGACTTCGATTCCCGCGTTCGCGAGGCGGTCACGAAGAGCGTCTGCGCGCGCCCAGTCCTTTTCGGCGCGAGCCTGCGCACGTTCTTCGATGACGGCCTGAACGAGGGTGTCGAGCGCGTCGTGTTCGCCAGATCCCGCACCTCCAGCTGTTCCAGCGGAGCCTAGTCCGCTTCGCCACTGCTCGGATGCGGGGTCAAGTCCGATGACATCAAGCATGGAGCGCACCAACTGCTGCTCACGTCGGACCGCTTCGGTGTCGCCCGCTTCGATAGCGACGTTGCCGGCCTTCATGTGCTCGTAAATGACGGCAAGTGCTCCAGCCACGTTCAGGTCATCGTCCATTGCGGTCACGAAGCCCTCGGGTAGTTCGGACGCAGGCAGTGCAATTTCGGAAGCGGGAACCTCGTCTGCAATCGCGATCGCGCGTTCCACGAAGGCGGAAAACTTCGCCCATGCAGCGGCAGCAGCCGGCATGGTTTCAGGGCCCCACTCAATTCCACTGCGGTGATGAACGGTCGAAAGCGCCCACCGAACGGCAGCAGCCGGATGCTCTGCAGTCAGAGCGTCGATGGAGAGCACGTTGCCCAGCGACTTCGACATTTTTTCGCCCTTCATGGTGACCCACGCGTTGTGAACCCAGAGGCGCGCGAATCCCCAACCTGCTCCGTGTGACTGCGCTTGTTCATTCTCGTGGTGCGGGAATCGCAGATCGATTCCACCGCCGTGAATATCGAATTCGTCACCCAAATAGCGCCGCGACATCGCAGAGCATTCGAGATGCCAGCCCGGGCGGCCTCGTCCCCACGGAGAATCCCAAGCCGCAGTTTCCGGCTCGCTTGCCTTGGCTGCCTTCCAGAGCGCAAAGTCGCGAGGGTCGCGCTTGCCCGCTTCCACGGCGGCGTCGATCTGCGCCTCGTCTTCGGTGGTGCGCATGTCGTCGAGCTTCTGGCGGGTCAGCGACCCATAATCGTCCTGGCTGGCGACGGAGAAGTAGACGTTGCCCTGGCCGTCGGCGTAGGCGTGCTCGCGCTCAATCAGGCGGTTAATCAAGTCAATCTGGTCCGGAATATGCCCGGTCGCGTGAGGTTCGTAGGTCGGTGGCAGAACACCGAGGGTCGCATACGCTTCGGTGAATTCGCGCTCGAAACGCTGCGCCCACGCCCACCATTCAACGCCCGCGTCGGCGGACTTGTTGAGGATCTTGTCATCAATGTCGGTGACGTTACGGATGTAAGTGACGTCCAGACCATTGCGCTTCAGCCAACGAATCAGCGAGTCGAACGCGACGGCCGCGCGCAGGTGTCCGACGTGTGGCGCACCCTGCACCGTCGCGCCACACAGGTAAATCCCCACTTTCCCCGGGTTTACAGGAACCAGTGGCTGCAGGGTGGCGGACTTCGAGTCGTACAGGTGAAGCGTCATAGTGCCATGCTACCCGCGTCGGCTCCCACGGTACGAGGCCACCTCCACTTTTAGGACTGCGTAACGCGACGAAAGGGCGGGGTGGCACAGGGGACAGGCGTTTCGGAAGCTCAGTTTCTGGGCGTGATCTTTTCTTCGATCAGAGCACGCAGGGCGTCGGCGTCGTTCGGCAGGCTCACGACGCGTTGCTCGCCCCCCTCAATATCGGCGAATCGGGCGGGAACGGTGGGTTCATGGCCGGTTGCCTCGCGGATCGTGTCGGCAAACTTCACGGGAAGCGCAGTTTCCATGACGACGGTCGGCCCGCCCAGGCGCGGTGCCCACTGGCGTGCGACGTGCATGCCGTCCGCGGTATGCGGGTCCAGCAGGTAGCCGTCGTTTTCTTCGGTGAAGAGAATCTGTTCCAGGCGGTGGGCATGGTTTGAGGTGCCCGACACGAAGCCGTAGTTTTCGCCAAGGGTGGCAAATTCTTCAGTGCCGGACAGATCGAAGAAGCCGTCCGAATTCAGGACCTCGCCGAACAGCTGAGCGGTACGCTCCCCGTCGCGACCAAGCAGGTCGAAGATAAAGCGCTCGAAGTTGGATGCCTTCGAAATATCCATCGACGGCGACGAGGTTGCCAGTGTTTGAGCCGAAGAACGAACGCGGTAGACACCGGTGCGGAAAAACTCGTCAAGAACATCGTTCTCGTTCGTGGCCACAACAAGCGTTCCCAGTGGCAAGCCCATCTGTCGCGCCACATGGGCTGCGCAAATATTGCCGAAGTTGCCCGAGGGAACGACGACGTTCACTCGGCAATCCAGGTCGAGGCCACCGTCCGCACCTCGTGCCACCTGCAACCAGGTCGCGACGTAATACACAACTTGGGCGAGCAGGCGCGCCCAGTTGATCGAGTTAACCGCGCCCAGATGCCATTTCGCCTTAAAGTCAGGGTCCATGTTGACCGTCTTCACCAAGTCCTGACAGTCATCGAATACGCCCTCAACTGCGACGTTCACAATGTTGTCGTCCAGCAGAGAGAACATTTGCGCGCGCTGGAATGCTGTCATGCGTCCGGCCGGAGTAAGCATGACGACCGACAGGGCATTCCGGCCTCGTAGCGCGTACTCGGCAGCAGAGCCGGTATCACCACTGGTCGCACCCACAATCGTCAGCCAATCTCCACGGCGGTCGAGCTCGTACTCGAAGAGTTCGCCAAGCAACTGCATCGCCATGTCCTTGAACGCTGCCGTCGGGCCATTCGACAGGTGCGACACCCAGACTCCGGACTGGAGGTGCGTAACCGGAACGATCGCCGGGTCGCTGAACGCGGGCGTGCGGTAGGCGCGAGCGGTAATCGCCTTCAGGTGCTCGGAGGGAATGTCGTCAATGAACAGTTCAAGAACGCGGGCAGCGAGCGCCGCATAGCCTTCATCTGCGAGGACTCGGCTGAGTTCTTCGAGGTCTGTCGCGCCCAGTTGCGGGTAGCTTTCAGGCATGTAGAGGCCGCCGTCGGGAGCGAGGCCCTCAAGAAGGATGTCGCTGAACGAGCGCGCGTTGTCGGCCGAAGATTGGCGAGTCGAAATGTACCGCATGCGCCGATCCTATCGGGGTCAGGCTGTCGTGCGAGCTCCGTCCCAAATCCGCGTCGCACCGGCTAGCCTTGAAGCATGACTGACACCGCTCACTCCACTCCCGTCCCCTTCCGCGTTGGCCAAGCGATCGACGTTCACGCGTTCGCAGTCGCAGACGAGTGTGGGAATCTGCCCGACAAAACTCTCATGCTCGCGTGTTTGGAGTGGCCGGGCGAAACCCCACTGGAGGGTCACTCTGATGGCGACGTTGCAGCTCACGCAGTGTGCGACGCGATTTTGGCGGCGACCGGCCTGGGCGAAATGGGAAGCGTGTTCGGGACCAGTCGACCCGAGTGGTCGGGCGCATCCGGCGAACAATTCCTTGTCGAGGTATGCCGAATGGCGCGCAAAGCTGGCTGGCACATCGGTAATGCGACCGTGCAAGTGATCGGCACAAAGCCTCGCATGGCTGCGCGTCTACCCGAAGCGTGCCAGCGGATGAGCGAGATCGTCGGCGCCCCCGTTTCCGTCAGCGCCACGACGACGGACGGGCTTGGGTTTACGGGACGAGGCGACGGCTTGGCAGCAACAGCGGTTGCGCTCGTCGTTCGGGCTCAGTAGTTCGCCAGCACGAACGAGGTCACGGGGAAACCGCGGGTGAGTACCCGCGAAGAAAACGGCGGTCGAGATCCCCCGCGACAAGCGCACCTCAAGAATCGGGAAGAGAACAGAGGCGAGCAGGCAGAAAGAGTCAGCCCGCTACTCCCCCATTACTTTTCGAGGTGCTCCAAGTGTGCCTCGTCTGCCTTGACCGGGATGGTCAGGACCAAGCCAACGGCGAGGATCAGGATGATACCGAGGATGCCCCAGTAGGTGTAGTCGCCGCCGGTGGACTGCGCCTTGCCGATCTTCAGGAAGACGCCGTACATGAACGGCGCCAGGAAAGAGACGGCGCGACCGGTGGTCGCGTACAGGCCGAAGACTTCACCTTCACGACCTGCGGGGATGATACGGCCGAGGAACGAACGGGATGCCGACTGCGTCGGGCCGACGAAGATGCAGAGCAACAGGCCAAGGCTCCAGAAGACGATCGAGCCGTGCGCGTGGAAGAAGAAGACGCCCAGACCGAAAACGACCATCGAAGCGAGCGAGAAGATAATGACCTTTTTCGGGCCAATCTTGTCGTCGAGAGCGCCGAAGCCGATGGTAGCTAGGCCCGCCACGACGTTCGCGGCGATTGCGAAGACCATGACGTCACCGGCGGAGAAACCGAACGCGGACTTTGCCAGGATTGCACCGAAGGTGAAAACGCCTGCCAGGCCGTCGCGGAAGACGGCGGAAGCCAGCAAGAAAAACAGTGTGTGCGGCGCTTCGCGGTGCAGGCCCTTCACGGTCTGCCAGAGCATACGGTAGGAGTCGAGCAGAGATTCTTTCGAATCATCGTGGTGCAGGACCGACGGTTTCGGCGGGTGTAGCACGACCGGCAGGGCGAAGAGACCGAACCAGAGTGCCGCGATGATCATCGCGATACGAATATTCAGACCGTTGTCGGTGGACACACCCAGCAGGTTCGGACCAATCAAGCCGACGTAGAGGATGAGTAGCAGGACGATGCCACCAACATAGCCGGCTCCCCAGCCAAGGCCGGAGATACGCCCCATGTCCTTCTTGTCAGCCAGGTGGTTGAGCATCGCATTGTAGTTCACGGACGCGAACTCGAAGAAGATGTTGCCGACGCCCAGCAGTGAAATACCGAGCCAGAGCGACGCGTTCGGCCCGATCGACGATTCGGGGGCGACGAAGAACATGGCGAGCATCGACAGGACAACCGCGCCGGTAAACCAGCCGAGCCAGACACCGCCCTTACCACGACGGTCTGCGCGCTGGCCGGTAATCGGCGCGAGAAGAGCGATGATGAGGCCCGCGACCGTCAACCCGATCGACAGGTGCGAGTTCGCGGTGCCCGCATCGGTGAACAGCCCATCGCTGGTCAGGTAGGTGGAGAAGACGAAAGTGGTGGCGACAGCGTTGAACGCTGCCGACCCCCAGTCCCACGCTGCCCATTCAATGACGGGGCGCGTCAGGATTTTCGTTTTTTCTTTTGATGCCACTGGGGTGTTCGGGGTGGATGACATTCGTTTCTCCTCGGACATACGTCCGCTGCTTTGGGCGCTGTCAGTGTTGCTGACATCTGGAACTTAACACGAAGAGGAGCGAAATTTGATTTCTTGAACGTTTCGTGGACGTGCAAGTTGGTCGCATTATCTGCCTTGTGTCCCCGTTCTAGTCCCTCATTGACGAGGCCACACCGGGCATCTTTCTTACCCCGCTGTGGCGGGCAAGCTGGCAGTTTTCAGGATTGATCGAGTAGAAGTGTTGCGAGCGCAAGGTCGAGCCGGGTTGTGACTTTCATGGAGAGAAGGTCGCCAGGGACTGTCATCACTTGGCCACCCGCGTCTTCCACAAGACCCGCGTCATCGGTCGCCGCTGTACGTTCATTTGCTCCACGAGTCCGGGCGGACTCGTGCGCTTCGCGCAAGGTGGACCACGCGAATCCTTGAGGTGTCTGCACGCTGACAAGGGCGGAACGGTCGATGGTTGCCACCACCGGGCGCAGTCCGATGCCGAGGTGTGCTGACGCGGTGGAGTCGCCAACTTGTTTGAGCGTGTCGGTCACTGGCAGAACCGGGATGACAGCGTTGTATCCCAACGTGACGGCTGCAATGACGCGACGAATCGCGTCTGGCGGAGTCAAAGCTCGCGCGGCGTCGTGAACAAGGACGGGGGTTGAAGCGTCAAGGCACATCCCGTGGGTTTCGGCGAGGGTTTCTAACGCATCCAGTCCGAGGGCAACTGAGGCTTGACGCGACGCGGATGATCCCGCAACGACAAGAACAGGTATTGAACAGGATTCGCCCTGCTCGCTTGTAAGCGTGATACGTCCATCTGGAAAGTAAGTGGCGAAGGTATCGACCTGATCGGCGGGCGCTGTCACGACGATACCTGCAACACCAGCTTGAGCTAGCCCGCGGGCGGATCGTTCAAGAAGAGTAGTGCCAGCAAGCTCAACAAGAGCTTTGGGACCGTCACCCCCCAAACGGGTGCCGGAGCCTGCTGCTGTCAGGACTGCAAGAGCGGTTGACATTGAGGATCCGAAGTGTGACGGGTCAGGTCACTCAGCGTCTACGGCATCTTCAGGGGTGATACGACCTTCGGCGAGGATTTCGTCAAGGCGAGCAGCTGCCTGTTCTTCGGTGATATTACGCGCCAACGCAAGTTCAGAGCAGAGGATCTGACGAGCCTTGGTCAGGGTACGCTTTTCACCAACGGAAAGCTTCTTCAGATCGTCGCGACGCGTCAGGTCACGAACAACTTCAGCGACCTTCACGATGTCGCCGGTTGCGATCTTCTCTTGGTTTGCCTTGAAACGGCGGGACCAGTTGGTGGGCTCTTCAACGTAGGGGGCGCGAAGAACCTTCAGAACCTCTTCCAGCCCATCTTCACCGACAACTTCACGCACACCAACAAGGTCAACGTTATTTGCGGGAACCTGAATGGTCATGTCGCCCTGTTCGACGCGCAAGGTCAAGAACGTGATCTCTTCACCACGCAACGTGCGCGTAGAGATCTCTTCGATCGTGGCTGCACCGTGGTGCGGATAAACGACCGTCTGACCAATTTCGAACGTCATGAGAGCTCCCTGCAGATATGCGACTAGCGAATACAAGTCTACCATTTGCACCCGTTTCCTACCCGACTAGGCGCTGGCGGGCCGAAGCCACTCACGAGGGGCGGCACTCGGTCCACCCCCGCGATCTACTTCACATGTGGATTCAAATCAGCACAATACAAATGGGGCGAATCCGCTTTCGCGGATCCGCCCCACTCGTTCAGCTATCTAGATGCTCACTTGCCCTGGTTGGCGACAGCAGCAATCTTTGCTTCTGCCTCGGGATCCAGGTAGGTGCCACCCTTCTTGATCGGCTTGAGGGTTTCCTCATCCAGCTCGTAAACAAGCGGGATACCGGTCGGGATGTTGACGCCTGCAATGTCCTCGTCGGAGATTTCGTCGAGGTGCTTGACGATGGCGCGCAGCGAGTTGCCGTGTGCGGCGATCATGACGGTCTTGCCGGTCTTGATTGCCGGGACGATGGTGCCGTCCCAGTACGGGAGCAGGCGCTCAAGGACGTCCTTCAGGCATTCGGTCATCGGGATCGGCTCGCCTGCGTAACGCGGGTCGGTGTCCTGGCTAAATTCGGAGCCAGCTTCGATTGCCGGTGGCGGAACGTCGTAGGAACGACGCCACTGCATGAACTGATCCTCGCCATATTCGTCGCGGATTTCTTTCTTGTTCTTACCCTGAAGAGCACCGTAGTGGCGCTCGTTCAGACGCCAGTTGCGCTCAACCGGGATCCAGTGACGATCGGCAGCATCGAGTGCGAGGTTCGCGGTCATGATTGCGCGGCGCAACATCGAGGTGAACAGGAGGTCCGGCAGAACGCCAGATTCCTTGAGGAACTCGCCACCGTGTGCGGCTTCGGCGCGGCCCTTTTCGGAGAGCGGCACGTCAACCCAGCCGGTGAAGAGGTTCTTTGCATTCCATTCGCTCTCGCCGTGGCGGAGCAGCACCAGTGTGTATGTCATGACGTCATTCTTCCATCTTCGAGGGGTGTTGTCATAGACCCCAAGGACCTATCTCAGGCGTGAGCCCTCTCAAACTTCGCGACGATGTCGGCGGGGATGCGCCCACGGTCGGAAACCTGGATTCCGTTTTCTGTGGCCCATGCGCGAATTTCACCTGCGCGCGACAGAGCTGCCGACGAGGCCACGCGTGAACCGCGGATTGCTCGACCACCGATACGGCGCGATGAAGAAATCCACTTTTCAAAATCAGCGGAAATTTCAGAAATGTGTTCTTCCGAGAGGTCAATTTCGTAGGTCACACCCTGGAATGAGAATGTAACGGTGTCTTTTGCAGGAGTTCCATCAATATCGTCAACGAGAACGACGTGCGTCTTCTTCATAAGGAGTCCTATTCACTCATTGATGTTCGATTGTTATTGTCCGGAGACAATCAAATTGTCTCCGGACAGAATATAAAATAAGAAAGAACCGACGCAACCGTTTTTAAATAGTGAAATTGAATACTTATAAAGTAAGACTAGAAGCGAGAGTTAATTGACCAAAACTCTCCGACGCGTGAACCAAGAGGGGTGTTTTGTTCAGTGGGGTCGACCTCGTAACCCTAGAGACGAAGCGCACAGGAGAAAATCTGCCACCAACTTCAATTGAGTTGATCGTTGTACCACATTGGATCTCAGCTAAGAACAAAGAGTACCCCTGCAGTTTGGAATCATGAGCGTCGCAGACATCACCGACTCTGATTACAACCAACAACCCCACCAAAAATGTCGAAGACTACGCAATGGCGCAATACATGTCAGGTGGTCGAATTGACCTGATGATGAGTCACGGAAATACAGATTCGGTTTACCCGTGGTTCGAAAAAAATATTCGCAACGGTATTCCGTTGGCCATTGAAAACTACGCTCTTCTACGCCGTTGATGGAGCGAAGATGATGTCGATTGGCACGGTAAATTCCGTACGTACGCCTTTGCACGGTTTCACTTCCACTCCACGCCCACTGGACGGAATTGCTCCATTTGTATGGCACGGCCCTATTCGCTCCCTCGAAATTACTGTACAGGTCGCCTATTACGGTGACTGTTTCTTCCACAACAGTGTTTTCTGGTCGCCAGAACACATGGTCCCCTGTACCACGAGCACTTTGAACACTACGGTCACGGTCCTGTAAAGAAGGCAATTGTCGGTCTGGGTGGTCAAGTCTTCATGGCACGCAAGTCGCAGGATGCGGTTCGTCCTCATTCACGCTGGAATGTCGGAGGAGTCTTCGACAGCGAAACGTGCCGATCGGATTGAGCGAGGCGTACGTGATCTTTTTGGACGTTTGGCACTTTCTGTTCACACTTCACATGACGAACCGTGAGATTCCGCCGTTTCTCAGCCAGAGAATGATTCACCTATACTCGATAACTTTTCTGAATCGGATATAGTTGAGACCTTGCGTCTCAGGTGGCCACGGACGCTGCCTCAGACCAAGAAGCCTCGCATTGGCCTGGGTTTGCTGACTTTGAAACGCCACTGAAGGGATGATCATGAGACGCGATGCTCGCGGACGCGCGTGGGAAACGTATTTCGTGACCACGGCACGTCTGACGAACGCTATCGAAGCCGCGCTGAAGGCGGAGTGCCACGTGACTCAGCCCGAATATAACGTGCTCCTTCAGGTGGCACGAGCTGGCGATGAAGGCATTCGCCCCTCCGCTTTGGCTCATGAGGTTGTATTCAGCCCCTCCCGCCTGACACACACTGTAAATCGGCTTGTCTCTCGCGGATACGTGGAGCGCACGACGTGCGTGGGTGACGGACGTGGTGGCCTGATTCTAATGACGGATGCTGGCAAGAAGTTCTTCGAAAAGGCTGCTGACGTGCACCGTGAGGTCGTTCGAGAGATCGTACTGAACGACCTGAGCGTAGAAGAGATCACCGTGCTCAACGAAGTGTTTGGTCGCATCGCTCGACGCATCGACGACCATATGGCCTGACCCGCTGTGCCTTCCAACCGCTTGCCTACCCTGCCCTATTGGGTTCGCTATATCAGCGCGACCCTTGCGACGGGGGTTACCGCCGGAATTGTTGGCTGGCTGTGTACTCGCCTTCTGCATGGAGTCGAGGCAGTGGTGTGGAATCATCACTCGGGCACATTCCTTGATTCTGTTTCTGCCTCCGTTTCATGGCATCGCCCCTTGATCCTGCTTGTTGCTGGCGTGTTAGGGGCTATTTCGTGGACTGTGATGTTCCAGAAGAATCCTCAGCTGACCAGCGTGAAGGCTGGGGTTGAGGGAGAGACGCTACCTCCGCTTCGAACCATCTGGCATGCCCTGACGCAGATTGTCTTGGTTGGCATGGGAGCTTCGATTGGCCGTGAAGTGGCTCCTCGTGAAGTGAGCGCCTCGCTCTCTTCCTGGCTATCTTCGCACTGCGGGTTGTCCGCCGAGGATCGCAGAATTATTGTCGCGTGTGGTGCGGGTGCCGGCTTGTCGGCTGTGTATTCGATTCCTATTTCCGGCGCTGTTTATGCTCTTGAAATTCTGCTTTTGTCCAAGCGCCCGAAGGCGGTTGCGACCGCTTCTTTTATTGCTGTTCTTTCCGTATTGGTGTCTACCGGCTGGCATCGACCTGCACCCTTTTATGCGGTTGAGCCTTTGAAGACGTCGTGGGGTCTTGTCGTCTGGGCGCTGATCATGGGACCCATTTTGGGTGCGCTGGGTGAATTGTTCCGAACGTGGGTTGACCGGTGCGAACAGGCTAAGCCCCGATCTGCTCACCTTCTTTGGTCACTTCCGCTGGCGTTCGTCATTGTTGGTCTTATTGCAATAGTGATTCCTTCGGTGCTCGGCAATGGGCAGGCGAGTGCTCAGACGCAGTTTGATGCTCGCTGGCTAGCTGGCGCTGGTTTGATCACGGCACTATTGGTCCTTGTGGCGAAGACGTTCACGACTCTTGTGACGATTCGTGCTGGGGCGTGGGGTGGAACGCTGACTCCTGGAGTCGCCTTGGGTGCTGGTATTGGCGCGGTGACTGGTTTGGTGTGGCAACAGGTTGTTCCCAGCGTATCGGTGGCTGCATGTGTGTTTATTGGCGCTGCGATTTTCTTGGGTTCGTCGATGGCGGCTCCGTTAACCGGTTTGACTCTGGTTTTCGAGTTCACCGGTTTTGCAGGTCTTCCCATTGTTGGTTCTACTGGAATCGCGTTGGTTGGTTCGGTGTTGATGACCGCGTGGATCCGCAAGAGGCGCGAGGCTCACAGGCTTGCCGAAGTCCACGCAACCGTGTCGATTCCACCTCTTCCTTCTTCTGATTGACGAGGCCGCGCACCTCAAACATCGCTTGGCGTTCTTAGTGCGCGACCTCGTAGCAATCTTCTTCACCCTTGGTCGAAGCACCCCGGCGGGCACTCCCCCTGTTGGGGCGTGGATTGCTTTTAAGAGCGACGATGGAGTGCAATAGCTCCGACGCCCATCAGTGCAAAGAGTGTGGCACCTGCAAGGAATGAGAGTGTTTGGGCACCGGTTTTCGCAAGGTGTTCTTCGGGCGGGGTGGGAGTCTTTTCAAAGAGCACTGTCTGGTCTTCGTCGTTGATGTCAGTGTGGACAGCGATGGTTTGTCCGTCGTGTTCGAGGCGTTCGAACACGACGGTGGTCTTGCCGACCACCATGGAGCCGTCGATGGTGAAATCAACGTTTTCGCACCCGTCAGCCTGGCTTGGGGTGAACGTCTTGGAAGCGGTCACAGGCTTGCCCTCAATCATCAGCGGCCCACCAGTAGCCTTATCCATCAACGTGCCCGACAGGGTGTATTCCCTGCCCTGTTTCAGGTTCGTGTAGCACACCTTGTCCGTGATCGTCACCAGGCCCGAAGAAGCGAGGGTCTTATCGCCGTCCGCCTTGTCGGTCGCGGTGGTCTTCAACGTCGGCGGATTAGCCTCAACAACATACTGCTCGCTCTTATCAGTAACAGAGGTCGTAAAAGGAGCAACACGATCATCACCAGCAAACGAGGTGACAAACACGTACGTACCCGGCTCACCGTCTTTCATCTTGAACCCGGTTGACCCAACAGAGGGCTTAAAACCATGTGAAGCATCAACCTGAACTTCACTGATCGTCTCACCGGCCGCAACGTTTTCGTCAGTGACCGCCTGGCCTTCAGGGAAAAACACAAGCTTCTGCGTAAACGTCAGCTCGTCACCCTTAAACCCAGCCTTACCAGTGAAGTTCGGGTGAGACTCGGGCATTTCGGTGACGAACATGTCGTCGACAAGGTACGAGCCCGACTTGGTGGTACGAACCGACAAACTAGTATCCACATTCGCCTTGAAACGATATGACAGGGTTTCATCACCCAACCCGAACTGGTCATGCCAGTCGGCGTGCACCAATTCCTTAATGTCAATCGCCGGATCACCAATCGTGCCAGGCTGAGCATCCTTGACGACCTTCCACACCCACGTGTAAAACCCAGGGGCTAAGCCTGCCACATCAACATTGACACTATGCTCACCAGGACCGGTAGCAGTAAACGACGCGGTCGCAACCACATGAGCGTCTGCGGGAACCTCATCACGGGGGTCTACCGGCTCTTCGCCCAACGCATAGGCGGTGCCCTCATACACAACCGGAACTGGCTCGCCATCAATTTCCAGCCACTTACCATCACCATAATTCGGGTCAGCACTGGCAGTGATCGTGTCCGACAACGTCTGAGAATCAATCACCTTAGACGAACCCACATTGGACGTAGCAATCGGCTGAAAATCAAAAATCACCTCAAACGACGGACCCGCAACCGTCTCAGAACGCAGGCTTGAACTGTCGAACCAGATCACATCCTGGCGCACCCCCCTAGAAGAGGCATATCCCAAAGCAGAGTATCCAAGATTGTCATACTTAATACTCGAGTGAACTGTGCCGTTCGCTGTTGAACGCCATTGAATACCATCAATACGCGATGCGGTAGTTGTTCCCGTATAGGTGTTCGTCCCAGTTGCTTCGAAGACAGCCGGACCGTTCAAAGTGATAGTGAATGGTTTGCCCGCGATCAGAGTTCCATCAGCATTAGTAACACCAATGCCGTCAATAGTGCCAAAGCGCATACGCTCACCCGTCACCGTACCAGGTTTCCACCCAACAACACCGACCGCTTTTGCTTCAGCAACCATCTGACGAGCACGAGACTGAATGCTTTCGGGAACGGAAGCAAGAAGCGTATTCACATTCGCCTGAGCACGACGCGAGTTCTCAAAATTCACGTGAGCAAGAAAAGCAGTCGCAGCCGCATCGACGTCAGTATTCGAAAACTCAAGCGAAGTTGGCGTATACCACTTCATGATGTACGCCATCTGCGCAATATCAACACTCAAATCAGCCGGACGAGACAAAGAAGGTTGAACCGTCAACTGACTCGGTGACACGACCACCTCAGCTGCAGGATTCACCGCATCAGCCTGAATACACAACCCAGGAACCGGCTGACCACTATAGGGAACCCACGTTCCCAGCCAGCCAGACAATCCATCAATCGGCACGCCACGAACCCATGAGCCCGAGGCAAGAGAAGCAGGGGCCGTAGCAATCAACGAGGCACACACAACCACCATCGTTGCAAGGCAGGCTAAGAGAGGCCTCAGCCGTGAGTAGTGTGCCACCCTAGGCACAGTGCAATCCACCATCATCAATTCCTTTCAACTGATGGGAATACATGTGAAACCCACCAACCAGACGAACAACTTTGCGAGAAGTGGGTTTCGCGACGACGCCTGTCGTTGCCACCAGTGTTCCGCTCGGCGCACGTGGGTGCGAGTGGACTGAAAAGAAATTGTGGATAAAAAGAATGGGGACCTAAAGCTTGTGCATAAGTGGGTGGTTCGGCGCCTAGAAAAACGCAATTGACGGTAATCCCTGCTTCCAGTCGACTCTCGCTAGCAGATCGAGTCTTTTCTTACAGCGAATGCCAGATAGGACAAACCCCGTATGAGTGGACTAGCCCCTGAAAGTTGGACTGGTTTAATTCTAGGCGGTTAGGGCTCCACGGCCGTAGTTGAATTCGTGGTTACCAGCACCCACCGCATCGTATTTCAAGTACTTGAACACACTAGCCATCGGGTCAACAGTGCTATCTGTCCGGTTCGAGTGGTACACCGTTTCGATTCATGAGCCCTGCGCAGCGTCGCCGTTGTCTAGAAGCAGCACAGCGTCCTTACCTTTTTCTTCACGAACGTTCTGGATTGCCGTTGAGAGGCGATCCATACCGCGAACATTTTGGGGTTTGGAAGAGCCAAAGGGCTGCCCGGTGAAGTAGTCCTGGTCCACTAGGGTGCCGTAAATGGAGGTTTTGGTTTTCAAAACAAAACAGGCAAGGTTACTTTTGTACTTTAGCTTCATTTGAGATGCAGGTCTTACAAATTTGCGCTCGTACATATCACGGATTTGGCCGGGCGGAGCAAACAACGTTGTTTTGGTGCCTCACCGAAATTTCGTTCAGCACTGTTCGGGCTATAGGAGAAATCGGTGACGGGGGTGAGACCGTTTAAGGTCTCACCCCCGTACTGTTATGCCGGTGTTTCGTCAGCTAGGCGATTAGTTCTCCTCGCCTTCGCGACGGCGTCGCACGAGCGCCAGGCCGAGGCCTGCTACGCCCATTACGACTGCGATACCAGCGAGTCCTGCTACCTGCGCACCGGTGCGCGCAAGCTTAGACTTCTTGACTCCCGGCTCGGTGGTCATATCGCCAGCGGCAGGCTTCTCAACGGTGACCGTCACGCGATCAATCTCGTTGCCGTTCTTGTCCTTGACGATAACTACGATCTTGTCGCCAGGCTTAGCGTTGTCGTCGATGTCAACAACGAGGTTGCCGTCGCCATCGATTTTTGCCTTGCCGGGGCCGTCGGTGTCGACCGTCGTGCCGTCCTCAACAGGGCCACCATCGTTCGGGATTACGACCTTGCCACCCGGTTCGCCAGAGCCATCCTTCCAGTCTGGCGTCTTGGCGTCAGGTTCGCCAACCGTGACAGTGACGTCAACGTTGTCGGTGGTGCCATCCGGGTAGGTCACAACAACCGGAACAGTGATCTTGTCACCAGGCTTAGCACCCCCAGGAATCGTCACCTTGATCTCACCAGTGTTCGGATCAATGGTCACACCATCAGGCGCGTTCTCACCAGGAGTGAACTTGGTGCCCTCCGGAGGCGTTACCGTGTTGCCGTCGCCGTCCTTAAAGACAGGCTTATCAACCGTGACGTCCTCACCAGGCTTACCGGTGCCATCCGTGTACTCAGGCTGGTACTTCTCGTTGTCCTTGATTTCGGGAACGTTGCAGACTTCGTTCTGCTTGGTCGTCCAAGTCCACGTGGTCTGAGTACCCTGCGAGAAGGTGTAGCCCTCAGCAGGGCTGGCTTCGACCTTGACGGTCTGACCGTACTCGTAGACGTACTTGCCTTCAGCGTCAGGCGTTAGCTCCTTGCCATCAACAGTGACCTTGTATACAACACCCTCGGTCTTCTTGACGGTGACGAACGGAGGCAGCTTACAGTCTGCCGGGTCGTCCGCAGAGGCGCCCCGAGACGGGTTGTGCTCAGTCGGCTCACCCGGCGTTACCGGAGTTGCGTCCTTCTCAGTCACGGTGATCGTGACTGGAACCTCGTCGGTCGAATCATCCGGGTAGGTCACAACAACCGGAACAGTGATCTTGTCACCAGGCTTAGCACCCCCAGGAATCGTCACCTTGATCTCACCAGTGTTCGGATCAATGGTCACACCATCAGGCGCGTTCTCACCAGGAGTG
>NZ_JASOQR010000011.1:0-531 GCF_030218905.1 Pauljensenia sp. UMB0895 | reverse complement strand
GGATAAGACAGCAGAAACGTGACGCTGAACAGCAGGCGAAGCTCGCCGCCGAAGCCTACGCCGAAGCGGTGAAGGAAGAACCACCCCGCGTACTAGAAGAACTGAAACATACTGACGTGGTCGGCCCGTCTGGTCGCATTTTGATTGACGGGAAAGTGTGGAAAAACGTCTCAGGGACGTGGCTCAGCCCGTTTACGGCTGGCCCCGACCAGTACCCGCAAGGGTGGGCGCGCGACGACATCACGAGCGAAGAAAACAACGAAAGAGGCGAATAAATGAGCAGTCAACATTGGAACGGTGCGACAATCCCGACGGCGGGCGACCCGCTTTTGGAAGCGTGGCCAGCGTTCGCCGATAGTGTGGGGACGATCGCGAAGGCGGAGTCCGTGGCGTCAGCGCGGGCGATGCTAGATCGCGCTCAAACAACCGGGCACGCCCCCACCACAAGCAAACCCGCATACTTCGATATCGGCGGTATCTTGTACCGTTCGGACGGGGCAAAAACAGGCGGCGCGTGGGTGCTGTCGGTGA
>NZ_JASOQR010000002.1:0-242559 GCF_030218905.1 Pauljensenia sp. UMB0895 | reverse complement strand
GGACACCGCCGCAATTTTAACTCACGTAAACCCCTTGGAGCACCCCTCCAAGGGGTTTACTACTGTGCACAAAGTGCGAAGACGGTTTGCACTGTCGCTCTTTCAAGATGTTCGCCTGCGGGTACTTGCCGGGGCACTCACTGCTGCACGTGCCCATCTGAGAAGGCGGTGTTGATGGGCCCCTTCTGCAATCGAGGGTTCTCCCAGTGTGCTCTGTTGGCCCCTAGTATCTCTCGTATTGTCGCTCATTGTAAGCACTGAGTCCTCGTTATATAGTGCGCAACCTTCAAAGTCCTCATAGACTGAACACGACATCGTTCTTAATACAAGGAGAAACAATGAACCTCGACGATCTCAAGGGCAAGGCCGAAGAACTCAAGGACCAGGCCACCGACGCTGCTAAAGGTATGATGACCGAAGAAAACACCGACGGCATCCTGGATAAGGTTGCAGATGCAGCCAAGACAGCTACCGGCGGTAAGTTTGACGACAAGATTGACGCAGCTCGCGACGTTGTTGACGACAAGATCGGTGAATGATTCAACGTTAAAAGGTGGGCTAGAGGAAACTCTAGCCCACCTTTTGTCTACGACCGTCCCTTGAATGTTGGCATCACTCAATGCGTACGTTCGTTGGTTTTGGCTACCGCGTCGACCATTCTGTCATTAGTTCGTAGGCGCATTGAATCAATGAGGGACCCAGAAGGTTCTTGCAGTGTCTGAACGTACCTCACGTGACGTTGATTGAAGATTGAAATAAATATATAGTAGTTGAGAGTTTAAACAGTCTTAAGGAGTTTATCGTGACTCGTCTTGGCGTTATTCTTGGCACCGTCCGTTCGAACCGTGTTGGCGCATCTGTTGCTCAGTGGGTTGTCGACAAAGCAAATACTGTTGAAGGTGTCAACGCTGATGTTATTGACATTGCTTCCTTCAATATGTCCCTTTTCGCTGAGCCGATGCCGCCTGCAATGGCTACCCCGCAGGATCCTGGTGGCGCAAAGTTCAACGAAACCGTTTCGTCTTACGATGCGCTGATCTTTGTTTCTCCGGAGTACAACCACTCAATTCCTGGCGCCCTGAAGAACGCTATCGACTTCCTTGAGCCCAAGGCTCTCGCGAATAAGGGTGTCGGCTTCGTCGGCTACTCCTTCAGCGGTGGTGTCCGTCAGGTTGAACACCTGCGTCAGATTCTGGCGAACTTCGAAGCTACGATGGTCACTCAGCAGGTTTCGCTTTCGCTCATTACCGACTTTGAAAACATGTCGGAATTCAAGCCGGGCGCGCATCATGACAACGAGGTTCAGGACATGGTTGCGGCAATGGTTGCGCGCACGGACGCTCTCGCACCTCTTCGCTGACCAATAGCTCTTAGCTTTGTGGGGGATGGGTCGAATGGTCCACCCCCACATGGTTTTCTAGAGCAAGGTGCTATAGGAGTACCTCAATAAACTTGGGATGTTGCAAGTTAAGGTGTTCTCATGTACAGTTTCGAGTGCCCGAAACTGTACATGAAAATGGAGTCTTAATCAATGCATCGCTCAAATACCCGTATTTTCCAAGGAGCGGCACTTACCAGTGTGCTCGGTCTGGCTCTTGCCGGTTGCGCCAACCACGACGCATCCAACGCCAGCGCGAATAGCGGAACGGAGCATGGAAAAGTCGGCATCGTTGCCACCACAACCCAAATCTGTGACTATGTCACGCAGATCGCTGCCGGCGCGCCAGCGACGGCAGGCCTCGTCCTCGAGAAAACAGGCGCAGACGGACAAAAGACCACAATTGGTAGTGAAGATGCCACGAACCAAACGCGACTCGAACTCACCTGCCTTCTTGCCCCCAACGCATCAGCTCACGAACATGAGCTCACTCCCTCGCAAGCGACAGCACTTGCCAAAGCTGACGTGCTCCTTGTATCCGGAGTTGACCTCGAGCATTTCCTTGACCGTGCGATTGAAGCATCCGGCTTCAAGGGAACGATGGGCGTCACCAGCGGCATTCTGACCAGCAAAGAAGTAACCGACCCGCAAGCCATCACCGAAGACGATTCGTTGCCCTACACGGTCGAACGAGGCACCCAAAAGGTCGAGGTGCGCAAGTGGCCCTTCCCGCCAGCAGAAGGCGAAACGGAACCTGAATTTGTCTACGATCCCCACGTGTGGACAAGCCCAAAGAACGCGGCTGTTCAAGTTGCCAACATTGGTGAATTCCTCAAAGAAGTAGCCCCCGACTCCGCCGCAGGAATTGAAGAAAGTGTCAGCGTTTACGCCGACAAACTGCGCAACCTTGACCAGTGGGTCCAAGACTCGATCAATAGCGTTCCGGCAGACTCGCGCATTCTCTTCTCATCACATGACGCGTTCGGCTACTTCTCCAAGGACTACGGGATCAACTTCATCGGCGCGGCCCTCTCTGACTTCAATGAACAGCAGGACGCGACCGCTGAACACATTCAGGAAGCCGCCCAAACCGTCATCGACTCTGGAGCAAAAGCGCTCTTCGCCGAAAACTCGAACAATTCAAAGTCAATCGAGAAGATCGCTGAACTAGCCGGTGTGAAGGCCATCATTGGCGACGACGCCCTATACGGCGATTCCTTGGGGCCGGCAGGATCCGCGGGAGAAACCTACACCGGCTCAATCATCCACAACGTCACGACCATCGTCACTGCTTGGGATGGCGTGGTGGCCCAGCTTCCAGACAACTTGAAGTAGGCAATACCCGTGACCACGAACGGCATCACCTTTCACGACGCTGGAGTTGGCTACGGGACGCGCGTCGTCCTCACCGGGGTTCAAGGGCGCATGAACCCCGGTGAGGCGCTCGCCCTAGTCGGCCCAAACGGATCCGGAAAAACGACGCTACTCAAAGCCCTAGCCCGAAGCGTTCCTATTCTCGAAGGACACATTGATGGCATTCCCGACACCATCGGATACGTCCCTCAATCGGCTGACCTCGACCTGACATTCCCCATCACTGTTGAACAAGTTGTCATGATGGGTCTCTACAAACAGATCGGACTTGCCCGTTTCCCCAGGAAAGCCCACCGAGAAAAAGTCGCCAGCACTCTGACAAATGTTGGTCTTCTCAGCCGAGCCAAGGACCGTTTCGGTGAACTATCAGGCGGGCAACGCCAGCGTGTACTCGTAGCGCGCGCACTTATCGCCCAACCGAAACTGATTCTGCTGGACGAACCCTTCAACGGTTTGGACCAGCCCAATCGTGATGCCCTACTCGGAATCATTCGACGCGCAAAAAATGATGGAACAAGCGTCGTCGTTTCAACACACGATCTCTCATTAGCCTATGACGTCTGCGACCAAGCAATCCTTGTCGCTGGGCGCCAGATCGCCTTCGGTCCCGTCCGCGAAGTCCTCACCCCAAAGCTCATGAAACAGGCATACGGATCCGAAAGCCTAGAAACTGAGGCGTGTGAACTTGCGACCTGTTACGACTCCCGCAAGCAACGTGGGGAAGTCGCATGAACACGCTGTCCGATGGCGTTGCAACGCTCGTTGAACACCTTCGAGCGCTCGCCGAATCAATCGTGGGGCTCAGGGGTCTTGCGGCCTATCCCTTCCTATTCCGGCCATTTATATTTCTTGTCCTTCTATCAGTGGTGGCCGGCCTCGTCGGTACGCTAGTGAACCTACGAAAAGCTGAATTTAACGCTGAAGTCATGGTGCACTCAGTGTTCCCCGGAATCGTCGTCGGGTTCATCGTTGGCGGGAGCGACGCCATCATTATTGGTGCCGGATGTGCTGGCATCGCAGTTGTCATTGCACTAGTGGCAAGCCAGTCTTCCAGGCGAGAAAGCGACAACGAATCAGCGCATGAAGGTGCAACCGCGGTCATTTTGACTGCCTTCTTCGCACTCGGCATGACGATTTCCCTCAAAGTCGGTGATATGTCAGGGCAACTGGAAGCCCTCATGTTCGGGCGCTTGTTGGAAACGACCGACTCTGGGCTTGCTCAGTCGCTGGTCGTCTTTATCCTGACAGGAATCATGCTTGCGCTAACGTGGAAGGAACACCTCTACGTTGCGTTTGACCGGCAGGGAGCGCAGGCGTCACGCATCAACGTCAGAGGTATCGATTACGTGCTGAACGCGTGTATTGCCGCGGTCGTTGTCGCAGCATCGTCGGCAATCGGCGTGCTTCTTGTCATCGCGTTCTTGATCGTTCCAGGGGCAACTGGGCGTCTGCTTGGACGAACAGTGCGACAAACGAGCATTATTGGAGTGAGCGTGAGCCTTCTTGCCAGCTGGCTAGGCATGCAACTTCTCCTGACCCCCAGCCCGCGCCCCATCTCTCCGCAAGCGGGTGTCGTCCTTGTCCTTGTTGCACTGTTCTTCATCGCTGTCGGTATCGCTGCGATCGGGAAACGAAGGGGAAAGGTGCGCTGTTGATTTCTCATCTGGATGTTCTTCTCCTTCCTGTCATGGAGCTCGTTGCCGTGTGTTTACTCGCCGGGCTGGTCGGCGCTTTCGCCTTCCTCGACCGGAAAATCTTTTTTGCCGAGTCAGTCACGCACGGAACATTCCCAGGAGGCATTCTGGGCGTAGTCATCGCCGCCACGCTTGGGGCGAGCCATGAGCAGATGTCGCTTGCCCTGTTTGTTGGCGCCTTCCTTTTCTGTCTTCCCCTAGGTGGGCTGATGCGGTTCCTCGGTGGAATTCCGGGGATTTCATCACAGGCAAGCGCCGGCATCGTGCTGACCTTTGGGTTCGCGATGGGCTACTTCCTGTACCGCTGGTTTTCGCCGTTGCCGATTCAAATCCAGTCGTTTCTGACCGGCTCGATTCTGACGGTTAACTCCTGGGATGTTGCGTCGGCCGGCGCGGGTCTAGTGGTGGTGCTCATCATCGTTGCTGTGTGGGGGAAAGACCTGGTCTTTAAGAGCTACGACCCCATTGATTCATTGACACGCGGGATGAACACGCGTCTTCTTGAGAGCCTGAGTATCGCAATGGTCATCGGTGCAATCGTCCTGTTGATTCCCGCCGTCGGCACTGTATTGTCGATTGCGCTTTTCGCTGCTCCCGCGGCGGGACTTGCCCCGCTGATCAAGTCATGGCCACACTTCATGGTTGCCGCTCCGCTCGCGGGGCTGGGAATCGGAGTGATCGGTTTCGCGTGCGGTGTGGCGTTCAACCTTTCGGTTGGTGGCATGATCGCGATTTTCGCCGGTATCTTTTTCGCCGCCAGTCGTCTGATCGTGTGGGCTCGTTGCGCGCAAGGGTGACGAGGCCGGGCGGTCGGTTGCGGTTCGCCCGAACGCGAGCCATGTGGGTTTCGTGAATTCAACGGACGAGGCCGATCGTGGCTTGTACTGCCTCCCAGCTCGATGAGACGATGAGATCGTGTCAGAACAACGTGAACCTGTACAACGCCCTGCGTCCATCCTGCTTGCAGCAACCCCGATCGGTGATGTGGACGACGCTTCACCACGGTTTATTAGGGCCCTGCAAGAAGCTGAGGTTGTCGCAGCGGAAGACACCCGGCGCATGCTGGCCCTGGCTAGCCGTTTGAACGTTCGAGTAAACGGTAAAGTTCTCAGCTTGCACGATCACAATGAAGGCGACCGGGCAGAGGGCCTCGTCGACTGTGCCGAAGGAGGAGCGCGGGTCCTGCTGGTCTCTGACGCCGGAATGCCAACCGTTTCAGACCCCGGGTTCCGCGTGGTGCGAGCAGCGGTCGAACGTGGTGTTCACGTCTCTGCATTGCCTGGTCCGTCAGCCCCTGTTACTGCGCTTGCTGTTTCAGGCCTGCCTTCTGACCGCTTCAGCTTCGAGGGCTTCCTGCCCCGTAAAGACGGTGAAGCAAGCGCCTACCTCGAAGCGCTTGCAGACGACCCGCACACTCTCATTTTCTTTGAATCAGCCAAACGCGTTCATGGCACCCTGCAACGTATGGCCAGTGCTTTCGGCGGGGAGCGCCAAGCAGTCGTGTGTCGAGAACTGACAAAGAAATATGAAGAAGTTTTACGAGGCTCCCTATCGGACCTGATTACCCAGACAGAGGGGGAAGTACTCGGCGAAATCACGATTGTTATCGCCGGCTTCAAAGGCAAGAAGAGCGCTGAAGACCATGTGAAAACAGTGCTTGCGTTAGCTTCGGAAGGAATGCGACTCAAAGACGCGGCAGCCGAAGTTGCTTCGGCAACAGGCTTGCGGAAGAACGAACTCTATAAAGCTGCTCTCGCTTACAAAGAACAGTGATATGTGAGCAGGTGAGCTGAAATGGGGGGCGGTGCTACGTGTCAGTAGCACCGCCCCCGTGTCTTGGTAGGGAACCAGAATCCTCTTAGCTAATCTCGGTTGAAGGAACCTTCGGGATCCCAGCGTCTGCCAACTTCTTCGACGCAACAGCCCCAGTTTCCGGTGATACCGGCTCCGTCAGGTCGGAGAGCACTCGCACGGTAAAACCGGCCTTCTTCGCATCCAACGCGGTGTCGCACACGCAATGAGACTGCGCCAAACCGATGACATCAACCTCATTCACTCCGGCACCATCCAGTAAATCGCCGAGCAAAGTCCCGGCCTCGTCCATCCCTTCGAACCCAGAGTAGGCAGCCGCAAACTGGCCCTTCTTCACGTGGGCATCAACGTCGAGGTCCCAAATGGCAGGATGCAACTCCGCTTCGGCACTACCGGCCACGCCATGCGGTGGCCACGTGTCCACATAATCCGGGGTCGCAGAGAAATGAGCTCCCGGATCAATATGCCAATCCTGCGTCGTCGCAATAAAGCCGTACTCTTGGCGATGGTCATCCACATACGTGCGGATACGCTCCGCACACGCATTTCCTCCTTCAACGGGTAAAGCCCCGCCTTCACAGAAAGTGGGCTGGACATCGACGATGATGAGTGCGCGTTTCATCTGAGCTCCTCTTATGTATGTTGCCCTCAACTCTACTGCGCTTGTTCACCGTTTTGACCGCGCTTGTTCACCGTTTTGACCGCGCTTGTTCAAGCTTTTGGGCAAACGCTCGTGGAAACAAGAAGCCTGCAGTGCCGTGATTAAGCCCTTTGAGCGCGCTTGTTGAAGAAATGCATCAGTGAATTCGGGTCATACGTGCCCACTGAAACGGTGAACAAGCGCGGTGTGTGGGGAGGTGGGTGTGGTGAACAAGCGCGGTGGGGGAACGGGGAGACGCGAGTTCGGAATATGCCCGACGGGGCACTATCCTTAGAACCATGAGCCGTATTTTGTCTGCAGTAGCTTGGCCTTACGCCAACGGTCCCCGTCACATTGGACACGTTGCCGGATTCGGCGTGCCCTCCGACGTCTTCTCGCGATACATGCGAATGGCAGGACACGACGTATTGATGGTGTCCGGAACCGACGAACACGGTACTCCGATCCTCGTCGCAGCAGACGGCGAAGGCGTGACCGCTCGCGAACTTGCAGACCGCAACAACCGACTGATCGTCGAAGACCTCGTCGCGCTCGGCCTGTCCTACGACCTCTTCACTCGCACGACCGCCGGCAACCACTACGCAGTCGTCCAAGAAATGTTCCGCACTGTCCGCGACAACGGATACATGATCGAACAGGTCACTCGCGCAGCAATTTCACCCTCAACTGGACGCACGTTGCCCGACCGCTACATCGAAGGCACCTGCCCGATCTGTGGTACTGAAGGCGCTCGTGGCGACCAATGTGACGCCTGCGGTAACCAGCTGGATCCCACCGACCTGATTGATCCGCACTCGCGCATCAACGGCGAGACCCCCAAGTTCGTTGAGTCCACCCACTACTTCCTCGACCTACCTGCACTCGCCGAAGCCCTGTCCGCATGGCTCGACGATCGTGAACAGTCCGGCACCTGGCGTCCGAACGTTATCAAGTTCTCCAAGAACTTCCTCGAAGACATCCGCCCGCGTGCCATGACGCGCGACATCGACTGGGGCATCCCAGTTCCCGGGTGGGAAGACCAGCCAACCAAGCGCCTCTACGTCTGGTTCGATGCCGTCATCGGCTACCTCTCAGCATCAATCGAGTGGGCACGTCGCACCGGTGACCCCGAAGCATGGCGCCAGTGGTGGAATGATCCCGAGGCCCTGTCCTACTACTTCATGGGCAAGGACAACATCGTCTTCCACTCCCAGATTTGGCCTGCCGAAATGCTCGGCTACAACGGTCAGGGTACCAAGGGTGGAAAGCCCGGAACGCTCGGCGTCCTCAACATGCCGACCGAAGTTGTGTCCAGCGAATTCCTCACCATGGAAGGCAAGAAATTCTCTTCCTCCCACGGCATCGTCATCTACGTCCGTGACTTCCTGGCTCGCTACCAGGCAGATGCCCTGCGTTACTTCATCAGCGCAGCAGGCCCGGAAACCTCCGACTCCGATTTCACATGGGCAGAATTCGTGCGCCGCACCAACGGCGAACTCGTCGCCGGCTGGGGCAACCTGGTCAACCGAACGGCATCGATGATCGCCAAGAAGTTCGGCGAAATTCCTGCTCCCGGCGAGCTTGAAGATATCGACCGTGCGCTATTGGACGAAATCAACAAAGGCTTCGAAACCATCGGTGACCTGATCCGTCACCACCGTCAGAAGGCCGCACTCTCTGAAGCGATGCGACTGGTCAGTGAAGCCAACAAGTACGTCACCGACACCGAGCCCTTCAAGCTCAAGGCGCCCGAACAGCGTGAACGACTTGCAACGGTTCTGCATACCCTCGCCCAGGCTGTCGCTGATCTCAACCTGATGCTCTCGCCCTTCCTTCCTCACGCAGCGAACGACATTGACCGCGTCATGGGCGGTGCGGGCAACATCGCTCCGATGCCACGCATCGAAGAGGTCGAAGAACTCGACCCGCAGGTTCTGCCCGAAGCATTCGATGGCCGCAACGGATACCCGATTATTACGGGTGACTACACCTCAGCTCCAACGTGGGAACGCCACCTCATCACGGTGGGTACCCCGATCGTGAAGCCGACGCCCGTCTTCACCAAGCTCGACGAAGCCATCGTCGAAGAAGAACTCGCACGCTACGCGGATTCAACTCCCGATGATGTGACCGGAGCCTGAGCCTTTGTAAGCTCAACTCATTCAACACCGCGAAAGGTGGGAAGCTCGTCCGCTTCCCACCTTTCGTCTGTCTACGGCAAGGCACGCCTTCTTCACTTGCCCCTGGCTTATGCCCGCCCGCGCCGTGAACAAGCGCGGTTGTGTGCGGGGGCAGACGGTGAACAAGCGCGGTGATTTTGGGGAGCGTGGCCTCGGCAATAGGAAAAGGCATAAGGATATTTTTTAGTTTTCTCAGAAACTACTTTACCTAGGACCTTTTGGAGTAAGGATTAATCGAACCGTCGAAAAACTATCGAATTTAATATTTTCGATCATCAAGTGAAAGAAATCGCTTCTATTTCGTCATTACGATTCCCTAATGGGAAACCTCAACGAAGAGGAAAAGACAACGATGTCTGTCCCATTAACACACTCGAAAGGGGAACCGCCGTATGTTACGACGACGGATCGTGAGTAGCCTGGCCACCGCCGCGTTGCTCATCGGGGGTGGCGCACTATCGCCAGCATTTGCCTCGGTGCAAACATCGCAGGAAAACGTTGGAGATATCCTTGGTGCGCCCGCAGCAGTGGAAAAGTCCACGAATGAACGCATCGCTGCATGGCAGAAACTGCAATTCGGTCTCTTCATGCACTGGGGTGTCTACTCAATGTTCGAAGGAAGCTACAAAGGACAACGCCAGCGCATCGGCTACCCGGAACAAATCAAGGCTTGGATGAACATTCCTCGCGAGGAATACCTCAAAGAAGCCAAGAAGATGACTGCAGACAAATGGGATGCTGCGAAGATCTGCCAGACCGCAAAGAACGCAGGCATGAAGTATGTCATGGTGACTTCGAAGCACCATGACGGTTTTGCCATGTGGGACACCAAGACGACGGACTACAACGTCGTCAAGCAGACAGCATTCGGGAAAGACCCGATGAAACAGCTCGCTGACGAATGCGGCAAGATCGACATGAAGCTCGCCTTCTACTTCTCCATCATCGACTGGGAGAAGCATGAGCCCGAGCCCTACTCCAACCTCAACCCCATCACTGAAGAACACCTTCAATACAACCTCGACCAGATTACCGAGCTACTCACCAACTACGGTCCAATCGCCGAGTTCTGGTTCGACATGGGTCGCCCGACCGCGGAACAGTCTCAGAAGATGGCCGACAAGGTCCATGAACTGCAGCCGAATACAACGGTCGTGAACTCTCGCGTGTGGAACAACAAAGGTGACTTCAACGTTGGTGGTGACAACGCGGTCCACTCATCCTTCAGTATCGGTCCGTGGGAATCCATCCGATCCATCTTCCCCCAATGCTGGTCCTACTGTTCAGACTCCCGAGCAAATCGCGCAGCGGGCACAGCTAACAGAGTAATTAGCGAGACGATCTCGAACCTCGTCGGTGTCGTAGCCAACGGCGGAAACTTCGCCTTCAACGTCGGTCCGATGGGTGACGGTTCCTTCCCTGAATACGACGAATATGTTCTGAAGGAACTAGGAACATGGCACACTGATCACCCGCACGCCATCGACGGAGCAAGTGCAACATGGATCCCCGCACCGTCTAACGCTCTTCTGACAGTGAATGGTTCAGACCTGTACATCTTCCCGGACCAGTGGAACTCCGGAGAATCAATCACCGTTCCTGGACTGGCAAACAAGGTCACCTCAGTCACGGTTGATGGCAAGGGAACCCCCGTTCAATTTGCCCGCAACGGCCTTGACCTGACAGTGACGATGTCCGGAGAATCCCCTGACAAGTACCGTCCTGTCATCAAGGTTGCCCTTGACGGTGAAGCGCGCTACGTCCCCACTCAGACCGTGAACCTCGACCACGGAAGTGGCACCATCCCGACGCGCGATATTGTCGAACGCACCGTTGGCGCCTCGCGCGACGCGGCCATCCTGGACGCCTACATCGTTGATCGCTCTGGCGAAAAGTACGGCGATGTCGAATTTGATCTCACCCAATCGTCGGGTTTCCAAGACGACGTTGAATACAACGTGAGCTTCAACGGCGTCACTCACCTGTTCAAAGGAATTGACCTGAAGACCCGTCCCATCTCCGGGTACACGATGAACCCGAATGAGGTCTCTCGCCTTCGCATCCAGCTGGCAAACCCGAGCTATTACACCGATGCTCTCAACGTCAAGGTTGAATCGATCAAGGTGGCAGCATACAAGGATCACGCTGCCTCGGTTGCTCCGACCTTCACGTCTCAACCGAGCGACGCACAGGTCGTCGAAGGTGAATCCGTCACTTTCACTGCCGGCGCCTCGGGTCGCCCAGCTCCGACCTACCAGTGGTACCGCATTGATGCCGACGACGAGGACGAGGATGAGGACGGTGCCGAGGACGAGGATGGTGCCGAGGACGAGGACGAGGCCATACTGATTGAGGGTGCAACGAATTCCTCGTACACCTTCGTCACAACAAAGGATGACAATGAAGCAGATTTCTTTGTCGTTGCCACCAACGAAGCTGGAACAGCCACGTCGGAAATCGCAACCCTGACGGTTGTCGATCCCTCGTTGAACCTGGCCCTCAAGAAGCCTGCACGCCAGTCTTCTGACAGCGCCTGGAACGGCCCAGCATCCCGAGCCGTCGACGGCAACACGGATGGAAAGTGGGACAACGGTTCGGTTAGCGCAACGGCTACGCAGAATGATCCCTGGTGGGAGGTTGACCTTGAGAAAACAGTTCCGGTCGGACAGGTTAACATCTACAACCGTTCTGCTGACGATCAGTGCAACGGAAACCAGTCGTGTGCGGAGCGCCTGAAGGGCTTCTACGTTATTGCTTCGAAGGACAAGCTTGACGACAAGCTATCCAGCGAAGAAATTGAGAAGAAGGGTGAAGCAGGAGAACTCAAGTACTTCAAGGTCGAAGAGAAGGCTGATTTCCCGACCAGTCTGAATTTCGATGGCTACCAGGCTCGCTACATTCGTGTGATGTTGCCAGGAAACTGGAAGGAACTCAACCTTGCTGAGGTTGAGGTCTACGGGCAGAACACTGCTCCCACCGCGGTTATTAGCGCAGTTGCTGACCCTGAAGAAGGCTTCAGCGTTTCGGGCGACCAGCTGAACGCTGTTCCCGGATCAATCCTGACCTTTACTGCTAAAACAAGCGGCTTCCCCGCCCCTAAGCTTCAGTGGCAGACTTCGGCTGATGGTCAGACATGGAACGATGTGGAAGGCCAGACGCAGCAGGGCTACTCGTTTGAGATCGACGCGAAGCACCACGGTTTGAAGGTGCGAGTTGCTGCGACGAATAGCGTCGAGACAGCGTACTCTGAGCCACTCACGATCAATATCGTCGAAAAGCCGGCCCTCACCCCGCTGTCCGCTAGCTTGAACGACTCGGTTCTTGAACCGGCTGACGATGGTGCGTGGCAGAAAGTCACAGTGAACGAGGGCGAAACCGTCGTCCTGTCCACGACGGCTTCAGGTATGCCCGTTCCGACGATTGCATGGCAGTCACGTGAGGTCAGCGGTGCTGAAGATTCGTGGACTCCAATCGAAGGAGCAACAACTGACAAGTTGAGCCTGAAGGCATCGAAGGACGTCCAGTCGCATCTCTATCGTGCGGTTGCAACCAACTCGCAAGGTGAAGCAGTAACGGCTCCGCTTCGTGTTGTTCTGCACCAGCAGACTCCGACTCCGAACCCTGGTGGTGATGAGCCTGGTCAGGCGGATGTTCCGACTCTTGAGTTGGGTGCTGCTCAGGTGAAGGTTGGAGATACTCTGTCGATTCGTGTGAAGGGTCTGAAGAAGGGCGAGCGTATTAAGCTCACCGTTCACTCGGAGCCAGTTGTAATCCCTGAAAGCGATATCAAGTATGACGACGAGCAGGGGACTGCTCAGGCTGATTGGAAGGTTCCGGCTGGCTTTGAAGTTGGCGAGCACACTGTGAAGGTGGTGAGCAAGTCGGGTGAGAGCATCATTAAGTTCGAGGTTCTTCCCGCGGATGCTGTGCCTGTTCCGGATCAGTCGAATGCCGATAAGCCTGTTGGTGATTCTCAGCCTGTGAAGAAAGCCTCGGTGAAGAAGCTTTCTTCAACGGGTGCTGATGCGGTTTTGCTTGCAGAGCTTTCGGCTCTCTTCCTCGCTACTGGTGTGGCTGGGTTTGCTGCGCGCAGGCGTGTGCGTGACTGATCGTTGAGTGTCGGCCTGGCATAGATGAAGGTGCCTCGGGGTTGTTCCCGAGGCACCTTCTTTATGTTGTGTACGCCCGATGGTGAACAAGCGCGGCTCATACCCGCCCGCGCCGTGAACAAGCGCGGTTGTGTGCAGGGCGGATGGTGAACAAGCGCGGTCAAAGATGCACTGTGCTCGACTGAAAAAGCGGGCTAACGTTCTTTCGGCTTGCCGACGAAGAACGCGGAAATGATCAGCACTAGGCCGAGCGCTGCAATCAGGCCGATGAAAACAAACGGCAACTGTACGACGTTCAAGAACGGCAGAACAATCAGGAACACTCCGATGGCAATAACGATCAGCGCCCAGATGAGCTGCCCTACCCGAGGTTTCGTTGAAACTTCCACGACGGGTTCTGGAGCATGTGCTGCGGCGTCTGCTGCGGTCCAAACCTTAGTCGGCTGCTCCTCGGAGGTGGGCATGGTGGTTGTCTCGTCGGCTACGTTGAACTCGGTCGTTGCTTCATCAGGCATATGAGAGGTGGTCATGCTGCGCTCCTTAGCGTTGAGTCAGCCGAGAGAACCCACGATACGGGGGAAACGTCGGCTCCTGAAGTAGTGGAAGAAGTGGATGCGCCAGGCGTGCTAGCCCCGGACTGTGAGGAGGAAGAACCTGATTGTCCCTGATCAAGCGCTCCCGACTGGCCAGTCGAACCAGACTGGCCCTCGCCGGATTCGGGCGCTGAAGAAGGAGCTGGAGTATTGCCGTACCAGTCTTCCTCGTAGTTGAAGCTCCACATCCATGAAGTGATGCGAACCGTGATCCCGTCACTGTTGTTGAAGGTCGGGGATTGAACCGATACCGGATTTTCTGCGTCAACTGAATCGTTGCATCCACGCAGGGCGTTCACCCACGTCCTGTTCTTTGAAGGGTGAGTGTTATCGAAAGAATACTCGACCTCTTGAATTCCCATTTCGCAGATGATGCGGACCGGCTGATCGGTGCGCGCAGAAATCTCTAGGTCACTCACGCTAGGGTCAACGACGATTTCTTTGGAAGTTCCCGCGGGAGCCTGCGAGATGTCAAGCAACGCTCTCCCCCGAGAAGAATAGACCGTCGATTCGGTCCAATCGCTGACTAGCGTTTCGCTCGAATAATCGAAGGAAGCGGTGTATTCGGAGGCCGTTGCGATGCCGAACAAGACAGTCGGCAAGGACAAGAACGCGCCGATTATTGACAGGGCGACCAACCAGTCGGCTTTCCGTCCACGCATTGATGCGATCGCGAGGGCAAGACCTGTGATAAGCATGCAGATGCCACCACCGATCAGACCGATCTTCGTGCCGAAAATCAGCATCTCGGCGGAGCCATTGTCCATGTAGTAGTACATGAGTCCAAATGTCGTCGCCATTGCCAGAAGAACAAGACCGGTGACGACCAAGTTTGTCCGGCGCCCGACGCTACGGACGAACGGAGTCAGCGGTGGAATCCAGTTGTTCGCTCCATTGTTCATCGGCGTGTTGGGAGCCTGATAAGGTGCCGAATTCATAGGAGCATTCGGATATGCCGGCTGGTATGGTGTTCCGGCATTATTGTGATACGCGCCGTTTGGAACCTGCGAAAAACCTCCGGTGTATGGGGTTGCTGGCTGTGTGGGATTTGGGGACGAGGCCGCCCACGCAGGAGTCGGCATCATGCCCGGATGGGGGGTGGAGTATGTGGCACCGGTCCCTGAAACGTTCGTTGCGTCTGAAGTGGGCTGACCGGCCTCGTTCATGGAGGTTGAAGCGAAAGCTGAAGAGGAGTGCCCAGGCTGACTATTCGGATCCATGCTCATTGGCGGATTTCCTTGAAACGTCGTGGGTGCTGACCGTCGGTCGTGGCGGAGCAAAATAACGGCGATGACGATGATCGCCACTAAGACAAGCAGTGTGCCGAGTGGGACGAGGGGTAATTCTTCGATCACGACTGAGAATGGGAAAGCTGAGGTGCTTCCCATCAGGATGAACAGGATTGCGCCCGCCTGTCCTGATTCAAATCGACCATTTACGAGTTCTTGAGCGTGGATTCGTCCAGTCATCTGATCGGGAAGGAGACCCCACCCAAGACCGTAGGCTGCCAACAGTGGCGGGAAGACCAGCATTGCCACAATGCTGAGCCCGCGGACAAGCGCTAAGTCCCAACCGGTTCGGGCGGAGATCGCTGCGCACACGCCACCAATGGTCCTCACTGATGGGCGGTACCATCCGGAACGTCGGATGGAGGCGAAGAATCCGCCACCCGTGTTGTATCCACCCTGGCCCGGTGGGAACGTTCCATTATTCGGAGTGAAACCTGGCCCACTGAAACCTGGTCCACCTGGGTATTGAGCGTTGCCGTTGAAAGCAGCATTCGACGCATTTGCGTCGTTCGGGTTGAAGCCACTGCCGGAAGGGGTGTCCCCGGTCGTGTCCTGACCGTACGGGTGCGAAGAGTTCATGTCCATACTCAACAGTGTGGTCGCTTCGCTGAACCGGCGACAGTGGGGTTATCCCTTAACTGTCCCTGATTTAGCCCCTTAAAGTCGCGGTCGCTGTTCGAAAGATGTGAAGATAGGTCGTGTGAATGAAGGCGAAAACAAAGGGTATATTCCCGTTCAGCCCGGCATGGCCAATACTGTCGGTGGCTGGCGTCCTCCCATGCCTTCTACCTACCGTGCTCCGCTGAAACGTGCGCGCGAAATATCAGCAGATATGCCGAGCGCCCGCATCGCTGGGGTTTGCTCCGGCCTATCTGTTCACCTCGGAGTGTCAGTCACGCTTGTTCGCGTGCTGATGGTCCTTGCTGGACTCTTCGGTGGAACGGGCATGATCCTCTACGTCTGGCTGTGGGCAATGGTCCCCGAAGATGATGGGCAACGCATCCGTGTTGGGGGCGCTCCGATCGGAGCCAACCTAGCAACGAAAAAACAGGGCAATCCGCACGATGCAAGTAGGGGACAGCTCCTGCTTGCTGGAGTGCTGATTCTGCTTGCGGCCCTCGTTGCAACACTGTTTGCTTGGACGAATGTCGCCCGTCTGTTCGACGTAGCATCGGCAGGTTTGATCATCGCCGGCTTGGGACTGGTGTGGAGCCAAGGGGCACATATTCAGCAGTGGCGATCATCCAAATTTCTGGCAATCATCGGCGCGGGAATCGGGCTCCTCTTCACTGGCGTGCTCTTCCTTGCCGGACGCGGAGACCCGCCAATCATCTTGCTTCGCGGCGGCCTGATCGGTGCGGTCGTGGTCGCCGGCGTGCTGTTCGCATTACTTCCGCTTTGGTTACGCACGTCGAAAGACCTTTCAGTAAGCCGTGAACGAGAAGTTCACGAGGCCGAGCGCGCCGACATCGCAGCGCACTTGCATGACTCGGTTCTTCAAACACTCACACTGATTCGTTCGGCCGCTTCCGACCCCGCTCGCGTACGAGCACTAGCGCTTGCAGAAGAACGAGAGCTACGATCCTGGCTCTACACCGGTCGTACGCAGGCAAATGAGTCATTGTCGCAAGCAATCCGAAACACCGTCGAACAGGTGGAAAGCCGTCACGGTATCCCCGTTGATGTTGTTGCGGTCGGAGATACTGTCCCGGGTCCTGGTGAGCTAGCGATGGTCGCCGCAATCGGAGAAGCTGTAGCGAATGCCGTCAGGCACGGCGAACCTCCCGTTTCTGTATATGTTGAAGTTCGACCGAACGTTATCGAAGCGTTCATCAAAGACTCCGGTTCAGGATTTGATCTGGCTTCAATCCCGAGCGATCGGCACGGCGTTCGTGACTCAATCATCGGTCGTATGGAACGCGTAGGAGGAAAAGCCAGAATCAGAATGCTTCAGAGCGGAACAGAAGTAGAACTCAGCCTCCCAAGAGAGTAAGCAAACGCTCAATAACAAGAAACACTTATCCGCAACCACGGCAGTGAAGAAAAGCGAAGAGAATAGACCTATGACAATTCGACTCATCGTGATTGACGACCACGCAATGGTTCGCGCTGGTGTTCGCGCAGAACTTGAAAACTCCGGCGCAGACCTCGAAATCGTCGGCGAAGCAGCAGACGTTGATGGAGCAATCGCGGCATGCCATGAACTTCGCCCCGATGTCGCCCTGCTCGACGTTCACCTGCCCGGAGGTCGCGGTGGCGGTGGAGCAGAGGTTTCCGCTCGATGCCAAGATATTGAGGGTCTACGCTTCCTAGCCCTCTCTGTCTCAGACTCACCCGAAGATGTCGTTCAGGTCATCCGAAGTGGCGCTCGCGGGTATGTCACCAAGTCGATTTCTACCCCCGAACTCCTTGAAGCTATCGGTCGTATTGCTGCCGGAGACGCGGCGTTCAGTCCTCGCCTTTCCGGCTTTGTGCTTGACGCATTCGGCACTGGGCAGGTTGCCATCGGTGACGACGAACTCGATCTTCTCTCCGCTCGCGAACAGGAAGTCATGCGTCTGATTGCTCGCGGTTACACGTACAAGGAAGTAGCCTCCGAGCTCTTCATCTCGGTGAAAACAGTAGAAACACACGTATCGGCTGTGTTGCGCAAACTTCAGCTGTCGAACCGTCACGAACTGACCCGCTGGGCAATGCAACGTCACATCGTGTGAGGTCAGCCTCGTGAATAAAAATCGCGAAGCCGAAAGTCTGCTGTGAACCCGAACGCATTTCGACCCTGAGGCGCGAAAGGCGACCGAAGAGGCGCCCCCTGAGCCGGCTGACGCGGTAATCTCCATTCGTTACGAATATTGCTTTGGCATTCAGAGCTTTCAGTAGGGGAGACCATGCACCGTATCGGATTTGACCGCGACACCTACCTGCGACTCCAGTCTCAGCACATCGCCCAAAGGCGCGCTGACTTCGGTGGAAAGCTCTACTTGGAGTTCGGCGGCAAACTCATCGACGATATGCACGCATCGCGCGTATTGCCCGGCTTCACCCCGGATAACAAGGTCGTCATGCTGAAGGAACTTGCTGACGACGTCGAAATCATCGTCGCCGTGAATGCCAAGGACTTCCAACGTCATAAAGTGCGCGCAGACCTCGGCACCACCTACGACGACGAGGTCCTGCGCCACATCGACGAATTCCGCGACTACGGACTGTACGTCGGCTCTGTTGTTATTACTCAGTGGACTGACGATAATCGCGAAGCGCAGGCCGTGAAGCAGAAGTTCGAGCGCCTCGGTATTACCGTTTACCGCCACTTCCCGATCCCCGGCTATCCGAACGATGTTGCGCGCATCGTCTCGGATGAAGGCTACGGCGCAAATGAATACATCGAGACCGCCCACGACCTGATCGTCGTCACCGCCCCCGGCCCGGGCTCCGGCAAGATGGCAACCTGCCTGTCCCAGCTGTACCACGACCACAAGCGTGGCATCCGCTCCGGCTACGCGAAGTGGGAGACGTTCCCGATCTGGAACCTGCCTCTAGACCACCCGGTTAACATCGCCTACGAGGCGGCAACTGCTGACCTTGACGACATCAACATGATCGACCCCTTCCACCTGGAAGCCCACGGCGAAAAGACCGTTAACTACAACCGCGACGTCGAAATCTTCCCCGTGTTACAGCGCTTGTTCACGCAGATCCTGGGCGAATCCCCGTATCAGAGCCCGACCGACATGGGTGTCAATATGGCGGGCAAGTCGATCTGCGACGACGACGCGTGCCGCGAAGCGTCCAAGCAGGAAGTGATCCGTCGCTACTACAAGGCATTGGTGACCGAAAAGAAAGAACTGTCTGAGCCGGTTCAATCGGAACGCATCGCTCTGGCGATGTCAAAGCTGTCAATCACGCCGACCGATCGCCCAGTTGTCCCGCCGACGGTTGCGCTCGCTCAATCAACTGGCGCTCCGGCTGCTGCGATTGAACTGGCTGACGGTCAGATCGTCACGGGTAAGACGTCGGCTCTGCTTGGCTGTTCATCGGCCATGTTGTTGAACGCCCTGAAGATCCTGGCGGGTATCGATTCTGAGGTGAAGCTGCTGTCGCCCGACGCGATCACGCCGATCCAGACTTTGAAGACTCAGCATCTGGGTTCCGCGAACCCGCGTCTGCACACCGACGAGGTCCTGATCGCGCTGGCCGTCTCTGCTTCCACTGATGGCAACGCCCGCCGAGCTCTTGAATGCTTAGGCGAGTTGAAGGGCTGTGACGTTCATACTTCGACGATTCTCGGCTCAGTGGATGAAGGCATCTTCCGTTCGCTTGGCGTTCAGGTGACGAACGAACCCGTCTACGCAACCAAGTCGCTGTATCGCAAGAAGTAGAACTGGTTGGGTTGAGCGGGCGTGAGTGCGCTTGTACCGAGGTGCCGTGCTTGTTCAGCGTTTGCCGTGCTTGTTCACCGTCTTCGTAGAAGCAAACGTGTGTGATCTGCGTTTTTACGGTGCTTGTTCACGCGAAGGGTAGCGTGCTTGTTCACCGTGGGGCTGCGCTTGTTCACTGTTGCGGGCGTGATTGCGCGCTGTCATGGTCGTGCTTGTTCACCCGAAGCCCCGGCTACTTCTCAGGATGAACACCTGTCGGACGTTTTGCAGATTGGTTTCTACCTGGTCTGTTTTAGGCTAGGAGAGCGATGACTGATTTCACTTCTCTTCCCGATCTTGGCTCCGCTTCATTCTCAGAATGGGGCGGTGTGCCAGAACCTGGGCCTGAGTCGCCGGTATATGACTTCCCCGGCGGATCCGTTCCAGGTGAAGATGTTGTGCCCGTTTTGGATGAATCTGAGTACTTCTCTCAGGCGAATAGGACCAGCTCGAAATCTGCGTTCGGCTATTCGGGCAATGGAAGTAAAGAACCTTCAGACTGGCAGTCCCGGCCTCGTTTTTCTGAACCGGATGAACTCATTAGAGAACTCAACGATCAGCAACGCGAAGCTGTCGTCCACGACGGCGGACCTCTACTGATTATGGCGGGCGCGGGATCTGGGAAAACGCGCGTGCTTACTCACCGAATTGCCTACCTTCTTGCTACAGGGCGAGCCACACAAGGGCAGATTCTTGCGATCACGTTCACCAACAAAGCCGCCGCAGAAATGCGTGAAAGGGTTGGCGGGCTGGTCGGTCATGGCGCGGAGTATATGTGGGTTTCGACGTTCCATTCGGCCTGCGTGCGAATCCTGCGACGTGAGCACGAGGCCGCCGGTCTGACTTCGTCGTTCACCATTTATGACGCGCAGGATGCTCAGCGACTCATTCAAATGATCCTGAAATCGATGGATGTCGACGTGAAGCGATACTCACCCAAAATGATCGCGGCCAAGATTTCAGATCTAAAAAATGAACTGATTACTCCCGCCAAATACGAGGAAACCTGCGCAAACGACCCAATTTCAAAGATCGTCGCAAACACCTATCGCGAATACTCAAAGAGAATGCGCGAATCGAATGCGCTGGACTTCGATGATCTGATCATGGCAACGGTGCAGTTGCTGAAAGACAAGCCACTGATTGCTCAACAGTATCATCGGCGCTTCCGCCACATTCTGGTGGATGAGTATCAAGACACGAACCATGCGCAGTATGTCCTGGTTCGCCTACTTGTCGGCGATGGCGATGACGGAGTAGAACCCGGTGAGCTCACCGTGGTTGGTGACTCAGACCAGTCGATTTACGCCTTCCGCGGTGCAACAATCCGCAACATTGAGCAGTTTGAGCGCGATTTTCCGGGTGCTCGCACAATTCTTCTGGAGCAGAATTATCGGTCGACACAGAATATTCTCTCTGCCGCGAATGCAGTGATCGCGCGCAACCAAGGGCGTCGACCAAAAAACCTGTGGACAGCTTCAGGCGATGGTGCGCTCATCACTCTTGACGCAGCTGATTCTGAACATGATGAAGCACGTTTTGTCGTGTCTGAAGTTGATCGCCTGGCTGATCAGGGTGCTTCATATGGTGATGTTGCAGTCTTTTACCGTACAAACGCCCAGTCACGTGCCATTGAAGAACTCCTTGTGCGTCAAGGAATTCCCTACCGCGTGGTCGGCGGAACACGATTCTACGAGCGCAAAGAAATCAAAGATGCGCTGGCCTACCTGCAAGCGATCTCCAATCCTGATGACAGCGTTGCCGTCCGCAGAATTATCAACGTTCCGCGTCGTGGGATCGGCGCAAAAGCTGAAGACGCTATCGCAGTCCATGCTTCTCGATACGGTATTTCCTTCGGCCAAGCTGTCCGAGACGTCTGGGAAAGCGAAGGATGCCCGCTGGGTGAAAGTGAAGGTATTGAATGGCAATATCCGACGGTCAGTCAAAGCGATGCGACATCGCTCGTCGATGTTGCCACCTCTTCTGATTCTCCTTCGGGTAAACCTTTCCCATCGAACGCCACAGACTTAGGGAAACAAACAAGCGAGCCTTCCCTTGTTGAGTCTGAAACACCGGGGGCCATCGTAGACAATGCGCTCAGTGCGTGGGCAGACGTAGAGGTACGTACATTCGAGCAAAATCCGCCGGATGCTCAAGATGTAAACTCGGCCTCGTCGATCGGAAATTTGCCCAGCCGGCAGTTGCCCCCCAGTGGTGAACAGCGCGAGGTCCTTGGCCTTTCTCCGCGAGCGCGAAAGTCGATTGCTGCGTTCTGGGGTCTTATCGAATCTACTCGGCAAGCAAGTGAAAAGGGTGTGTCGACTGCCGATATTCTCGAGGAGATCTTGGATAAGACGGGATACCTCGCTACGCTACGAAAGTCGGAGGATCCTCAGGATGCTTCGCGCGTGGAAAACCTTGCAGAATTGCACTCAGTAGCGATTGATTTCGCGCACGTGAACCCGCGCGGTAGTTTGGTCGACTTCCTTGAGCGAGTCGCACTCGTTGCAGATTCGGATCAAATTCCATCTGAAGACCAGCGAAGTGGTCAGGTGACGTTGATGACAGTGCATACAGCGAAGGGGCTGGAATTCCCCATCGTGTTTGTCACCGGCATGGAAGATGGGACCTTCCCGCATCAAAGGTCGCTTGGGGATGAGTCTGAGCTTGCGGAAGAGCGTCGCCTTGCGTACGTGGCAATTACGCGTGCGCGTGAGCGACTGTATCTGACTCGAGCCTCTATTCGCTCAGCTTGGGGTAGTCCGCAAGAGATGTTGCCGTCCCAGTTCCTCGCAGATATTCCGCCGGAGCTATGCGATATTCGCCGATCCTCAACTGCAAGTGAACGACTGCGTTCGCGCGAAAACTCCTGGGGGAGCGGATGGGGATCGGGCTCCTACTCTTCGCACACCGGTCGTGCCTTGGATGATGATGGGCCAGTTTTTGGCTCCGGTAAAGCAGAAACTGCCTCTCGAGTCACAGGTATTCGAACCGGGAAAACCATACGCATGGGTGCGCAACAAACGTCACGCAATACGCACCGACCACTCCTTGACTTGAAGGTTGGCGATAGGGTTAAACACGCGAGTCTGGGGGAGGGAACTGTTGTTGGCCTCGAAGGTCAGGGGAAAACAACGGTTGCTCGGGTCAAATTCAGCGAAGCGGAGAAGCGCCTGCTTCTTCGAGTTGCACCCCTAGAAAAAATCTGAATCGAACATAAATTGGCGTTCTTAGGACGAACGGCCTAAATGGTCGTTAGTCTGTTCAATGACAAGCCATAGATGACAAAGGAGTCCACCCGTGGACCTGTATGAATACCAAGCACGTGACATGTTTCGAAAGCACGGCGTTCCCGTACTGCCCGGGCTTACCGCAACGACTGTCGAAGAGGCGCGCACAGCGGCAACTCGTCTGCTCTCAGATGGCGCCGAGCTTCTCGTCGTCAAAGCGCAGGTGAAAACCGGTGGCCGCGGAAAGGCAGGTGGCGTCAAACTTGCTTACACTGCCGCAGAAGCCGCTGAAAAAGCAGAGGCAATTCTTGGACTCGATATCAAGGGACATATCGTCAAAACCCTGCTGATCGCATCGGGTGCCGACATCGCCGAGGAATACTACTTCTCGATCCTCCTTGATCGATCGAACCGTCGCTACCTTGCAATGTGCTCCCGCGAAGGCGGTATGGACATTGAAACCCTGGCGAAGGAACGCCCCGAAGCCCTAGCTCGCGTGCCTCTGAACCCCGTCATCGGAATCAACGATCAAGTGGCACGGGAGATCTTGACGCAAGCGGGATTCCCCGCTGAACGCCAGGATCCCCTCATTCCGGTCCTCGTCCTGCTCTGGGAAACCTACCGCGACGAGGACGCAACCCTTGTCGAGGTCAATCCTCTTGTCACTGCCACCGACGGTACCGTGTGGGCAGTCGACGGCAAGGTCAGCCTGGACGACAACGCCCGCTTCCGCCATCCGGAACACGAAGAACTCGTCGACCGAGCCACCCAAGATCCCCGCGAGGCGCTGGCGAAGGAAGCCGGACTGAACTACGTGCGCCTCGAAGGTGAAGTTGGCATCATCGGTAACGGTGCTGGTCTGGTCATGTCAACCCTCGACGTCGTTGCGATGGCCGGTGAAGATCTTGGCGTAAAACCGGCAAACTTCCTCGATATCGGTGGCGGTGCTTCGGCTGAAGTGATGGCAAAGGGCCTCGACATCATCCTCGGCGACGAGCAGGTTCGCTCTGTCTTCGTTAACGTTTTCGGTGGCATTACCGCATGTGACAAGGTCGCGGAAGGCATCATCGGAGCTCTCGAAGTTCTTGGCGACTCTGCGACGAAGCCTCTGGTGGTTCGCCTCGATGGAAATAAGGTCGCCGAAGGTCGAGCGATCCTCCAGGCGGCGAACCATCCGTTGATCCACATGGTTGAGACCATGGACGATGCCGCACGACGTGCAGCTGAACTTGCTGCCGAGGCCGTTGCTTCACGGCCGGCTCAGAACTGACCAGACGAAAGACAAAGGACGAAAAGAATGTCGATTTTCCTTAACTCTGACTCCCGTGTCATCGTCCAGGGTATGACGGGCGCTGAAGGCCGCAAGCACACGCAACGGATGCTGAGCGCCGGCACGACCATTGTTGCTGGCACTAACCCGCGCAAAGCCGGCACCAGTGTCGACTTTGACGTGGTTGGCTACGGCCCGGCCGCTGACCGGGTCGAAAACGGAACAGTGTCCGTACCCGTGTACGCCACTGTTGCTGAAGCAAAAGAAGCAACGAACGCGAACACTTCCGTCATCTTCGTTCCGCCGGCCTTCGCGAAGGGAGCCGCACTTGAAGCGATTGATGCTGGCATCGAAACGATCGTTGTGATCACCGAAGGTATTCCTGTCGCAGACTCAACCGTTTTCGTGTCGCATGCACTGAAGAAGGGTGTTCGTCTGATTGGCCCGAACTGCCCAGGCATCATTAGCCCAAACCAATCAAACGTTGGTATCACACCAGCAGACATCACCGGTCCGGGTCGCATCGGCCTAGTTTCTAAGTCCGGCACGCTCACGTACCAGCTCATGTACGAACTCCGCGACTTTGGTTTCACCACCTGCCTTGGCATCGGTGGCGACCCGGTGGTCGGAACCACCCACATCGATGCCTTGGCGGCGTTCGAAGCCGACCCCGACACCGATCTGGTTGTGATGATCGGCGAAATCGGTGGCGACGCAGAAGAACGAGCAGCTACCTGGATCAAGGAAAACATGACGAAACCCGTTGTCGCCTACGTTGCTGGTTTTACAGCCCCCGAAGGCAAGACCATGGGGCACGCTGGCGCGATCGTTTCCGGTTCTTCCGGTACTGCTGCGGCAAAGGCCGAGGCCCTAGAAGCAGTTGGTGTTCGCGTCGGTCGGACTCCGTCGCAGACCGCTCAGCTTGCTCGAGAAATCCTCTCAAAGTAGTTGCACACTATGCCGGTTTTGGCAGGGCAAACTGAAGAGGCCGGAAGCGAACAGAACACAAACTCTGCAAACGGAGTGGCCAGAACACAAACTCTGAAAGCGATCTGATCTCGCTTCCACACTGAGGTAGGTCTCAATCTGACGGTGGCCGGTGGTGCGAAAGCCCTACCGGCCACCGGTGCGTCATGATGGATAACGCTATGAACGTTACGCCTGAGACTTCACCAAGCGTCACCACAACGACGTACGCTCCGACGCGGAAAACTATTCGCGTGAGCATGCCTGACGGTTGGGCGCGCGCCATGCTTTCGGGCGTTGAAGCAGCATTCGTCGGTTGGGCTACCTGCGTTCTTATCGTCATGGGCTCCTTCCTGACGGTCGCGTCGAACCCGTGGGTGTCAAAAATCGGCTGGGACACGGTGTTCGCGTCCAGTTCGGATGTCTTCGGAGTCCTCTTCGGCGCATCAGTTCATACAGAAACCGTCACCTATCACGCCATCCCCACTCTTGTGTCGATCGGCCTCGTTGTGTTGCTCCGACTCTTCTTGCGCGGAGGCGAAGAGTTCTCGCCATCGTCGAACTGGTTCGCCGTTCCTGCTTTCACTGTGATGACCGCTTTCCTGATCGGTTCGGGTGCTTCGTATGTGCGCTGGTGGGAAGCGATGCCGGGTGCCCTATTCGTTTCGCTTCTCGCGTCGGCGTGGGCGTTTTTTTCTTGTGGTGACCATCCACTTCGCCGGTGGGGAGTCCCGCGCCTCATTCGTTTAGGAATTCGCGAGGCCGCAATCGCACTCACAGTCATCGTCGGATCGGTGGCGGTTCTTACTCTGATCGCCCTTCTTACTCATACCTCACAAATCGCGGGGATCCACCAGCTCCTGCTCACGACATCTCCAATTGAGGACGCGCTTGTTGGACTCGGTCAGTTATTTTTCGCCCCAACAATCTTGGCGTGGACGTTGGCTTGGTTTGCTGGACCCGGATTCTGGGTCGGAGTCGATGCGCTTCATTCGCCCACGTCAGCCCCAACTTTGCCGATCCCAGGTATCCCTGTCTTGGGCGCGATGCCCAATATCACTCCAAGCTATTGGACGATCCTCGTTCCGATTGCGATCGGTTTTGGCATCGGTATGTGGCGCGGAAGGAAGCGTCGGCAAGCATCGCTTCGTGAACAGTTTGTTCTTTCCGCTGTCGCATTTGTCGTGATCGGTGTTGGCTTCTGGATGTGGATGGCCATGTCAACCCTTCAGCTGGGGGCGACGCGCATGGCATTCCTAGGGCCGCATGTCGGTCCGACTACTGCGGCTCTGCTCAGCGAAGTTGGTTTGGCGTTTGTATTTGGTTGGGTGATCGTTCACCCGCGCTCGTTGAAGTGGATGCGCGATCAATGGGAGCTTTCGCTTCTTGACGCTGGGCAAACGGCTCCGTCTTCGACCGCGCTTGTTGAAGAATCGCCCTCCGATGTTTCGGCTTCAGACGTGCCTGTTTCGACCGCGCTTGTTGAAGCAGAAGAGACTCCGGAACCGGATGAAATTGATACTGACCCGACCGAGGAAGAACTCGAGGTTTTGGTGAACAAGCGCGCCGATGACACCCCCAAAGAATCCCAGTCGGAACCTGAACTTGTTCCATGGACACCGACTCCCCAAGTTGTTGAGCCGACGGTGAAGTTTCCGGCTCAGCAGGAAGCTGAACAAGCGCGCTCCGAAGATGCGCTTGCAACTGAGCGTCTTGACCTCTCTTCGCTCTCGACCGGTGAACAAGCGCGCTTGGAAGAGGGCGAATGAACACCGAACCGACTCATTGATCGGTGCACGCTCCGCTTGAACAAGCGCGGTTAACTGTTCTGTATCCGGCGAAGGCTCCAACAAGCGTGCGCTTGTTCAAGCGTGCGAAGATCCCACGTTCGGCGCCACGGCGGTTCTAGTGGGTGCAGACAGGGAGTGTTCAGCGATCGACTGAGCGAAGGAACGAGGCCTCGCGCACTTTGTTTGCTAGTTTCTCACTTTGAAACGCGCGAAGACTGGGACGCTGAGCTTCGACGGAACCTTGAACAAGCGCGGTCGGCCTCGTCGATAACTGGCACGCGGAAGGCGAATGTGGGGCGAATCCCTCACTGGACCTGCTTGGAACGCACACGCGCTACGGGATACGATCGCCGTAGGTTGCAACTGGCGAGGGTGGATCACCACCGGGGAGCAACCCGAAGTACCCGTGAGGCGTCGCCCGCCTGGGCGCCGGGCATGATCAACCATTACTGGAGGAACCCATGTCCGTTCGCCTGGACAATCTCGAAGCTATTGACGTCCGCCCCATTACCCGCGCTCTTATTTCCGTCTATGACAAGACCGGTCTGATTGAGCTTGCCACCGCACTTGCTGGCGCTGGCGTTGAAATTGTTTCCACCGGCTCGACCGCCGCGAAGATCGCAGAAGCTGGCGTCCCGGTTACCCCCGTTGACGACGTCACCGGTTTCCCTGAGGTTCTCGAAGGTCGCGTGAAGACCCTGCACCCGATGATTCACGCGGGCATTCTTGCTGATCAGCGCAAGGCTGACCACCGCGAGCAGATCAGCGAACTCGGCGTGAAGGCATTTGACCTGGTTATTTGCAATCTCTACCCGTTCACTCAGACGGTTGCCGGCGGGGGTAGCTTTGACGAATGCGTCGAGCAGATTGATATCGGTGGCCCGTCCATGGTGCGTGCAGCGGCGAAGAACCATCCGTCGGTTGCAGTCGTGACCTCGCCCGATTCCTACGCTGCGGTTATTGAAGCTGCCCGGGCTGAAGGTTTCACGCTGAAACAACGTCGCGAACTGGCAGCACGCGCCTTCGCACATACCGCAACTTACGATCTGGCCATCTCCGGCTGGTTTGCCGATCAGCTCGATCTGGACGATGTCCGCGACGAATTGGACGAGGTCTGCGAAACCCACCTCGACGCTTCCGATGCTGCGTTCCTTGAGTCCCTCGGGTTTGCCGTCGACGGGGAATCCGAAGAAATCGTCGAAGCTGACGACGAAGAAGGCGACATGCCGGCGTTCGTCGCCGATGCTTTCGAACGCGTTGACTCCCTGCGCTACGGTGAGAATCCGCATCAGAACGCTGCCGTGTACCGCGAGATCGCAGACGAAGAAGACCTCGACGAAAACGAGCTTCTGCCCGGCATCGCCAATGCTCGCCAGCTGCATGGCAAGGCAATGAGCTACAACAACTACACCGACGGTGACGCTGCCCTGCGCGCTGCCTACGACCATGAGCGCCCCTGCGTCGCCATCATCAAGCACGCGAACCCCTGCGGTATCGCCGTTGCCGACGACGTCGCCGAGGCACATCGCAAGGCGCACGCGTGTGACCCCGTCTCCGCATTCGGTGGCGTGATCGCCGTGAACCGCCCGGTCAGCGTTGAACTGGCTAAGCAGATCGTCCCGATCTTCACCGAGGTTGTGCTGGCCCCCGGATACGATGAGGGTGCGCTCGAGGTCCTGTCTGCGAAGAAGAATCTGCGTGTCCTGGAAGTTGCTCCGCTGGCAGTCGGTGCCAGAGAGTTCAAGCAGATTTCTGGTGGCCTGCTGGTTCAGGACCGCGATGACGTCGATGCAGTCGGCGACGATCCGGCAAACTGGACGCTCGTCGCAGGTGAAGCCGCGGATGCTGCAACCCTAGCTGACCTTGAGTTCGCATGGCGCACGGTTCGCGCCGTCCGCTCTAACGCGATCCTGCTGGTTAAGGATGAGGCTTCGGTCGGCGTCGGTATGGGACAGGTCAACCGCGTTGATTCCTGCAAGCTTGCAGTCGAACGCGCAAACACGCTGGGAGGTCGCTCTACCGGTGACGCGGCCAAGGATGCGGGCGCAGATATTCAGTCCGCTGGCGGTGCGCGCGCAGAAGACATTCTTGGCGCCGAAACTGAGCAGCGTTCCATCGGCGCGGTTGCCGCATCCGATGCGTTCTTCCCCTTCGCTGATGGCCTGCAGGTCCTGATTGATGCCGGCGTGAAGGCTGTCGTTCAGCCTGGCGGATCCGTCCGCGACGAGGAATCCATCGAAGCTGCGAAGGCTGCTGGCATCACGATGTACATGACGGGCACGCGCCACTTCGCACACTGACCTGCATTTCGGCGAGGTTGTTGGAAACGGCGACATCGTCCACTGATTATCCCCCTGCTGGAGCGCTCCGGCAGGGGGAATTTCATCTGAGTACACTGCCGTGTGCGAAGGAAAGGTGAACAAGCGCGGTAAAGTGGCGAGTTTGCAAGGAACACCGAGAGCACGCGGAACGCGCGGAACCGAGAGACTGTGGTGCCTCATTTTGAGCCTCTGACACCCTGAAATCAGGCTCGAAGCTACAGCCCCGCGTCTGGATGCTCGGGGAAGAGTGGCATGACGCCCGGGATGTGACTGTGCGCAGTCAGAGGGTTCGTGGGAATCTCGAAAGCGACTTCCAAGAATGGGCGCAGTAGATTCGCCAGGTCGTCAGGCTGTCCGTCGGAGACGAAGATGACGTTCGGGTGCAGCTTCTCGGACTCGACGAGATCCAAGATAACGCGCGCATCCCCGCGTTCTGAATCAACCCAATACACGGTCCAATCCGGGCCCAGAGCAGACTGCCCCGAAACGATGAAACGTCGTACTCGGCACCCTGGTGGAAGCGCTGTCACAACATCTTCATCCAAGTCGATCATGATCCGCGGGCCGCTGACTGCACGCAGGTTACCTTGCCCCAATTCGCGCGGGTCATTCACGGTCAGCGTCGACAGGTCGATACTTGCCGACTGATCATCGTGCCCCGGAGCTCCGGCAAGATGAGCGAGCTGTTCGGCGAGTTTCCACGTAAAAATCTCCGGGCGGACGTCGAGCATATCCGGCGCAGACCAGCGGAACTTACAAACTGCAAGGAACCATTGTAACGGGTCAACTCCATCAAGGAGGAGCCCCTCGCGCAGGTAAAGAGCGCGTTGCATTACCGCGTCGCGCACCGGATCATCGGCGAGCTTGCGCGCCTTCTTCAAGCGACGGTGAAAACGCTTTTGCGCCGAAGCATAGTCGTCGCCGTCAACCCACTGATCGCCCGGCCAGTTGTGCAGTCGAACAACCTCTTCACGCAGAGAAAACTGCTCGCCAACATAACCGCGATCAGCAAGCACGGTGTCCCATGCCTGCACGATTTCCAAGGCGTGAGCGAATGGTGCGGGTACTTCGAGGTGAGGGATGACTGCAAGCTCCTGCCGTGCCGTTGACGCTCGCCAAGCAACAAATTGCGCGTGCGTGACAGGCTGGCCGTCGATGTCGCCCCAGCGTGGGTCGCTGGCTCTCGTTCGGGTTGCCTCGGCCCAGTTCACGAGGCCGGCCAGCAGTTTCTTACGTGGAACATCTGGGGTGTGGGCCGGAGCAATCGTGGGGTCTTGGGCATCAAATGCTCCTTCGATGTGCGCAACTGCTTTCAAGAGGAGGTTCCAGTTTGGAAGCTTTACGCGCTTCTTCGAGGCGAGTGCGACGGGGCTGAGGAACTGATCGATCAACCATGGGACGTCTCGGGAGTGAGCAATGCTGGCGATCTGGTCTCGAGCCACTTGCAGGGGAGCGTTTAATTCCGCGATGAGTGGGAGCGCTTGACGCTCTGCGTTGGAAAGCTTGCGACCGTCCGGGAAGCGTTTATGACTGCCGTGTTTGCCACGTTCGAGCATGAAAGCGCCGAAGGCTGGCATCTGGTGGTCGTTGGCAGGCATGAGTCTATTGTGTCGTACCTCTAGGTTTTCTTGCGCTCAACCGACCGCGCTTGTTCAAGAAACGAGGTGCTTGAACGGGCTTCATTGACCGCGCTTGTTCAAGCATCTGTGGGTTTTTGGCCACGCTTGTTCACCGGATGGGGAGCGAGACGGGGACGCGCAGCCTCGTATTTTTGAGTGGCGATTGGTGAACAAGCGGGGTGGTGAGTGGGGTGGGATTGGTGAACAAGCGCGGTGGTGAGGAGGTGGGATTGGTGAACAAGCGCGGTGGTGGGGAGCGGGTTGAGACGCGTTGAACGCTCGCGCGGGTCGTTTCGCTGACGAGCGGCAGGTACGATTGAGCCATGAATTCAACTCCTCGCCCCGTCCTCGTCGTTGATTTTGGCGCACAATACGCGCAGCTGATCGCCCGTCGCGTTCGTGAAGCCTCCATTTACTCTGAGATCGTTCCTCACACCATGTCGGTCGCCGACATGCTGGCGAAGGACCCGGCAGCGATCATCCTGTCGGGTGGCCCGTCCTCCGTGTACGAAGAGGGCGCTCCGTCGATTGACCCCGCAATCTTCGATGCCGGTGTTCCGTTGCTTGGTATCTGCTACGGCTTCCAGACAATGGCCGCTGTCCTCGGAGGAACCGTCGGTCGCACCGGCACCCGCGAATACGGGCATACGGACGCTTCCGTCGGCACCTCGTCCTGCCTCTTCGCTGGCACTCCCGCTGACCAGGTCGTGTGGATGAGCCACGGTGATGCAGTCCAGGCGGCTCCCGAAGGGTTCGAGGTCACCGCATCCACCTCCGAAACCCCGGTTGCAGCGTTCGAAGATCGCTCCCGCAAGCTGTTCGGTCTGCAATGGCACCCCGAAGTCGGCCACTCGCAGTGTGGCCAGGACGCTCTGAAGAACTTCCTCTACGAAGGCGCTGGACTGGAACCCTCATGGACCGCAGGCTCCATCATTGACGAACAGGTCGAGGCGATCCGCAAGCAGGTTGGCGACGCTCAGGTGATCTGCGCGCTCTCCGGCGGTGTTGACTCTTCCGTGGCAGCAGCGCTGGTTCACAAGGCAGTCGGTGACCAGCTCACCTGCTTCTTCATCGACCACGGTCTGCTCCGCGCGGGCGAACGCGAACAGGTCGAAGGCGACTATGCGCGAGGCATGGGCATCCGCGTTGTGACCTGCGACGAATCCGAACGATTCCTCAGCGCGCTCGCGGGCGTTTCCGATCCGGAAACCAAGCGCAAGATCATCGGTCGTGAGTTCATTCGCTCATTCGAGGCTGCTCAGAAGCAGGTCATTGAACAGATCGGTGCGGAAGGTGGCGAGGTCAAGTTCCTCGTTCAAGGCACCCTGTACCCGGACGTTGTCGAATCTGGTGGTGGCGAGGGTGCAGCAAACATCAAGAGCCACCACAACGTTGGTGGCCTGCCCGACGACATGAAGTTCGAGCTCGTTGAGCCCCTGCGCACCCTGTTCAAGGACGAGGTCCGCGCCGTTGGTCGCGAGCTCGGTCTGCCCGACTACCTGGTTGAGCGCCAGCCCTTCCCGGGCCCGGGCCTCGGTATTCGCATCATCGGCGAGGTCACGAAGGAACGCCTCGACATCCTGCGTGCAGCTGACCTGATTGTTCGCGAAGAGCTGACTGCTGCTGGTCTCGATTCTGAAATCTGGCAGTGCCCGGTCGTTCTGCTTGCAGATGTTCGTTCCGTGGGTGTTCAGGGTGATGGTCGCACCTATGGCCACCCGATCGTCCTGCGTCCCGTTTCTTCGGAAGACGCGATGACCGCAGACTGGACCCGCCTGCCGTACGACGTGCTGGCGAAGATCTCGACGCGCATCACCAACTCGGTTGCTGAAGTGAACCGCGTGGTGCTGGACGTGACGTCGAAGCCACCGGCAACGATCGAGTGGGAGTAGTCTGACAGGGTTCTGACCTGTATTTTTGAGTGCCGCACTGTGCTGCTGAGTTTCGTTTTGTACGAGAGTCACGGCAAAGCCGCCAGCGACATTGGTGAGTAAATCCGATTATCGAGCCTCTGTTCCCGCGTCGGAACGGAGGCTTTTTCTTTGGCTATTTACTCCCTTTCACCTGCAATTTCGCGATTTACTCCCCGTGTTTCGAGACGGCAAGGCACGGGGCGGTATTCGGAGGAATGGGAGTAAGGATTTATCCCGAGTGAGTAGACGCGCGATTTTTGTCCCCGAGAACGAAAAGGGGCCGTTTTAGGTCCTTTGAAACTCAAATCGAACTCAATAGGCCTTTTGACGGTCTCTGTGCGGCGTTTTCCCAGGTCGTTAATGGGGAGTAAAGAATCTCACCGTCTCAAGGAAAGCGGGAGTAATCAGGGGAAATGCCGCGGGGTACCGCCGTGTGCCGCCATGTAAGCCACCGCGTCATTTACTCCCCAGGTGCGCCGAAAATGCCTTTGCATGCAATGGGGAGTAAAAACTCAACATACGCAGGCGTGAGCGGCGCTCACCGCCTAGCTTGGCGTCCTGATTCGGTTGCGCTGGTTGCGAAATGCGGGGAGCCGCTACAGCGAGGCTTTCCAGTCCTCGTATTCGTCGGCGTCGATCTCGCCGTTCTCGAGCTGCGCGCGCTTCTCTGCCCACAGCTCGATCGCCGTCGCGGCTTTGGGCGCGTGCGGAGCCTTGGGGTTCAGGGAGAGGCCCGTGCCGTCGGCGGAGGGAACGATGCCGAACGAGTCCTCGAGCCGCACGAGCAGCGACATGAGGTCGCCCGCGGTCTCGACGCCATAGTCCTTGAGGGCGTTGACGGACACGCCGAGCGCCGCGGAGATGGACTCGAGCAGCTCGGGCTTGACGGCGCGGATGCCGCTCTCGTAGTGGCGCACGGCCCCCTCGGTCAGGCCGACGGCCTCGGCGAGTTGAGCCTGCGTCATGCCGCGCGACTTGCGGTACCGCCTTATGTTTTTGCCTACGGACATGCGCCCTCCTCCTGGAATTACGTATCAGCACATCTTATCAGCGTACGTAAATGTACGCAATTCTATTGACAGTACAGATACGTACGTTTACTCTGAATCTGTAAACCGTACGTATTCGTACGCCATTGATTGGAGGAGCCATGGACGAGAAGGTGGCGAAGACGCCGAGGCCGCACATGCTGGACGCCGACGAGGTCGCGGAGCTGCTGAGGATCAAGAAAGGCAGCGCCTACGAGGTGATCAGGAAGATAAACGCCGAGCAGGAGGCGCGCGGGCGCGTGGTTATCCGCGGACGCGTCCGGAGCGACGTCTTCGACGCCCTGTACTTCCCGGAGGTGGACTGACATGCCCGTGTACAAGGATGGCAACAACGGCACGTTCTACGTGCAGTGCTACTACCGCGACGCCCGCGGCTCGAAGCGCCACAAGACGAAGCGCGGCTTCTCCTCCGAGGTGGAGGCCGCAGTGTGGGAGAGCCAGTTCAAGAGCCTTAACGGCGGGGCCATGGACATGACGTTCTCCGAGTTCGTCGAGGTGTACGCCTCCGAGGTGAAGCCGCGCGTACGCGAGCACACGTGGATCACCAAGGAGTACATCATCAACGACAAGCTCGTGCCGTTCTTCGGAGACATGCGCATGTGCGACGTGAGGCCGATCGACCTCATCAGGTGGCAAAACGAGCTCACCGAGCACCGGGACGCCGACGGGAAGCCCTGGGCGCCGACGTACCTGCGCACGGTGAACAACCAACTGAACGCCATCTTCAACCACGCCGAGCGCTACTACGGCCTCACCGACAACCCGGTGCGCAGGGTCGACAAGATAGGCTCGAAGAAGGGCGGCGAGATGCAGTTCTGGACCAAGGACGAGTACCTGAGGTTCAGCGAGGCGGTCATGGACAAGCCGCTGTCGTTCCACGCCTTCGAGCTGCTGTACTGGACGGGCATACGCTGCGGCGAGCTCCTGGCGCTCACGCCGTCCGACTTCATGCTGGATAGCTCGCGGCTGCGCATCAACAAGTCGTACCAGAGCCTCCACGGCGTGGACACCGTGACCGACCCCAAGACGCCCAAGTCCGTGCGCACGATCGTCATGCCCGCCTTCCTTCGCGACGAGATGGCGGACTTCATCGAGATGCGCGACGACGTCGCCCCCGACGAGCGCCTGTTCGCCGTGACCAAGCACTTCCTGGCCCACGAGATGGAGCGCGGGTGCAAGGCGTCGGGCGTGAAGCGCATCCGCATACACGACATACGCCACAGCCACGTGAGCCTGCTGATCGAGATGGGCTTCTCCGCGCTGGCCATCGCCGAGCGCATGGGCCACGAGGCGGTGGACATCACCTACCGCTACGCGCACCTGTTCCCCACGAAGCAGGACGAGATGGCCGCCGCGCTCGATGGAGCGAGGGGGTAAGCAAGATGCCGTGCGAGAACAGCGCCCGCAAGCGCAGCAAGACGATGGCGTTTCGCTGCACGCCCGAGGAGCACAAGCTCATATGCGAGATGGCAGCCTGGAGCGGCATGAGCAGGCAGGACTACATCATCGCCAAGCTCACCGATACCCAGGTCGAGGTGAGGCCCTCTGTAAGCGTGCAGAAGGCGTTGAAGGACTCGATGGCGGAGTTGTCCAAGGAAGTACGGCTGGCGGCCTCCTACGGCGAGCTGAGCGAGTCCCTGCAGCAGAGGATCGAGCTCGTGATGAGGTTCTTCCTGGCGCTCGGCGAGGGGGTTGAGGCACCAGTGACGGAAGCGCCACCGCAAACCTCGCATTTGGAAGAGCCGACAACATCCGTCATGGATGCGGGCTCCGACACCGCAAGCATCTTCGAGATGGGGCGCATGTAAGGTTTAACGCCAGACCTCCAACGCCTTGTCCGCAAGCCATTCGGCGCGATCGGCGATATCGCCCTCGTCCCAAGACTCCTTCTCCAGGGCGCCGGCCATGGTCGCAAGGCCGGCGGCGCAGAGGGCAAGACCGTCCTTGTATCCCTTTCCCTGCTTCTTGGTGGGCCAATCGGCATCGCGGATGGAGGCGTTGAGCGAATGCGTGATGATGGCGAGGTTGCCGAGCGTGAGGAGCTTCCTGTCCCTTCGCGTGGCAGCCTCATCGTCGAGGGCTCCCCATTTGTTGCGCCACTTCTTGGGCATCATGTGTTCGAGGGTGTACTGGTTGAACCCGAGCAGGGCCGTGCTGCTCATGCCTGGGCGAATGGCGCTTTCCAGCAGATAGAGAACGCCCTTGGACTGAAGGTTGTACAGACACGATTCCTCGAACGCCCTTCGAACCTCGTCATCGCCGGGCATGTACGTCGTCGCCTCTTCGTTTGCTTCAAGAGCCTTCCTCAGCGTCTCCGCGTCCTTCACCTCGTTCAGGATCAGCGAGGTGAACAGCCTGTTGTAGTTCTTCGTGGTCGCCTGAACCAGCGTTCGGCGGACGATGTAGCTCTCAAGCAGGGCGAAGACCTCGGATTCCTCGCCCGAAGACTCCGCGTTCTTGCGAACGTAGAGCACGTACGGGATGAGCGTCGAGTTCTTGAGGCCGAATATCAGCACGTTCAGGCGCTCGACGCCGGGAGCGGAGGGGATGTCCGCGTCGCAGTAGCCGGGGTCGAACGTGGACTCGAACACCTCGGCATACGCCTTCATGCTGTCGAGGATCTCGTCCTTGTCTCCGTTGCAGTACCTGCCGATGAAGTCCTTGTAGGACTGGAAGAGGTTGGACGTGCGCGAATAGAAGAGCTTGTCCTCGGTCGTGACGCCGCGCTTCTTGTCCTGAACCAGGATCTGGAGGAACGCGTCGAAGAACAGGTCGACGAGCGTGCGCTTGATGCGCCCGGTAACGACCTCCTGCTCCCAATACTCCCTCTTCTCCGCCGTGGGTTCGAAGACGTCCTCCCAGCACTCCTTGAACGCCTGCTCGTTCTCGCGGTTGAAGAAGTAGTTCTTGAGGAGCTCCGCCGTCGTCAGGCGCACCCCGAGCGAGTTGATGGTGTCGAATATCTGCTGCTCGTCCTCGCCCTCGGTGAGATCGATGCAGACGAACTGGACGTTCGACTTGATCGTGTTCCTGTCGACCTTCTCTGGGTCGATGTTCTTGAGGAAATAGTTGTAGGCAAGGACGATGGACGAGGAGCCCTCGACAGGCTCGCAGCCCGTGGCGCTGACGACCTTCTCGAAATCCTGCCGGTCGTACTTGCCATGTCTCAAGGCGACTTCGCCGGTCTCCAGGACGAAATCTCGCTCGAACAGCCTATCGGCGTCGATTCTCGCGCAGAGTGCCTTGAAGAAGATGACCATGGTCGTGAGGCGCTGCTGGCCGTCGATGACTGTGCGAACCTCGGACACCTCGGACCAAGTGTTGCCGGAGGAGGCTTGCTTCAGGATGATCGAGCCCAGGAAATAAGGTCGCTTCGAAGCCGTGACGAACTCCATGTCGCCGAGGAAGCGCTCCCATTGCTCTTCTCCCCAGACGTACGCCCTTTGGTAGAAAGGTATTTCGAGCAGGCGCGATCCGTTGAACACGCCGCTTATCGTAGATTTTCCTGCATCCATCCTTAAAGCCCTATCTTTCCTTCGCAGTTGTTACTTATGAGCCAATATCGTCAGTGCGCCGTTCGGCCTCTTAGTATTCCAGGCTCTTGGCATCTTCTCCCAGCAGGCGCTCGAAGACGATACGCAGGTCCTCGTCATCGAGGTAGCCGCCCTCAAGGCAGCCGCGGTCGATGGCGTCGAGCATCGTCTGCTCCTTCTCCTTCAAGCGGTCGTAGATCACGGCGTCGAGGGATAGCTCCCTGCCGTCGCGCATGAACTTCTCGCGCATGAAGTAGTAGCGCGTCTTCTGGTCGTCGGGCAGGCCCAGACGGTGTATGCGGTCCTTTGACTGCAGCAGGTGCACCAAGTTGTAGCTGTACTCGAAATACACCGCGTCGTGGCAGACGCTGTGCAGAGAGACCGACTCGGCAAGCGTCTGCGGGTTGGTCACGAGCACCCTGAAGCGCCCCGCGCGGAAGTCGTCCAGAATCTCGCGTCTCTCTTCCTGTGGCGTGGCGCCGTAGATCGCCTCTGCCGGAATCCCCATGGCGGCGAGGTCGCGGCGGAGGTTGCTGATGCTGCGTACGAAGATGCACCATACTATGACGGGGCGGCCTTCGGCGACGATGCGCTCCACGAGCCGCTCGCACGCCACGAGCTTCGAGCTCGGGCGGCTTCGCTCGATGGCCTCGTAGAACGTCTGCGAGAAGTCGACGTAGTCGATATCCGAGTAGTCATCGCCGACCTGGTCGAGCACGTACTCGAGGTCGCCTGGGTCCACTGCAGAGCAGAGCATCTCGGGGTCGCTCTCGAGCTGCAGGGTGCGTATGATCCTCGCGAGCGCGTTGGGGCAAGACGCGTACAGGACTCGCAGCAATGTGTCCTCATCGGGCGTCGCCTCGACCTCCACGATCTCGTCGGGCTCCGGGCGCGGCACGCCGAGCTCGTCCTTGTTCGTTCGGCAGAAGAAGGGCGCCAGGCTGTCGTTGAGGCTTGCCTGGAGGTCCGCATCGGGCGCGCGGAGCTCGCCCGGCTCGTAGCCGAAGAACGTGTCGTAGTCCTCGGGGTACAGGATGTGCAGCAGGTTGTAGATGTCCTGGTAGGTGTTCGGGATGGGCGTTCCCGTAAGGGCGATCACGAACTTCGCGCCGTCGGCCGCCTCGAGCGCGGCTTCCGCGCGCCTGCCGCCGATGGCCTTCACCCGGTGCACCTCGTCGAAGACGAGCAGGGTCTGGTCGGGGATGATGGCATGCAGCTCCCGCACGTAGCCCGAGAGCGACTCGTAGTTGAACGTGAACAGGTTGCACGCGCCGCTGTCGAGCGACAGCGCGTTGCGCCTGCGCTCGGTCGACATCGCCGCTATGGCGGGGTCTCCCAGCGAGAAGCAGCTCAAAGGCAGCTTATCCCCGAAGGTGGCGACCCACTCCTTCTCCCACGACTCGAAGCCGTTCTTGGGGCAAACCACCACGATGCGGCGCGCGAGCCCCAAATGGCGAAGGTAGGCGAACACGCCGAGCACCGTCGCGGTCTTGCCGGCGCCGGGCACCGAGAAGTCGGCCGCGCGCCCAACCGTCGCCATGAAGAAGGCGTCGAGCATCTGCCGGTCGCGCAGGGGACGCACCATCGAGGCGTTCACTACGTCGCGGAACTCCCGGAAGCGCGGCCCCAGCTGGGGGTCGTCGGCGATGCCCTCGGCGGTCTGCGCCTTGATGGCCAACCCCACCTCGGAGCGCTCGCGGATGTAGGTCTCGCCGGCGTTCACGAAGGCGCCGAAGCTCGGGTCAACCGCGACCTCGACGCCGTGGCCGTCGGCCTCCATGATCGCCTCGAGCATGTCCTGGCACTCGCGAAGGCCCATGCCGCCGTCGAGTAGGATGCGGTCGCGATCGGTGCCGTCGACGGCGCTCGCCGGGTAGTACAGCCAGGCGCGCCATGCGGCCGAGGCCATGAACGAGGCGATGTCTTGCCCCTCGATGCGCAGGTACATGCCGGGGCGCGCCTCGTCGTAGCAGACGACGGCCCTAGGCGCGCTCATCGATCTCACCGATCAGCTCTTCCACCTTGTCGGCGACGGCAACGAGGTTGCGGCGCACCTTCTCGAGCTCGTCGGGTCCCAGCACGTCGAGCATCTCGGGAAGGATCTTCTCGAGCTCGGAGAGGCAGTCGGCGGATTTCTTGGCGGGCGTGTCCATGAGCTTGACGCGGCGCACGGTCTCTCTTGCGCGGTCGCCTGCGCGCTTGAAGCCGTCGACGAGGTTGCCGTCCGAGCGCAGCTCGCTCACCTTCTCGCGCGTGAGGGCGTCGGGACCCATCTTCTCGAGGAGCTCGGACATGGCCTGCAGCTCGGCGGCCTTGAAGTCGGCCTCCGCATCCGTGCCTGCCACGCTGCCGAAGTCTCTCACGTATCGGGTGATGTCGCCCTCGGGCTGCACCACCATGTTGGCGAACATGAGTCGTTTGACAAGCTGTTTGTCGCGCCTGTTGTCGTACTTCTTCAGCACGCGGCTGAACTCGCCCAAGGGGCCATCGACCTTGAGGGCGCGGGCGAGGTGGTACTGCTCGGGGGCCTGGCAGAATTCGAGGAACTCCTCCATGTACTGGGCGCGGTCGACGAGTTTTTTCACCTCCGCCTCGGTCATGCCCGTCGCGTTGCCGTACTCCGCAGGGGTTATGAGGTGGTTCTTAACCACGTCGCGGTATACGCCGACGAGGCGGTCGACGGGATCGTACGCCACCTTCTCCTCTTCGCCGATTTGGATGGCGAGCTCGAGCAGCTTGATGCGCTTGGGGTCGCTGCCTGTGGCGTCGTCGAGGATGGCGGCCTCGAACCAGCCCGCCTCGTTGTTCGCCCGCGCGAGGCGGCGGACGCAGGTCAGGCGTCGGTTGCCGTCGATGACGCGTCCGTCGTTGAGCACGATGCCCGGCCTAAGCTGGCCGCGAAGGGCGATGCTCTTCTCGGTCTTCCTGAGCGCGCCGGGGTTGCTCTCGACGATGAAGTCCTCGATGACGCCGTTGTACTCGTCGCGGCCAAGGGCGAGCAGATCCGCGCCCTGCGCGGAGTTGTACTCGCTTACCCAAGTGGCGATGCGGTCGTTCTGGTCGTTGTAGAACAGCAGATCGCACTTGATGCGGTAGATGTCGAAGTCGCGCGTCACGTTGTCGATGGAGTGCTTCTCCTTGCGACCCGTCGGCAGGACGTTGCCAGTCGCGATCCCTTCCTCAAGCAAGCTCATTTCGTGCCTCCTTCTTCCATGCCTCCATGGATGAGTAATATGCGTCCCCGATGTCGTCGTAGTAGACGTCGGAGTTGTAAATGGTCGTCGTCAGAAGCGGTGCCGGGCACGTGATGCCCAGATCGTTCGCGAGCAGTCTCGGCAGTTCATCGCGCTCGATTCCCTCATGGTGGGCGACGATCCACTCGATGAGGTCGGCTGCGGAAAGCCGCCCCTCGCCTCCGGCGACGAACACCTTGGTTCCGGCGAGCGTGCAGCTGCGCAGGAGCCCTCCCGCGTCGAGCAGTCCCTCGTAGAAGTCGTCGGGCATGTCCAGCCCGTACAGCGGATGCGGAGTGGCGCCGCCCGCGCGCAGGCTCGCCACGGTGAAGGGCTCGCCTTCGGGCGCATCCACGCTCACCGCGGGCGCGTACGACTCGATGTCCGCCATGCGCGCGCCTAGCACGTCGTGCAGCCGCGAGAACGAGATGTAGCTGTCGCCCTCGTAGAGAAGTAAGCGGTGGTCCGAAAGCGCCTGGCGCAGCACCTGGCGGAAGGCGGGGTGCTGCCACACGGCGTTCTCGAAGCCGGCGTCGCCCTTCGCGAAAGACGGATGCTCGGCCAGCAGCCGCGTGAAGTGGTCGTTCGGGGTGCTCCCTTCTCGGAAGAGCAAGCCGCGGTCCTCGTAGTAGCCCGCATCCTCGATGCCGCGGTCGAGCGCTTCGGGCGGATCGTCGGGAAACTCGAAGGCGAAGCGCCGACGCACGAGGCCTTCGTCGCAGATGCGGCCGGCAAGCTCCCGGGCAAGGAAGCCCTCGAGGGTGGGTGCCTCGCGCTCGGTGTCGTGCGCTACGGGCACATCCGCACGGGAGGCCGGGGCGCCCGTCGGGCATTCAGCGACCTCGACGCCAAGCCACTCCGAGAAGCTCACGTCCGCGGGCTCGGCGAACAGGTCGAGCCATATCGCGGCGATGCCTGCGCTGAAGCCGTATTCGCGCTCGTAGGCTTTCGCGGCGACGTTTCTGGGCTCGTCCGCATGGCGCTCGGCGAAGGCGCGCACCTGACGGCGGCGGTCGACCTTGCCGAACCCGACAGAGAGGTGGTCGCCCAGGGTGACGCCCTCGTCTGCGTTCCAGAAGACCTGCTTCAGCTCATCGTAGAGAGCGATGGGCGTGGTGATCCCCACGCGCCTTAGCTCATTGCGCGAGACGCGAAAGACTAGACGGGCGCAAAGTTCGGTATCCTCACGCCGTGCCGCACTCACCGCCGCTCGCGCAGCCTCTGCACGCCCATCCTGTTTGCTGTCGACTACTTCCGCCACGCGCTACGCCTCGCCCAGCTTGGGCCCGAAGACGCGCTCGACGTATGCCTCCAGCGTGCCCTCCTTGGCGAGCTCCGCGGCGTCCGCGAGCTCGAAGTTAGAGTCACATCCTTGGCCGACCTCGTCGTGGAAACCCAGGATGAAGTGGGTGGCAATCTCGTAGATAATCTTGGTGGGCGCGATGCCGAACACCTGATGCTCCAGGATGTGGTCCAAACGCTCGCGGTCGTCCGGGAAGGCGGCCTTCATGCCCTCGCTTCGGTACAGGCGCTTGATGATCTCGGTGATGTAGAGGCCAGACTTCATATACAGGTCGGCGAAGGTGTGGCTCGGGTCATCGAAGCAGCCCGGGTTCTCCTTCTCGAAGAGGTCCACCATCTGAACCACGACGTTGCGCGGCGTGAAGATCTGATTGGTCTTCTGGGGCGGCACGTAGTCGAAGATGTCCTCTGTCTGGGACTCGTCGAAGTAATTGGCCAGGCGTTCGCGCAGCTTGATGAACTCGCTCACGGAGTCGTTGAATACGACCTCGTCGAAGAGGTGCCCAACGAAGCGCTTTACCTCGCCGGTCTCGCCATCGGTGTAGTCGCCGCCATCACGCAAAAAGCGGAACTCATCAACGGTGATGCTCGTGACGTCCTGGAAGACGTCAGCGGGGATCACGGTGTCGAAGTTCGCGAGCGTCGTGCCCTCTTCGCCGTAGGCCATGAGGAACGACGGGATGGTACGCGAGAAGCCGCGCAGATGAGCGCGCACCTTGTCCTCGATGCCCTGCTTCTCGTCCTCTTTCTTCGCCGTCTCCACCTCGCGCACCACGGTCTCGCCGGCGCGTTGCACGAGCTCCTCGCGGGAGTCCTCGAGCTTCTGGGCGAGCGTCTGGAACGCCTCCGCTTTCTGCTCGTCATGGCGCTTGTTCACCTCGGCGCGCTCGGTCTCGCTTGTCGCCGCCTTGAGCTCGTCCTTGCGCGACTGCTCGATGCGGCGCGCCTGAATCTGGTAGTCGCCGACCTGGCGGTTGAGTTGGATGTCGGCGTCCGCCTGGACCTTGCGCTCGATCTGCTGCTGCTGGCGCGGCTTGAGCTCGCTGCCGTAGCTCTCCTTGGCGGCCTGTACCAGAGGCGCGGTCACGCTCTGCTTGAAGGCCTCCTTGAGGTTGTCGAGCATCACCCGATCGTCGTCATCGGCCTCGTGGGCTTTCGCGATGTCGTCCATGTGGCCTGAGAATTCGACGGCGATGTCGCCGTAGACCTTCGGCCCGAAGATGTCCGCAGCCTTGCCTACGACCTGCTCGTCGGGAATCTCCACCTCGCCCTCGTCGTTGATGGAGAGCTCGTCGGCCGTGCCCTCATCGATCTCGACCTTGTTCTTCTCGGCGTTCTGTGCCTTGCCCTGCTCGTAGGGATCGAAGCGCTGGATGATCTCCACGACCTCTGCCGGCGCGCGGAAGACGCTCGCGATGTTCTGGAACAGGAAGTTGCTCATAAAGCCGCGCCTGACCACCTCGCGGGCATGGATGCGCCTCGGCACGCTGAGCACCTGCTCGGCGTCGAGCTCGACCATCTGCCCCTCTTCGTCCTCGCCGTAGACGGGGAAGAAGTTCAGCAACTGACGGATATGGCGCTCGCGCGTTTCGACATCGCCGCCGCCGCGCGCGGTCTCGCCGTACAGGTCGTTGGCGAACTGCTCAAAGATAGTAAGCGTGCGCGCCGGGTCGAAGTCGAAGACGTAGGCGTTCTCCTTGCGCGCGTAGTTGCCGCCGCCCAGGTCGAACAGGCACGGGTTCTGGCTGCGGAAGGCCGCCTGCATGTACAGTGCGGGGCTCGCCATGTTCGAGAGCATGAGCACGGCGGTCCACTCCGGCACGGTCACGCCCGTGGTCAGCTGGCCGACCGAAAGGGTGATGGTCCTGTCGTGGTCCTTGATCGCGCGGCGTACCTTGTCGAGCGATTTCTCGTTCTCGTCATCGGCGTCGATCTTGCCGTCGCCAGCAGCGAGTACCACCTCGTAATCCTTGAAGACGGGGTGCGCCTGCAGCTTCTTGGCGAGGGCGCGGGCGGAGTCGACGCGGTTGAGCATCCAGAACGTGTGACGCAGCTCGTCGCGCAGCCCGGGTGTCGAGAACGGGAACTTCTCCTGCGTGGTGAGCGCGTCGAGGAACTTATCCACGTCGGCGTCGTGCACGAAGCCGCCGTTGTGCTTGGTCGAGAAGAACTCGTTGAGGTCGAAGGCGAACTCGGTCTGCTCGCCATCAATCTCCATGCCGCCGCGGGCCTCCTGCTCGACGATGTCGCTCATCTGGTAGGTGAGCAGGTTGAGCTTGGGGAGGTTGGCGTAGGGGTTCGGCTGCTCAGAGTCGGCAGGCCAGTCACGCTTGGCCTGCTGCTCGTCGGCATAGGTCCAGTTGTAGATGGCGTCGTCGGCGAACTTCTCGTTTGCGATGGCCTTGAAGGGCGTGCCAGAGAGGTGCAGCGTGAAGCGGCGCTTGATGTGGTCGAATGCCACGTCGGTCTTGAAGGTGTCCACGCCCTCGTGTGCCTCGTCGATGATGAGCACGTCCCAGGTGAGGTCGGCCACCTCGTCGAGCTTCTGGTACACGCCGCCGAAGCGGATGGAGCCCTTGAGGTCCTGAAGGCTCACGAACTCGATGAACCCCTTGGGGCCTTCCGGGTCGTTGCGGATGGCGCGCAGGTACTCCTCGCGGCTGAGGCAGTAGGGCTTGCCGGTCAGAGCGTCCACGCCGCTGATGAAGCGGTAGCCGCCCTCCAAGCCCACGAACTTCACGTAGTCGTCGTACCAGGAGTTGGCGATGGCAGGGCGGTTGGTGACGATGAGCACCTTCTGCGCGCCGATACTGCGGCACAGGTCGTATGCGGTGAGCGTCTTGCCGAAGCGCGGCTTGGCGTTCCACAGGAACTCGCCGCCGTGCGCGCCGCCCTCGTCCCAATGGGCGCGGGCGAAGGCTCCCGTCTGCTCCACTGCGCGCTGCTGCTCGGCGCGCAGGGTGTAGGAGGCAGCGCCGGGTGCGTCCAGCACGCCGTCGGTGTCGCGGAACCGGTAGAACTGCTGGTGAGACTCCTCGCCGCTAATCTTGAACCATTCCTTCTTGGGTTCGCGCTCGACGCCCTGCTTCTCGAGGTAGGCGTGGAAGTCGGTGTCATGGAACGTGCCCGCACGGTGCTCCCACGTGGCGTTGCCGCTCCACTCCAGATGCCACTGCACGTCGGCGGTGTGCGTTTGCTGTTTGATTCGCTCGCGCACGTCCTGCTCGGTGTAGCCGATCTTGGTCCAGCCGTTGTGGCGGACGATCTCGGGCGTGGTGTAGGCATAGATCTGCGGCACCGCGGGAGCGGTGGTCTCGATGATCTGGGAGATGTCGATGCTCGCCATTGCTAGTCCATCTCCTTCACATGGGATTCGATGAACTGAATCTCCTCGTCGTCGAGGCCGTACTTCGCATAGAGCTGACGGTCGATGTCAGCAACAGACTGCGACCAATCGATGTCGGAGTCAGAAGTAAAGTCCTGTAGGGGGACATACTTCCATTTTGGTGCGGGATTGTGCTGCGTAATCTTCAGAATTCCGAGCATGGTCCGAGCGAACTTCGATTTTATGTATTTGAGGAGAGCCGTAGCTTCCGCTTCGGAATTGAAACTGCCAATGCTTATGAAGGACTGCGTATGCCCTATTAAGGGCCGCCCTATTAAGGGCGTAGAAAGCACTTCTCCAAGCGCGCCCGATCCGTTGGCGGCAGGAACAAGTACTTTCCATTTGTCGAGGTTCGGATGCGGAGCGATATATCTGGCGGAAATGAACTTGTAAGCTCTTCCGGCGCGACCTCTGCCAAAGATTCTGATGCAACTATCTCCGTCGCCAGGCATCTCGTCAAAGAAAACTACATTGTTAAGGTTGTCGAGAACGTTTGTCTTAAGGTCATAGTCGTGGTTCTTGCTCAACAGACCATGGTCGTCGTCAACATAACGAATCTCGGGATGGTCTTCGTGCATGGCTTCAGTGAAGTGGTAGCTATCGGCCGCGAAGATGATATCGCCGAGGGGTTGGATGCCATGTTTTACAACCTTCTCTTTGATGGTACGAAGCTCATCGAAATGTGTGAACACTTCTATCGCACCGAAATCCCGATCAGCATCTCGATAGGTAACGGCAACACCGCCCTTGATGTCGGTATTCGGAAAGGCGCTGGACGCATCCGCTTTATAGCTCATCACTTTGAAATGGGGGTCGTTAAGCATCTTCCTGTTCCAGGCCTTTGGGGTTGAGCCGGCGTCAAATAGGAATCTAGCGGGAGTGACAAGCTCCACCTTGTCGGAAACCTTGAACGCCGAGTCCATAAACTCGTGATAGATGGGCGGTGCATAGGTCTTATTGCCAGAATCTTGTTCCGCCACTGAAAGCTGATATGGGGATTACCGATTACCGCATAGAACTTCTTTCCCATAATTGCTGCCTCACCTTTCAATGCGGCGAACTCGAAGGGCTCGCCGTTCTGCCAGTCGTATATCACGCAGAGGGGAACCGTTTCCCTTGGCTCCTCTTCTTTGGTCTCTTCGGTTGTCTCGTCGGGGAATACGTCATCGAACAGGTCGAAAAGCGACGGTTGCATCGGCTCCGGCTCGGGCTCCTCGAACGTCCCCAGGGTCGACTCCACCTCGGCGCCCATCTTGTTGGTGGGCACGGCGTCTGTGAAGCCGTTCATCTGCCAGAAGTTCCAGGAAACGATCCATGCCGCCTGCTCGAGCTCGTCCTGTTGGGGGCCCGACCCCCAGCGATTGCGGAGATGCTCGACGAACGTCTCGAGCACATTGACGCGAGCAATAAGCAGGTTGTCGCCCTGGTACTCGAAGCCGTACGTCGCGCGCAGCGCGTCGAGGGCCCGGCGCACCCATTCCTTGCGAGTCTTGGTCTTCTCGGTCACAACGCGAAGCTTGCGGTCAAGGAAGCCTACGCGCTCGCTTACGGGTAGCTCGTCTCCCGTCACGGTGTCGTAGCGCGAGCACACAAACGGCGCCTCGCCACACGTGATCTCGAGCCGCGTAGCCTCCACGTATGCGCGCCAGCCGTGTCCCTTTGACTTTGGAAATTCGATTGGATCACTAGTCGGCGTCCATGTATTGGCGCCATCATCCGCAACGATCTCGGTGTTGAAGACATCGCGCCGGCCGAACCAAGCCTCGTCCAAGTCGTTGTTCATCTGATTGCACAGCCATGACGGGGTGAACACCTCGGCGCGGCTCTTGGTGCGCTGGGATTGCTTCTCCTGCTCTTTGGCGATGCGCGGCTTGATGACGCCGGAGTTCATGCCCGTGATCTTCTCGACGGTCATCTCGTCATCGCCCATGTAGCCGTCGCCTAGGGCCTCGTATTCGTTGTCGGCCCATATGATGTTGCGCCCCGTAGTGCGGTCGCACAGCAACGTCTTGAGAATGAAAGTCGGGTATCGGCGGTCGAAGGACTCTATGAAGCCTTCGACCGAGATGTCGTGCATTGGCTCCGTCACGGGCTATTGTCCCTTCTTCGCGAGCTCTTCGATCATGCAAGTGCGCACAAAGGCGGAGAAGCTCATGCCGCGAAGGGCAGCCTCCTCCTTCGCCGCGTCGCGCAGGGTGTCGGGGATGCGCAGGGTCACAGATACCTGGTCGCCGTTTACCAGGAAGCTCCTGATCTCGGTCTCGCCGGGGTTACCCTTGATGAGCTCCTTATAGCCGTTAGACATTCGCGCCTCTATCCCTCGAAATGCAATACAAATGCGTTTTCTGAATTATAACGCAGCGGTACGCCGCGGCACTGGGAATAGGGGGACATCAGCCGCTCGGACACAATGCGACACCGGGCGGCGGAGAAGATCATCCGGCCGGAATCAAGGAACAGTTTCCGGACCGGGTTTCGTTCCTCAGTTATCGCGCGGTTTGACTTTGGCCCGCTCCTCCGCATAGAGGACCTCGTTCTGAGCCTCCAGGATGCGCGCCGCGTCGCCGATGCGCTCGGCACACCTCTCGCTTATAGACCTCAGGGCCAGGACCCCCTCGACGTCGAGCGGGTCCAGCTGGTCGGCGTGAGCCAGGGACTCGAGCAGCTGGTCCAGGCCCCTCGCCAGCCTCCCGGCATCTGCCACCGCGTCGAGCAGTTCGAGGCGCTATATCTTTTCTTCGTAACCCAACATCTGCTTGTCTCCTTCTCTCAATGCTCATGTACGGTAAGGAAGCAAGCAACCGAAAACAAGAGATAGACCGCCAGCACTACACTATTCCGAACCAAAGACCAAAAGATAAGCATTGTGGGAAAATCTAAACTTTTGGATTTTCCTACAATGCCAACTACGGCGGAATCCCTCCCACTCCTTATATCTTTCTGTATACATTGAATTTGTATTTAGTAAAATGCAGACAACACCACGGATCGGCTTTTGGTTGGACAATTCCAACCAAACACCACAGCAGACAGCAGAAAACATTCTGAACGCTAGGAAGCCGGTATGATTGTTACATATAAGGGGAAGAAAAATTTCTTTTAGGTACTTGCTTTCCTAAAACTGATGTGATACAATGATTTAATCCAGAAAAGGAGTAAAAAATATGCGGCAAGGTATTCTTAAATAAAATTTGATAATGGGCGCAAAAATGATTGCCCCTTGCAGGGGCTTAGTTTTTGTACCCAATTTAAGAATACTTTTGCCTTTTTAGTAAATATCGTGACGGACAGCGGCTCATGTAAGCCGTCATACTTCTGTTTGTCCGAAGTCATGATCCCCAGCGGTAAAAGTATTAGCCGCTGGGGATTTTTGCGCCCATTTGGGCCTTGTATGGAGGATAGACATGAACATTATCAATATCGGGATTCTTGCCCATGTAGACGCTGGAAAGACAACCTTGACGGAGAGCCTGCTATATGCCAGCGGAGCCATTTCAGAACCGGGGAGCGTCGAAAAAGGGACAACGAGGACGGACACCATGCTTTTGGAGCGGCAGCGTGGGATTACCATTCAAGCGGCAGTCACTTCCTTCCAGTGGCACAGATGTAAAGTCAACATTGTGGATACGCCCGGCCACATGGATTTTTTGGCGGAGGTGTACCGCTCTTTGGCTGTTTTAGATGGGGCCATCTTGGTGATCTCCGCTAAAGATGGTGTGCAGGCCCAGACCCGTATTCTGTTCCATGCCCTGCGGAAAATGGACATTCCCACCGTTATCTTTATCAATAAGATCGACCAGGCTGGCGTTGATTTGCAGGGCGTGTATCAGTCTGTTCGGGATAAGCTCTCCGCCGATATTATCATCAAGCAGACGGTGTCGCTGTCCCCGGAAATAGTCCTGGAGGAAAATACCGACATAGAAGCATGGGATGCGGTCATCGAAAATAACGATGAATTATTGGAAAAGTATATCGCAGGAGAACCAATCAGCCGGGAAGAACTTGCGCAGGAGGAACAGCGGCGGGTTCAAGACGCCTCCCTGTTCCCGGTCTATCATGGCAGCGCCAAAAAGGGCCTTGGCATTCAACCGTTGATGGATGCGGTGACAGGGCTGTTCCAACCGATTGGGGAACAGGGGAGCGACGCCCTATGCGGCAGCGTTTTCAAGGTGGAGTATACAGATTGTGGCCAGCGGCTCATCTATTTGCGGCTATACAGCGGAACGCTGCGCCTGCGGGATACGGTGGCTCTGGCCGGGAGAGAAAAGCTGAAAATCACAGAGATGCGTATTCCATCCAAAGGGGAAATTGTTCGGACAGACACCGCTTATCCGGGTGAAATTGTTATCCTTCCCAGCGACAGCGTGAGGTTAAACGATGTATTAGGGGACCCAACCCGGCTCCCTCGTAAAAGGTGGCGTGAGGACCCCCTCCCCATGCTGCGGACGTCGATTGCGCCGAAAACGGCAGCGCAAAGAGAACGGCTGCTGGACGCTCTTACGCAACTTGCGGATACTGACCCGCTTTTGCGCTGCGAGGTGGATTCCATCACCCATGAGATCATTCTTTCTTTTTTGGGCCGGGTGCAGTTGGAGGTTGTTTCCGCTTTGCTGTCGGAAAAATACAAGCTTGAAACAGTGGTAAAGGAACCCACCGTCATTTATATGGAGCGGCCGCTCAAAGCAGCCAGCCACACCATCCATATCGAGGTGCCGCCCAACCCGTTTTGGGCATCCATCGGACTGTCTGTTACACCACTCCCGCTTGGCTCCGGTGTACAATACGAGAGCCGGGTTTCGCTGGGATACTTGAACCAGAGTTTTCAAAACGCTGTCAGGGATGGTATCCGTTACGGGCTGGAGCAGGGCTTGTTCGGCTGGAACGTAACGGACTGTAAGATTTGCTTTGAATACGGGCTTTATTACAGTCCGGTCAGCACGCCGGCGGACTTCCGCTCATTGGCCCCGATTGTATTGGAACAGGCATTGAAGGAATCAGGGACGCAACTGCTGGAACCTTATCTCTCCTTCACCCTCTATGCGCCCCGGGAATATCTTTCCAGGGCTTATCATGATGCACCGAAATACTGTGCCACCATCGAAACGGTCCAGGTAAAAAAGGATGAAGTTGTCTTTACTGGCGAGATTCCCGCCCGCTGTATACAGGCATACCGTACTGATCTGGCCTTTTACACCAACGGGCAGAGCGTATGCCTTACAGAACTGAAAGGGTATCAGGCCGCTGTCGGCAAGCCAGTCATCCAGCCCCGCCGTCCAAACAGCCGCCTGGACAAGGTGCGCCATATGTTCAGTAAGATCACTGGTTGATTTCCGATCCCAACCGAACACATTGAGCTGACGGCACGCTCCCGCAGTTAACCGAACGCCCCCGAGGTCCTATCCGGGCCCCGGGGGCGGCATTTTCCCAGTTGAAGGAATGGTGGAGATGTGTTTCGATGGGTCCGGTGGCCATGCTCCGCCCGCCGCCCGGCACCTCTTCCCAGACTCAGCCGGACGGTCGGTCCGTCTATTCCGTTTTTCTCCTAGGCTAGGCCAGCGGGGCATCGCCCCTCTCTGCGCGCGCCCTCTCGATGAGCCCCGGCGTCAGGTCGAGATCGCCGAGCGGCACGTCCTCCACGCCGTAGGCGTCCAGCAGCGCCGCCGCGTCCTCCCCGAGCATCGCCCTGAAGGCGCGCGCGGGCGTCGCGAAGCCGAGCGCGCCGCGGGGCTCGGAGTTCACGTGCGACATGGCCAGCGCCAGGTCGGCCGGGGCGAGCCGGTCGAACCTGATTCCGGCGCCCTTGGGCAGCAGCTTCCTGATCTCGACGTGGTTGCGCTCGCAGGCGCCCTTCTGGTCGCTGCGCCTGGGGTCGCAGTAGAACAGCCTCGTCTCGCCCGGCCCCTCGCCGAGCAGCGCCGCGATCGCCGCCTCGTCGGAGAACTCGGCGCCGTTGTCGGTGAGGACGGCGCGGAACACGCGGCGCGTCCCGTCGGCGCCGAGGATGGCCCGGACGCCCTCCAGGGCGTCCGCGACGCACCCGGCGGTCTTCTCCTCCAGCGGCAGCGCGAGCTGGAGCCTGCTGGGGCGGTGCAGCAGCGTGAGCAGGCAGGCGGAGTCCTCCCGGGCCCCCTCGACGGTGTCCATCTCCCAGGCCGCGGCGCACGCGTCCTCCCCGAGGGCGAGGAACGCGGCATGCGACCTGCGGGCGGAGTGGCGGGTCGCCGCCCGGCCCGCGGCGCGCTTCCTCGGCCTGTAGCCGACCTTGCGCCTGAGCTCCATGTTGGTCATGCCGTCGTAGCCCGCCGAGACCCAGCGGTAGATGGTCGACGGCGACAGGTCCACCGGGCCGCCGTTGCGCGCCGCCATCTGCTCGGGCGACAGCCCCCGGCGCAGGCAGTCCCTTATCGCCTCCAGCCTGGCCGCCGCGGCGGGCTCGTCGGCGTCTATCCCGCGCCTGGACGAGACGAGGACCGAGTCGGCGCACAGCTGCGCGGCCCGGGCCTCGTAGAAGACGTGGGGGCGGCGCTTGCAGCCGATCGCGCGGTACCGGCCGCACCCGTTGCAGCAGCGCGGCCACGCCGCCAGGCGCGGGCAGGCCGCCGACAGGTCGGCGGAGGCGTCCACGCGCTCGCCGCGCCTGGCCTTCGGCGCCGTCACGAACCTGTGCGACGCCACCTCGGCGCTCACCGTCGAGGGCGACCTGCCCAGCTCCCTCGCGATCTCCCTGCACGACGCCCTGCGCTCCAGCATCCTCTGGACCGTGTCCCGCTCGTGCCTCGTGAGCCTTCCGTAGGCCCTCGGGACCGCCCTTGCGGAGCCGCTCTTCTTCTTTCCGGACATGCCGTCCTCCGATCTCCCGGGGCCGGCCGATCCGGCCCTCAGGGTATCGGGTTCCCACATTCATCCGCACATGTGCGGATGAATGTGGGAGGTGTTCGGATAAAGTTGATAATCAAGGTGAAGTCTCCAGCTCCAGCTACATGGATGTGTTCTATCCGAAGTACCAGGTGACCTGGGATATGATGAACGTTGCCGGTCCGAACAGCATGTTCATGCACTGCCTGCCCGCCAACCGTGGCGAGGAAGTCGTCGACGAGGTCATGGACGATCCCGAGCGCTCCCTGTGCTGGGTCGAGGCCGAGAACCGCAAGCACTCCATTCGCGCCATCCTGGCCACTCTGTGCCCCCAGAGCGAGCCCGACGAGCAGAAGGCTGCGGCATACCGCGCCACCATCAATGAGCGCATGGCCGCTCTCGGTAAGCACGGTCTGTAAGACGTACCAGGTCGGGCGAGCTACGGCTCGCCCGCCTTCGCAGGAGATGGGCGACCTCATGGCCATCGGCGAGGAGAACTGCAAGGTCTCCGACGACAACCGAGTGCATCAAGGGCGCCGACTTCATCTACACCGACGTGTGGTATGGCCTGTACGATGCTTTCTGATGGGCGGCAGCAGATGCTTGTCTCTTGCTGCCCATCATCTGCGCCACTGCGCGTAGGCACTGGCGCCCTGTCTGAAGTTAAACAGACCTTTCGAGTGTGCACGAAGTGATTGCGCCAACAACGAAGCCCCAACCTGCTCGCTAACTCATGGGCAAGCCACCTGAGACTACTCATTTCCCCTACTAGCAATGAAGGCCTGCAACCTGCAGTTTTGCAAACTGCTTGAAAGGCGCCTGCGTTGATTCACTTCCTATTGCAGCTGGCGGCTCGCACACGAAAAGGCACTTGAGTTTCAAAGCGGGCGTTTTCGTCGATATCGAACCTCTAAAGGCTGTCCGCCGTGCCCTTTGGGACAAAAACGAAAACTCAAAGCCCCGAGTTTGGAATGAGTTTTTGAGATTGCCCCGGCTTTTGTCCCCGAAGCCGATGAAACACGACATAGTGTTACTTGGCGGCACTCGGTTTGAGACGGCATCGAAAACTGAGGACAACTGGAATGTCGGGACAGTAAAACTGAAGCCATCGAGTGGGAGTAGGCCGATAGGGTTCTGACCTGCGATTTTGAGTGCCGCACTGTGCCGCTGAGTTTCGTTTCGTACGAGAGTCATGACAAAGCCACCAGCGACGGAGATGAGTAAAAGCGATTAAAGAGCCTCCGTTCCCTGCGTTGGGACGGAGGCTCTTTCTTTGCCGTTTTACTCCCTTGTCTCCGTTCGGGGATTATTTCTTGCTCATTTAGGGCTATTCGCGCTGAAAGATTTTGACTAGCTTGGTGTCCTTTATTTCGTAGACAATGTCTGCGACGTTCTCGACCAGCCTCTTATCGTGGGAGACGAACACTATCGTTCCGGCATAGGCGCTCATCATCTGCTCGAGGGCTTCGGCGCTCTTGATGTCCAGGTAATTTCCAGGCTCGTCCATGAGCAAGATGTTGTATCTGCCCAGCAGCATCTTCGCGAGTAGCAGCTTGATGACTTCGCCTCCCGAGAGAACGCCAACGTCCTTTGTCAGGTCGCGCGGTCCGATTCCCATAGAGGCGAGGATGCCTCGAATTTCGGTCATGCTGTACTCGCAACCATCCTGCATGAACGAGATCGCAGACTGACGGGCGTCGAACTTGTAGCCTGTTTGCTCGAAGTAACCGATCTCTGCCTTGGGAGAGATGTTGATACCGTCGGCGCGTCGAGCGATTGCCTTCAGCAGGCTGGTCTTTCCTGTACCGTTGCCACCGGTGATGGCCACTTTGGCACCGAGCGGTATCTCGAATTTCGCGTGGTCATAGAGCATGCAGTTGCCGAAGCTCAAGCTGAAATCGTCTGCCGAGATGGGAAATTTACTATGCAGTTCCAGGGCCTTGCTCTGGCGGAACCGCACGGCGCGAATGCTATCTGGGGCCTCAATCCCTTCGAGCGCTTCGAGGCGCTTCTCCATGTCCTTAGCCGCCTGGTACATCCTCTTCTGTTTGGTGCCGGTTGCTTTCTGATGCCCCAATCGACCTGCATACTCGTTGCTTTTTTTCGCAGCCTTCCGCTTGGCGTCGACCTGCCGTGCTTTTTTCCGTTGTTTTTCGATGGCGGCTTCGAGGCGATCGCGCTCGCGCATCGCCTCTTCGTATCGAGTCGCCTGAGCTTTGCGCTCTTCTTCTTTCTGTCGCAGATAGTCGGAGTAGTCACCCCAGAATTCGGAAATACCGCCGTCTTTGAGCTCCCAGATCTTGTCTACCACCTGGTCGAGAAAATGACGGTCATGGCTCACGATGAGCAGAGCCCCATCAAATGCCTTGAGTTGTCCGACGAGAAGGCGGATGCCGTCTTGGTCGAGGTGGCTCGTAGGCTCGTCGGCGAAGATCGCGCTTGCATGCTGGGAGAGTGCAGAGGCAATCTTGGCGCGTGTTTCCTCCCCGCCGCTCATCGTCTCCTGCGCCACTCCGGCGACGTTGAGACGGGAGAGCATCTCACCACTGTCCTGAGCCGCATCAAGGTCGAGTTCATCGAGTTGGCCGATGAGGGCAATGCTGCCGAAGCGCCTGACGTCGGCGTCCGCAATGGTAAGATTGCCGCTCAGAATTTTAAGCAGGCTGGTTTTGCCTGCGCCATTGTCTCCCACCAAGCCGATGCGATCGTAGGAGTAGATTTCCAACTCTTCGATATCTAGGATATCGCGGCCGGCATATTCCAAAAAGATGTCTTTAGCTTTGACTATGAGTTCCATAGGTTGAACCGCCTTTTGTGTATTAGCGTTTTACTGGAAGCGCAGCCATGCCAAAAAAGATTGCTCACGTCGATTTTTCGCCTTTGCCCAATTGCCGGCGCGAGCGTTTTGACCTTGCGCAAGCCGGCAAATCCGAAAATGATAGTTGGCGACGAATAAGGAGCGCGATGCGGAATGTCGGTGCAATACCTCGTCGTCGCAAGGGCTTGAAGGCTGACGCTTGAACCGATGGCTGCTGCCTCTTTTTTTCGAATACTTGGGCTATTGAATCTGCCCGGTATCTCTTTTCCCCGCGTTTCGGACGCTCGGAGCAAGCAGCATAGCCATCGCAAGCAGTACCATGGTCGCTCCAGAGCCGACGAACCATAACGGAGCTCCAAGCAGATCCGCAAAAACGGAGGGGGCTGCGAGGCCCATGGGCATGGCCCACGCCATGATGGTTCCGTAGAGGCCGAAAACGCGGCCTAGGTACTCAGGAGGTATCTGCTCCTGCATAAGGGCAGTCTGGGTTCCCGCGTACAACGGGGAGCATGCGCCCATAAGAAAGCTCACCGGCAGGAAAGCAGCGAACAATGACGGGCCGAGCGATCCGGATACGATTGCGGCAATGCCGAAGCCGGCAATCGCGGCGACCATGGTGAACGACCTATTGCGGAACCCTCCCGTGGCCGCCAAAATGCCGGACCCAGCCAGCATGCCTGCAGAAAAAAGGATTTCCACCAAAGCGGCATCCCCCGTGCTACCGCCAAAATGCCCCAAGGTCATTATTGGGAACAATGCCGCGAGCGGAGAGAACGCGAAAGCGAAGACGAACCCGCACCAAAGAAGGGCGAACAGCCCCCTGTACTCCCTAATCAGCTTGTAGCCGTCCGAAATCTCAGAGAAGAGCTCTCGAACCTTATTGGAAAAGGACAAGCTGCGGTCGGCTTCATCGAGGCCCCCTGCGTCTATCTGTGCGGCGAGGACGGCTAAAGAAGCGAAAAGCGCTCCCAGCACGTCGAGGACAATCATAGCGGTAATGCCCGCCACGGGATAAATCACTGCTGCAAGCGCGGCGCCAAGAATGTATCCGCCGGACTGAATCGCCTGAGTCACCCCCGATAGGCGAACGAGATGCTCTGGCGGGGCGAGATGGGGCGTGAGAGATTGGGAGGCTGGCGTGTAGAACGAAGTACCAACTGCACGGAGAAACAGGGCGATGAGAATTAGCCATGCAGGTAAGCTGCCGGCCAACGAGGCAATCGCCAAGGCGGCACCCACCGCGGCAATGAAGAGGTCGGCGCCGATGAGGACACGTTTCAAAGGCAGTCTGTCGACAACGGCGCCCGCAAGGATTCCGAACAAAGCAATCGGCAGAAAGCCTGCCAGCGATGCTAAGGAGAGGAGAGAAGACGACCCTGTCGTGAGGGCGAGATGCCAAATAAGACCCATTTGGAGAATCGAACTCGTCAATGTCGAAACGAGCTCCCCGCCCCATACGAAACAAAGCTTGAATTGCCATGAATGGCACAGCAGAACAGACCTGCCCCGAGAGGTTTCAAATATCATGGTTATGTCCAATCGTGAAATGGCGTGCAGAAAAACAGCGCGACGCCACAACAGCGCCGCTTTCTAGGCGCTCATCCACGTGCGGAAAAGACCAACCACGACACCCCTCCTTTGTTAATTCGGTCTGGCAAACCATGTAATATTAACGAGGCTTGAGTTTGCCTGTCAAGAATCGAGCATCGGTAAGGGCAATCCTCTCTGGCCATTCGATTCCTTTTGTATCTTTGGTTGCATAGGTGACCCGCCAGGGCTATTACGCGTGGAAGAGGCGCCTGCCGAGCTGGCCGATGAGGCGCTGAAGATGGCCCTGGTCAGGCGAAACGATCCCAAGGGATGCGTACATCATTCGGATAGTAAGAATGTTGCCAGCAGGTTTTGCGGCAACCGCAAAGGAGCCGTATCCTGCAGCTGGAATCACGTTGCAGCATCCTGACCCGCATTCCGATTGGCGGACGGCCCGCTTCGGCATCCTGACCAGCACAGCGATCGAGCCTTGTCATTCCTTGGATATGCCGGTTGCTCGGGGCGGTCCCGACGGAGGCCCTCGCCTCCCCGGTCCGTGACCCAAGAAGGGCAAGCATGCTGATCTGCATGGCTGGTTCCTCCTTTATGTAGACGACCATGCAAAGAAGGGACAACCGAGGAGGCAGGTTACTGATGCGGGCTCCCGCACGCCCATGACTACCCGACGGGCTGTTTTTCATCTCCGATGCCCGCATTGCAGCATGAACGAATGTGCCTCGACATCTCTGCTGGCATGGTACGACTGGGATCGCACCTCGACGCATCCTTGCGCATACTGCCTTCCAAGTTTCGAAACCGGGAAGGAAAGTGTATGTGAGCGACGATATCGGCGCCGATTCGACGCTCGAGAGGGAGATTGCGCCGATTCTATCCATCGGGGATGCATTCCCGAAGATTCTCATCACTCGCACGAGGCATGAGCCCCATACCCGGGAGGGCGTGCTCGTGCTGAATTTCGCGAGGTGGCTGCTTGGCGGGTAGGGTTCTGAACGTCGCATTGGGATATCGCGCGACAGGGCACGCAGGGCTGTTTGTGCCCGCACGGGAAACGCCGTCGCCATGCGGGCGGCCTGTCGTGTCCGATTAGCCTTTTGCTAAACAGGCTTACGCCAACTCATGGGCAAGCCACCTGAGACTATTCACTTTGCTTATCGTTGACAAAGACCTGTGGCCTGCGGTTTTGTGAACGGCTCGTAAGCCACCCGCGTCGACTCACTTACTGTTGAAGCTGGTGGTTTGCAGGCTCAAAGGCGGTTGAGTTTCAAAACGGGCGTTTTTCGGCGATATCGAGCCTCCAAAGGCGGCTCTCCGTGCCCCTTGGGACAAAAATAAAAACTCAATACTCTGAGTTTGAAAATGGTTTTTGAAGTTGTCCCAGCTTTTGTCCCCGAAGCCGATGAAACGCGACGTCGCGTCATTCAGCGGCACTCACTTCGAGATGCCGCCGAAAACTGGGTGCAACTGGAGTGACGAGACGGCAAAACTATAACCACCGAGTGGGAGTAGGCTGATAGGGTTCTGGCCTGCACTTTTGAGTGCCGCACTGTACTCCTGAGTTTCGTTTCGTATGAAAGTCATAGCAAAGCCGCCAGCAACGGAGGCTTTCGAGCTGAGCGAGGCCAAGGAGGAACGGCTCTCGCAGATCATCGCCGAGATCAACAGTCGCACCGGCAAGTCCTACGACAACGACGTTGCCGTAAAGGCTATGCTGCAAATCCGCGACCTTCTGCTCAAGTCCGAAAAGCTCAAGGCGTCCGCGAAGAATAACACGGTGAAAGACTTCGAGTTCTCCTATTTCGACGACATCGACGACGCCCTCATCGAGGGGCTTTCGCAGAATCAGGACTTCTTCTCGCTGCTGCTGAGCAACGACGAGATAAAGAGGCAGGTTCTGGGCATTTTCACCGACGAGATATACCAGAGCCTGAGAAGCGCGTAAGGAGCTAGCCATGTTCGATGCATTCCGACTTAAAGAGGTGCTCGTAGAGTACAAAAGGGACTTCGTCGCCACCCAATGGGGAAACGAGCGGTATAAGTGGGAGGCCGTGAAGCACTTCCAGGACAACTGGGACGTGAACGCGCCGGACTTCGCAGGCATGCTCGAGCGGTCGCTGTCCAAGACCTACAACCTGCTCGCATCGATGAACAACTTCCCGGCGCGGATGATTGTGAACTTCGCCAACACCGCGCCCGAGGAGGTGCGGTCGATGTTCATCGCACTCTTCGACGAGAGCGTAGACTATTACGAGCGCATAGAGGCGTTCAAGCAGGGGTCGACCACGCTGCTGGAGAAGTACGGCAACGGCGCAGGTCAGCACTACCAGTACGAGAACGCCATCACCACCTACCTGTGGCTGCGCTACCCGGACAGGTACTACATTTACAAGTTCGGGGAGGTCAAGAAGGCGGCGGACGGACTCGACGCGAGCTATCGTTTCAAGAAGGGTGCCTACGCCGACAACGTGCGCAGCCACCTCGCGTTCTACGATGAGCTGTGCGAGGAGCTGCAGAAGGACGACGAGCTTAGCGCCATGCTGCGCTCACAGCTCACGTCCGAGTGCTACCCAGACCCGCAGCTGCGCACGCTCACCATCGACGTGGGCTTCTACATCAGCCGCTACGTCTCGGGAAACCAGAAGGGCGCGTCGGCGGCGGACTGGTTCCCCTCCAAGGACGAGTACGACCCCGGCCTCACCTCGGACGAATGGCTGGCGTTGCTCGGCGACGAGGCCGTGTTCACCGAGGGCAGTCTCGAGATAGTAAAGCGCCTGAAGGACTACGGCGGCGTTGCCTCGTGCAAGCAGCTCTCGGTGAAGTATGGCGAGTCAAGCAACTTCTACCTGTCCGGTTCGGTGGCGCTCGCCAAGCGCGTTGTGGACAAGACTGGATGCCCTGTGATGCAGGGCGACACCACGAACTCCAAGTGGTGGCCGGTGCTCTACACCGGCAGGCACGCCGAGAAGGACGAGGAGGGCAGCTACATCTGGCGGCTGCGCGACGAGCTGTCCGAGGCGCTCGGACGCTTCGACACCGATGGCGTCGCTCTGTTCGTCGCCGCCTCCGAGGGCGAGGGCGCGAGGGGCTACTGGTGGCTCAACGCCAACCCCAAGATTTGGAGCTTCTCGGGGCTGCCGGTCGGCGAGGTGAAGTCGTACACCCTCTACAACGAGAACGGCAACAAGCGCCGCATCTTCCAGAACTTCCTCGATGCCAAGGCCGGTGACATGGTCATCGGCTACGAGTCCAACCCCGTGAAGCAGGTCGTGGCCATCGCCAAGATAACGTCCGAGCAAGATGGCGAGCAGCTCTACTTCGAGAAGGTAGAGGGGCTTGCAACGCCCATCGACTACCAGACGTTGCACGACTGCCCCGAGCTCGAGAAGATGGAGTACTTCGTCAACCCGCAGGGTAGCCTCTTCAAGCTTACCCCCGGCGAGTACGACTTCATCCTCGACCTCATCCGCGAGGAGAACCCCATCGCCGACGAGAAGGCCGTCGAGACGTACACGCCCGACGACTTCCTCGAGGAGGTCTACATGACGGAGGAGCGGTACCGCCACCTCGTCGCAGTGCTCAGGAACAAGAAGAACGTCATCCTTCAGGGCGCTCCGGGCGTGGGTAAGACCTTCGCCGCCAACCGGCTGGCATGGTCGATAATGGGCGAGAAGGACGACAGCCGCATCGAGTTCGTGCAGTTCCACCAGAATTACTCCTACGAGGACTTCATGATGGGCTACAAGCCCGCTGGTGAGACGTTCGAGATGAAGTACGGGGTGTTCTACCGCTTCTGCCAGAAGGCCGCAAACCGCCCGGACAAGGACTTCTTCTTCATCATCGACGAGATCAACCGTGGCAACATGTCCAAGATATTCGGCGAGCTGCTGATGCTCATCGAGCGGGACTACCGTGGGCACAAGGCGACACTCGCCTACAACGGGCTGCCCTTCAGCGTGCCGGAGAACCTCTACATCATCGGCATGATGAACACCGCCGACCGCTCGCTTGCGATGATCGACTACGCGCTGCGCCGTCGTTTCTCGTTCTTCGAGATGGAGCCGGGCTTCGACTCGGAGGGTTTCGCCGCCTACCAGAAGGCTTTAGACAACGAGACGTTCGACGAGCTGATTGCCAAAGTGAAGGAGCTCAATGCGGAAATCGCCCGAGACAAGTCTCTTGGCGCGGGATTCTGCATCGGCCACAGCTATTTCTGCGGGCGCGACGCGTGCGATGAGGAGTGGCTGCAGGAGGTCGTGGACTACGACATCCTACCCATGCTCTCCGAGTACTGGTTCGACGACGAGGCCAAGGTCAAGCGTTGGGAAAACGTTATGCACGGGGTGTTCCAGCGATGATCAAGGACAAGAGCATATTCATCAAGAACGTCTACTATATGCTCTCCTACGCCTTCCAAGACCTGCGACCCGACCGCGAGGACGACGTCGCGGGCGAGGAGTTCGAGCGCATCCACGACCTGCTCGCGATGATTCTCGCGAAGGGCATAGCCCGCCAGCTCAAGCAGGGGCTGCATCGCGAGTACCTGAACCGCGCCGAAGACCTCACCTCGCTTCGCGGCAAGGTCAACATGCCCGGTACGCTGAGGAACCGGCTCGCCCACAGGCAGGTCGTCTCATGCGAGTTCGACGAGCTTTCCGAGGACAATCTGCTGAACCAGGTGCTCAAGACAACGTCGATGATCCTGCTGCGCCACGGCAACGTGAGCGCCGAGCACCGCGACGAGCTGAAGAAGCGGATGCTGTTCTTCACGGGCGTCGAAGAGGTGGATCCTTCGGCCATCCGCTGGTCTTCCATCCGATTCACGCGCAACACGCAGAGCTACCGCATGCTGCTGTCGGTGTGCCAGCTCGTGCTGCAGGGGATGCTGCTGACGAGCGAGCGCGGCGAGATGCGCCTCATGACCTACATCAAACCGAAATACATGGAACGCCTCTACGAGAAGTTCATCCTCGAGTACTATGCCGCCGAGTGCCGTATTGCCGATGCGAGCTCGCCGCAGATCAAGTGGGCTCTCGATGACGGCTTCGGGACGATGCTGCCAACCATGCAGAGCGACATCGTACTCAGCCGGGACAACCGCATCCTCATCATCGACGCGAAGTACTACACGCACTCGACGCAGGAGAGCTGGGATGTCCATACCATCCACTCCGGCAACCTGTACCAGATCTTCACCTATGTGAAGAACAAGGAGGCGGAACTTGAGCGGGCGGGTGTGCCACACGAAGTCTCCGGCATGCTGCTCTACGCCAAGACCGATGAGGAAATCCAGCCGGACAACACCTACCAGATGAGCGGCAACCGGATAAGCGCGAAGACGCTCGACCTGAACCAGCCGTTCGAGGCCATCCGCGCCCAGCTCGACGGCATAGCCGAGGCGCACTTCGTGAAGGAGACGATTGCGGTATGAGTGAAGCGGGAACAACCAATGCGGCTGAAATTGACGAGCTGGTGGCAAATCTGCGTGATTCCGCCGAGCGCGCCCTCGAGCTCAACGACCTCTCGGAGCTGAGCAGGCTCTCCTCGGCGCTCGAGACCTGCGCGAAGTTCGACGTCGAGTCCATCGAGGAGTTCGGGCTCAGTATGGCGACGCTGGAGCGGCGCGGCCAGGCGGGTGGCGAGGGGTACCGCCGCCTCGAGGCTGCGCGCGCCTACATGGCCGAGAACGGGCTCATGCCGCTCAAGACCCGCTACGGGGACGATGGCGGGTGCGTCGATGCCGGCGGCAACCCACGCGAGGGCCGCAGAGGGGACGAGCAGCAGCGCATCATCACCGCCGAGCGGCAGCGGGCCAGGCAGGACCAGCGCAGGGAGAGGGGCCGGAGATGATGGTGAGGATAGAGTACGAGGACGGCAGGACGACGCTGTTCGACACGCTCTCGTTCACGGAGGGCTCGCCGTTCTCCGGCGCGAACATGCTCACGGAGTTCGAGCTCGAGATGCGCGAGGAGCCCGAGAAGGGGCTCTGGCTCACGGCGAACTGGCATCAGGTGTGCGACGACTGGCGCGCCGACGCGCCCGCGGACGGCATCCCGGCGGCGCGCAGGTCCCGCGGGTGGCGCTTCATGCTGGCCTCGGAGGCCGAGCTCGCCCAAGCCCGGCCGCATCCTGCTCGACGGCGACGAGGCGTTCGCCCGGGTGCGCGGCTTCCTGTGCGACTCGGCCGCGATCGGCGCCTGCTACCGCGAGCACGTAGGCCCTCCCTCAAAACCGCTGAAGTCGCAGATAAGGGACCTGCAGCGCGCGCTGGGGAGAGCGGAGGTCCCGGGCGTGCCGGACGAGCTGGCGAGGCTGCTCGCCGAAGAGAAGGAAGAGGGCGCCGAGGAGGGCGCCCGCAAGGTCAAGGAAGATTGGGGTGACGTCGATGAAGAGGTTTGGTAGGTTCCTCAAGGCGGCGCTGAAGGTCACGCTGGGCTTTTTCGTCTGACTGTTCCGCGCTGTGTTCAAGTGGGTGATGTGAGAAGAGGAAACGAAAACCGTGTGGAAGCAACCTCGGAAAGCAGGAAAACGAATAAGGTCCCATGCTCGAGCATGGGACCTTATTCGTTAAACGGGTGGTTTATTCTCCCGTGTACGCGCCGACAAACAGCGGCGCATCGGCATCGTTGAACAGCGCGAACACGAAGGGTCGGTTGAAGACGAGCCTGACGGGCTCGGGCGGGTCCATCGGCAGAGCCCCAGCGCGGCAGGCAAACAGCGTGAAAGCTGCGCCCTCGGCCCCGTTGGGGTCGAGCTTGAGCATCGAGCTCTGTATCGCCCTGTCAAGCATTGTGTCCGCCTCGGTGAGGCTGCCGAGCTGGGCCTCGGGCGAGAAGAGCCGCCGCACTCCCATGGCCTTCATGGCGGAATCGAGACTCATGCCTTCCGTCTTCAGGTCGAGCTCGGGGACGACAAGCCCGATGCCTCCTTCGGGATGCTCGACGCCCTTCCTATCACGGCATCGGGAGATCAAGCTCCACGCCGAACCGCTCCCGATGAACTCTTCGATGCTGGCCGTTTCATCGGGCATGGCAAACACGGCTTGCGCTCCCGACTCCATGTGCCAGGTCACTGCGGTGCCGCCCGCTTCCCTGATAAGGTCTTCATAGAAGCTGAACCCGCCCATCATCGTGACGGTCGGAGTGGAGCTGGCGGCATGGAACAGCATATCCGTTTCTTCATCGTCCAGACGGTTGATCCACGTGTCCTTGAAGCGCATCGCGCTCATGAGGGCGAGCGTCGTCGAGGCATCGAGCTGCGGAGCCGAAGTGAACTTGCCTCCAGTGTTCTCGGCGAGCCAGCTCGACATCCGCGAATGAGCTTCTTCGCTGGCGGGGTTCGCCTCGACCGCCTTGCCATTCATATCGCTAATCGACTCTGCGTACGATCCGTGAAGCGGCGCTCGGTCGGGATCGGCCCAGATTGACGTGCCGATGGTGAAGCTGTAGTTGTCAGGCAGGCTTTCAGAGGGTTCACCGAAGAGCGCGGCGTGGGCGGCTTCTCGCGCATCCGCGTCGCCGAGCACCGTATCGATCTCGGCGAGCGTCTCCGCCTCCGCACCCCTTGCGAGCGCCTCGAGCGCAACCTGGAGGCACGCGGGCGAGGAAACGAAGCTCTTGCCGTCTCTGAGACCGATCTCGAGAAGCCGTGCGGCTATGGAGTCGAGCCCCTGTTCTGGGCTGGGCGCCAAGGCGATTTCTTTCATCTCCGCGGGGCTATCGGACACTGACGACTCGGGTCCCCTTTCCGCGAGGGCTCGGGCGCGCTGGTCCTTCTCGACGATGAAGCGCTTGTGGTAGAAGAGGTCCGCGAAATCCAGGATTCTCTTCATCTGCGCGCTGTCGAACAGCGCCCCGAAGCCCGCGCCGATGACGGGGACCATCTTCCCGACGGTCTCGAGCGTCATCTTCTGCCCGATCTGGGTGAGCGCCTTCTTGAACACTCCAGCCTCGAGTGCCTTCTTGCCGCCGTTCTCGACCGCCTTGCGGGCAGCGCCGTTGGCAAGCGCGCGGATCTGGGCTATCGCGAGGGCGGCGCCGCCCTGCTCGACCATCGCCGACCAGCCCTTCTTCGCGGTCTGCTTGACCACTGCCGCTTCCGCGTAGACGAGGGCCTTGCCGATATACTCGCTCGAGGCGTCGACTTTGGCCTTGGGAGCGAGGGCGCTCTTGAACACCTCGCTCGCGATGACGAGCTCGGACGGGTCGTCTTTGACGTCGTAGCCGTAGAACATGGCGACTGACTGGACGGCCCTGAAATAGATGAGCATGCTGAGGACGAGGTTGGCGGGCAGACCCCAGAAGCCCGCGGCGCCCGTGCCTCCGCCTTCGGCGAGGGCTATGCCCATGTGGTGCAGCCTTTCGTTCGCGGACACTGCGGCGACGTCGTAGGCGCGCAGCAGGCATATCTCGGAGAGCGAGGAGACCTTCTGTTCCTGCTTGCCCTCGTTGATACGGGAAATGACGTACTCCCTGCTGACGCTCGCCTTCGCCGCCTGCTTCTCGAGTTCCCCGAATCCCTCTGCTGCCGCCTTGATGGCGTTTGCCATAAGTTCCTGCTCGGTTAACCCGTTGAGAGCGTCCTTCGCGGCCTTCCCAGCCTTATTGGCGAGGGCCTTCATGGGCGCGGGCACCGCCTCGCCGATCTGCTTACCAGCCTTCGCGAGTGTGCCGGGCGATGTAAGCTTCTCGTAGCGTTTCGCGAGGGTTTCAATCTCGTTGAACTCTCGCTCGTCGAGCGCGGGGTCCGGCATGATATACGAGCCGTCCTCGCCGACGAGGTTTCCCTCGAATACCTCTCCGTATTCGCCCCCGAATGCCTGGTGGGTCTTTTTTGCTCCGGCCTTGATCGCCTCGGCGCCGGCATTCACGGCTTTTGCACCCGCATCCGCGGCATCTGCAACGCCGGCTACCAACCTGTCTAAAAGGCCGCCTTTCTTCATATGGCCCGAATCGACTATTTCGTCGTCCATCTTCGCCTCCTGGTTTCGAGAACTGCATTCTCTGTAGGGGATGTAATTCTCGCGTGGGACCTGCTTCGTTCGTGATTATTCCACCGTATGTGACGGGCGCATGTCAGACAGTGGGTGTTGGCGTCTTATAGATGCCAAAAAGCATGGATGCTTCCGCGTTATGAGAGGTTTTGGGCGATGAATTCGGTTGCTGCTTGTTGTTTACGCCGTGCTCAATCCCTGTCGTCGCCGGCGGCGCAGCAGGCGTAGGCCGTGAGCGTGAGGAGCCCCATGAGGAGCCCTATTCCGAAGGGCGAGAATTCCTTCCTCCGCTCCGTCAGCTCGTTTACTAGGTTGCACCGCGAATCTCTGGCGCACGCTAAGGCGCGCTAAGGCTTCGAAAGCGTTCGTCGTCGAATGTCGCGCTAACGATGTTGTGCGGTGTTTGCTTTGAGTTAAAATATCTTGTATTGCAAAAGTAATGTTTCGGGAGCATTCGATGAGTTACATAGAGCTAGTGAAGAATGGTGCTGATCCTGCTGAAATACAGCAATACCTCGCACAAGGTGAGCAGGTTGCCATTACCATCAGGCTTCCCGAGAACTTACGTGATGCTGCAAAGGCCGCAGCTGCACTCCAAGGGACGAACTTCAGTGCGATGGTCCGAGCCGGGCTTATCGCACAACTTGCTGATTGGGCTGAGGAGGTGACGCGATGATTAGCCTCGAAACCAGCACAATGCAGCTCATCGGAGGCGATCTTGACGGCATTCGCATCTGCCGTGTCGAGGGTGAGTCTCTGGTGACCAGCGTTATCCCCAGGGATAATCTCCTAGAGGCCAAACAGTTGCCGGATATCCCGCCTCGAGGGATCTGCTACCTTCTCGATGAAGACCACGGGAACCTAAACCGCGTTTACACGGGCCAGACAACTCAAGGCGTGACCCTCGAAGACAATCTCGAATTCAATTCTCCCAGTGCCACTGCCGTATTCACGCTGGGCGGAAGGCGAAACGGCTGGACAGAATGGATAAACAATAACGGCGACACACTGGACGCCCTCTACAGGAAGGGAATGGAGTAGATGAACAAGCATCAGCTCGCATCGAAGATCTGGGAGTCAGCCAACAAGATGCGCTCCAAGATTGAGGCTAACGAGTACAAGGACTACATCCTGGGCTTCATCTTCTATAAGTTCCTGTCGGAAACAGAGATTCGCTGGTGCAAGGCGCACGACTTCGAGGACGAGGACATCCGAGCGCTTTCCGAGGACGACCGCGAGACTGTTGAGTACATCCGGAAGAACATCGGCTACTTCATCAGACACGAGAGCCTCTTCTCCACCTGGCTGTCCGAGGAGTTCGCAGACGCAAGTCGTAAGTTCTCCGTCGACGACGTGCGAACCTCCATCTCGGCCTTCAATCGCAACATTAACCCGGCTCACAAGAAGGTGTTCGAGGGTATCTTCGAGACTCTTGAGACCGGCCTGTCCAAGATTGGCGAGAACGCCGCCGCTCAAACGAAGGCCATCCGTGACCTGCTGGACACTATCAAAGATATCCCCATGGGCGGCCGTGCTGACTACGACGTCCTGGGCTTCATCTACGAATACCTCATCTCCAACTTCGCCGCGAACGCCGGCAAGAAGGCCGGCGAGTTCTACACGCCCCACGAAGTTAGCCAGCTCATGAGCGAGATTGTGGCTGAGCACTGCAAGGAGAAGAGCGAGATCTCCATCTGCGACCCGACCTCTGGCTCCGGCTCTTTGCTCATTAACATTGGTAAGGCCGTCGCCAAGCGCGTGGGCAGCTCGGACGGCATCAAGTACTTCGCCCAGGAGCTCAAGGAGAACACCTACAACCTCACACGCATGAACCTGATCATGCGTGGCATCCTTCCCTCAAACATCACCGCGCGAAATGGCGACACCTTGGAAGATGACTGGCCCTACTTCGACGAGTCGGATCCCGCGGGTACTTACAACCCGCTCTATGTGGACGCGGTTGTCTCTAACCCGCCGTATTCCCAGCGCTGGGACCCTACCGACAAGGAGGTTGATCCGCGCTATGCATACGGTTTAGCTCCCAAAAGCAAGGCCGATTATGCATTCCTCCTGCATGACCTCTACCATCTGCGCCCCGAGGGCATCATGTGCATCGTTCTGCCCCATGGCGTGTTATTCCGCGGTGGTGAGGAGGGCCAGATCAGGCGCAACCTGTTGGAGAACCGCCATATCCAAGCCATCATCGGCCTGCCGGCCAATATCTTCTTCGGAACCGGTATCCCCACAATCATCATGGTGTTGCGCCAGAAGCGCGACGAGTCCGATGTACTGATCGTGGACGCCTCCAAGGGCTTTGAGAAGGTCGGCAAGAACAACAAACTGCGCGCATGTGACATCAAGCGAATCTCCGACGTCGTGTGTGAACGTAAGAGCGTCGAAGGCTTCAGCCGTCTCGTCTCTCTTGATGAGATCCGCTCCAACGACTACAACCTGAACATCCCGCGCTATGTGGACTCGTCGGATAGACCCGAGAGCTGGGACATCTATGCGAGCATGTTTGGCGGGATTCCCGCTAGTGAAGTTGATGAGCTTGAGCGGTATTGGAATGCTTGGCCGAGCCTGCGCGACCAGCTCTTCGCGGGCGACGGCGCGTACGTGATGCCCGCTGTGGAGGACGTCCGTGCGGCGATTGAGGCAAATCCTGATGTGGTGGCGTACCGCGAGTCGTTCAACGCATGCATGGAGCCCGTCATCGATTGGACCCACGATGCGCTTGTCTCCGACCCGTGCGCGGTAGATGCCGCAAGGATGGAGCAGTCGATCGCCTCCAAGCTGTTCGAGGCTCTCGAAGGCATCGAGCTTGCCGATCCGTATGCTGCATACCAAGCGCTTGACGACACATGGACAGCGAATGTATCTCTCGACCTGGAGGTGCTCCAAACCGAAGGTATGTCCGCCGCCACCAAGGTTGACCCGCACATGGTGATCAAGAAGAAGAACAACAAGGAAGTCGAGGTTCAAGACGGCTGGGAGGGGCGCGTCATCCCGTTCTATCTGACCGAGGCGACGCTGCTCAAGGATCAATCCGATGCGATCAAGGCACTAGAAGAACAGCTGAGCGCATGCACGTCCGACATCGACCAAAGCGCCGAGGAGCTCTCCGAAGAGGAGCGCGAGGCCCTCTCGGAGGCGCTCGACGATGACAACGCGGTATGGAAGGTCGTCGAGGTCAAGAAACTCGCGAAGGCTCTTGCTGCTGAGGTTAAAACAGATCCCGAGCTCAAGGGCTATGTCGCAACGCTGAAACGCGTCCAAGATCTCATCGATGAGCAGAAGAAGCTCAAGAGTCGGATCAAGACTGCTGGGGCCGAGCTTCACGCATCATGCAAGGAGACCATTGAAGCGTTGACCGACGAGCAAGTCCGAGAGCTTCTCTCCAAGAAATGGATTGCGCCGTTCGCAAACGCCGTGTACGGAATGCCAAGCTCTCTCGTTGATGACCTGGCCTCGAAGGTGGACGCTCTCAGCTCCAAATACGAAACGACGCTGAAAGACCTTAGCGAGCAGATCGAGGCGAGTGAGAGGGAGCTTTCCACCATGATTGACAACCTCGTGGGAGACGAGTTCGACATGGCCGGACTGGCTGAGCTTCAGAAGCTTCTTGGTGGTGAGTAAGCGGTGAGTAACGTGGAGAGCAGAAAACCAAAGATCAGGTTCAAGGGTTTCACTGACCCTTGGGAACAGCGTAAGTTCTCAGAAATCGCTCACCGCTCGTCTAATGCATCAAGTGATCCGACTCTTTTGAATGTCGAATATGACGACATCGTATCGGGCCAAGGCATCTTGAACAAAGATTTGAACGATAAAGCTGGGGGGAAGTCCGGGCTATTGTTTGAGCCAGGTGATGTTCTTTACGGCAAGTTACGTCCATATCTTCAAAATTGGCTTCTACCTGCGTTTACGGGTATAGCAGTTGGTGACTGGTGGGTTTTGAAACCCGATGAGGTTACATCTAATTATCTTTATACGATGGTAAAAAGCGAGGCATTTTCTACTGTTGCAAATGTCTCGGCTGGATCAAAGATGCCTCGCGCGGACTGGAGCTTGATCTCGGAAACTGAGTTTTCTATACCGGCTAGTTCGAACGAGCAGGAGGCCATCGGCTCTTTCTTCTCCCGCCTCGACTCCCTCATCACCCTTCATCAGCGTAAGTTGACTGCACTGAAAAAAGTGAAGAAATCTCTCCTTGAGAAGATGTTTCCGAAACCCGGTGAGTTTGTGCCCGAAATACGATTCAAGGGTTTCACTGACCCTTGGGAACAGCGTAAGTTGGGGGAGCTTTACGAGAAGAACGACGAGCGGAACACTGTCGGCTTTGGGGCAGACAGAACGCTCTCCATCGCCACCATGACGCTGAACGATGAGGGTAACGGTGCCGCCGAAGAGTCGCTACCAAATTACAAGGTGATTCGCGTCGGCGACGTTGCCTTTGAGGGCCACACGAACAAGGAATTCGCTTACGGCAGGTTCGTCGTAAACGACCTGATAGACGGCATAATGTCTCCGCGATTTACCTGCCTCAGGCCAAAGCACGGCTACCCAGTCTCGCTGTGGAAGTACTACATCCACAGCGAGCAGGTCATGCGGGAGATGCTTGTCAGGGCGACGAAAAGCGGCACCATGATGAACGAGCTCGTGCTGGAGGACCTCTTCAAACAGCCGATTCTTGTGCCGCCATCTAGCGAACAGGAGTTAATCGGATCGTTCTTCTCCCGCCTCGACTCCCTCATCACCCTTCATCAGCGTAAGTTGACCGCACTGAAAAATGTGAAGAAATCTCTCCTTGAGAAGATGTTTGTTTAGGGGATACGTATGGCGCTAGAGAACGTATTGGGTCTCACGGATCAGGCAGAGCTTGCTCGCAAGGAAGAACGTCTCAGCAAGATACGTGCGCTTGAGCTTTTCGAAAAAGGCTTGCTCGACAAGCTCACTGCGGGCTCAGTGGAGAGCTTGTTCAAGATCCATGGGTACCTTTTTCAGGATGTTTATCCATTCGCCGGCAAGATTCGCACGGTGAACCTTGCTAAGGGCGGTTTTCGATTCGCTCCCCTGATGTATCTTAAGTCAAGCTTGGATTCGATCGAAAAGATGCCCCAGTCTACCTTCGATGAGATCGTGGACAAATACGTCGAGATGAACATCGCCCATCCCTTTAGGGAGGGAAACGGCAGGAGCGCGCGAATCTGGCTCGACCTCATTCTCAAAACGGAACTGGGAGAGGTTGTCGACTGGAGCAAGGTAGACAAGGAAGACTACCTACTTGCCATGGAGAGAAGCCCTGTTCGCACCATTGAGATCAAGCATGTCCTGAAATCTGCGCTCACGACGGCGATTGACGACCGAGAAGTGTTCATGAAGGGCATCGACGCGAGCTACCACTACGAGGGATATTGCGTTTATAAAACTGAAGACTTGGGCCTTTCGAATGAATAAGACCCGAGTTAAACATTCAGCTTGGGAACAGCGTAAGTTGGGGGAGGTTGCTCATCGGGTGATCCGGAAAAACGAGGGCAACCAGTCCGACCTTCCCCTCACCATCTCGGCTCAGCATGGGCTTGTGGACCAGCGCGACTACTTCAACAATCAAGTCGCTAGCCGTGATATGAGCGGGTATTACTTGCTGGAGAACGGAGAGTTCGCCTACAACAAGAGCACTTCGGGCGACAGTCCATGGGGAGCGATTAAACGCCTGACCAAGTACGAAAAGGGCTGCTTATCCACGCTGTACATCTGCTTCGGGCTCGATCAAGGAGACCCTGATTTCTTGGTAACGTATTACGAGACGAATCGTTGGCATGGTGCGGTTCAGATGATTGCTGCTGAAGGCGCGCGAAATCACGGGCTGCTTAATATTGCACCAGACGATTTCTTTGAAACCGCGCTCACTTTGCCATGCTCAACGGAAGAACAAAAGCAAATAGGATGCTTCTTCACTCAATTGAATTCCCTCATCACCCTTCATCAGCGTGTGCGAAATACGACGCACCCCCACGCTCTATCACCAGAAAAGGAGGCAGCATGATTTTCGAGAACGAAGCCCAGTTCGAAGAGGCACTCATCGCCAATCTCAAGAACAACGGCTGGGATGACAAGGACGGAGTTCTCTGGAACCCCACCGAGAAACAACTCGTAGACAACTGGGCCGCCATTATCTTCGAAAACAACAACAACATCGATCGCCTGAACGGCTGCCCCCTTACCGATTCTGAGATGGCCCAAATCCTGGAGCAGGTGACGTCCCTGCGAACCCCGTTGAAACTTAACGCTTTCATCAACGGCAAGACCGTGGCCATTACGCGAGACAATGCAGACGATAAGCTCCACTGCGGCAAGGAGGTATCCCTCAAGATCTTCCGCCCGCAGGAGATTGCCACTGGCCAGACGCGGTACCAGATCGCACAGCAGCCCCAATTCACCACGTCGAGCAAACTGACAGGTGTCCGCCGTGGCGACGTGATGCTGCTCATCAACGGCATGCCACTGATCCACATCGAGCTCAAGCGCACGGGCGTCCCTGCGAGCCAGGCCGTCAATCAGATCAGCAAGTACCTGCACGAGGGAGTCTTCACCGGCATCTTCTCTCTGGTCCAGGTGTTCGTCGCCATGAACCCTGAAGAGATGCTCTACTTCGCGTCCCCCGGCACCGGAGGGAAGGTCAATGAGCGCTTCTGTTTCCATTGGGCGGACTTCAACAACGAACCTGTCAACGATTGGAAGACTATCGCCTCTAAATTCCTCTCGATTCCCGAAGCGCACCAGCTCATCGGTTTCTACACCGTCGCCGACGAGTCCGACGGCGCACTCAAGGTCATGCGCAGCTATCAGCTTTACGCGGCGCGTGCGATTTCCGACCGCGTTGCCAAGGTGAACGCTCGCAAGCAATGGGGCATGCCGGGCATTCGCGGCGGGTACATTTGGCACACCACGGGCTCTGGAAAGACCATGACAAGCTTCAAGAGCGCGCAGCTCATCGCCAATTCTAGAAAGGCTGACAAGGTGGTCTTCCTCATGGACCGCATCGAGCTGGGAACCCAGAGCCTCGCCGAGTACCGCGCGTTCGCAGCAGCCGACGACGCTGTGCAGGGCACGGAGAACACCGCGGAGCTACGTAGCCGGCTCAAGAGCAGCTCCGTCAACGACATGCTGATCGTCACCTCCATCCAGAAAATGAGCCTCATCCGCTCCGAGGAGGGCGGTATCACCGATTCCGACCTGGAGCAGATGAGGGGCAAGCGCATCGTGTTCATCATCGACGAATGCCATCGCTCGACCTTCGGCGACATGCTACGCACGATCAAGAACACCTTCCCCGACGCCCTGTTCTTCGGGTTCACGGGCACTCCCATCCACGAGGAGAACGCAAAGAAGATGTCCACCACCACGGACGTCTTCGGCGACGAGCTACACCGCTATAGCATCGCTGACGGCATCCGCGATGGCAACGTGCTGGGATTCGACCCCTACATGGTGTGCACCTTCAAGGACGCCTCCGTGCGTGAGGCGGTGGCGCTGAACAAAGCCAAGGCGAACAGCGTTGGCGACGCCCTCTTGGACGACCGCAAGAGCAAGGTTTACTACTACTGGATGGATACGTCCAAGGTTGGCATGGGCGATGTCAACGACAAGCCAGGTTCCGAGAAGTACGGCATCGAGCACTTCGTGCCATCTGTCCAGTACCGGGACGACGAGCACCGCAGGAAGGTGGTGGAGGACATCCTATCCGGCTGGGAGCGCATCTCTCATGGCGGCAAGTTCCATGGGATCCTGGCCACCAGCTCCATCGCCGAGGCCATCGAGTACTTCAGGATGTTCAGGGACGAGGTCCCGCAGCTCAAGGTCACGGCGCTCTTCGACCCTAACATCGACAATTCGGGTGACAAGGCGATAAACAAGGAGGAGGGCCTCAAGGAGATCATCGAGCATTACAACGCCACATACGGCAGGGAGTACACGATACCGACCCATGCCGCCATGAAGAAGGACATGGCCGCGCGCCTGGCTCACAAGAGGCCGCATCTCAACGTCGAGAACCATCCCGAAGAGAGGATCGACGTCCTCATCGTGGTGGACCAGATGCTCACCGGCTTCGACTCCAAGTGGATAAACGTCCTCTATCTGGACAAGGTCATCGACTACGCCCTGCTCATCCAGGCGATCAGCCGCACCAACCGCCTGTTCGCGGGCGACGAGAAGCCCTTCGGTGTCATCCGCTACTACCGCAAGCCCCACACCATGCGCCGCAACATCGAGGAAGCGGTGAAGCTCTATTCCGGGGACAAGCCATTCGGACTGTTCGCCAGCAAGCTGCCCGAGAACATGGCCAAGTGCAACGAGCTGTTCGCCCAGATGGAAACAGTCTTTAAGGAAGGTGGGAGCGAGGATTTCAGCAAGCTGCCCGAGAGCGACGCGGCCAAGGCGAAGTTCGCCGAGCTGTTCAACGCGTTCCACGAGCATCTTGAGGCTGTCAAGGTGCAGGGCTTCTCCTGGGGCGATACTGAGGTTTTCGGAGATCAGGATCCCGATACCGGAACAACCGAGATGGTCGAAGTCGCGTTCGACGAGAGTCGCTTCAACGCATTGGTTCGTAGGTACAAGGAACTGAGCACGAGAACCGATCCTCCCGAGGACGAAACAGTGCCTGTTGCCCCGTTCGACATCAAGGGCTATCTTACCGAGATCAACACCGGGCAAATCGACACCCAGTACATGAACGAGAACTTTACCAAGTGGCTCAAGGCTCTCGAGCAGGGAGATGTCTCGCCCGAGGAGATCGACGCTCTCTACGCGAACCTCCATCGTACCTTCGCTACGTTGTCCCAGGAGGACCAGGGGTTCGCGGAACTCTTCATCCATGACATCCAGTCCGGAGAGGTCTCGGTCGAGTCGGGAATGACGCTCAGGGACTACATCACCCGCTATGCCCAGCGCGCCCGGAACAAACAGGTCGCCAAGCTCGTTGATGCCATCGGGGTTGACGAGGAACAGCTTGAGGCCATGATGAGGCTCGACATCAACGAAGCCAATATTAACGATTTCGGAAGATTCAAGGCGCTTGTGGACACCGTTGACAAGGCTAAGGCTCGGGCATACTTCGAGAGGGTTGACAGAAGGGAGATCTCTCCCTTCAAGGTTAATGCCAGGGTTGACAAGCTGCTGAGGAGATTCCTCGAGTCCGGTGGCTTCGACATCGAATGACACGTCAGGTAATCGCCTGAGGTCGGGATACGCTCCCGGCCTTTTCATGCCAGCTTGGGAACAGCGTAAGTTGGGGGATTTTGGATCATTTGGAGGTGGACATACGCCCTCGATGGCTAACCCTGCGAACTATAACGGCGGCTCGATTCTTTGGGTTACATCGCAGGATGTGAAGCAGCATTACCTTGACGATACGACAACGAAGATCACCGAAGCGGGCGCATCGGAGCTCAAGCTATACCCTGAGGGCTCGCTCGTTATGGTCACGCGAAGCGGCATACTCCGGCACACCCTTCCCATTGCTGAGCTGCGCAAACCTTCTACGGTCAATCAGGATATTCGTGTCATTCAACCGAATTCAAAGTGCATTGGGCTATGGCTTCTGCAGCACTTCATAGTCCACAACGAAAGCCTGCTGCGAGACTACGGGAAGACGGGGACGACCGTAGAAAGCGTTGACTTCTCGAAGATGAAGGAGATGCCTTTGTTGGCTCCCTCGCTTCCCGAGCAGGCCGCCATCGGCACCTTCTTCTCCCGCCTCGACCACCTCATCACCCTTCATCAGCGTGAGCCACCCCCACATGATGAAAGAGGGTAAAAATGCCAATCAGTATCAATGAAGAGTCGCTTTTCTGCGATTACTACTCGCAATGGATTAGCGTCTACAAAGAAGGGGCCATCCGTGAGGTCACCATGGGAAAGTACCGTCTCACGCAGTCTTGGCTAGCCAAACTGATTCCAGACCTGAAGATAAAAGATCTGGACCGGACCTCGTACCAGCAGCTCATTAATGGTTACGCAGAGCACCACGAACGCCAGACAACCATGGACTTCCACCATCAGCTTAAGGGAGCGATCCTTGACGCAGTTGACGAAGGATTCATTCCCCGCGACCCTACGCGCAAGGCCATCATTAAAGGAAAACAGCCACGTGCGAAAAAGATCAAGTATCTCAATCAGTTTGAGCTTCATGCCATGCTCGGCGACCTTGATTTATCAGGCGGGCCGAGTTGGGATTGGCTTATTCTCATAGTCGCTAAAACGGGCCTTCGCTTCTCCGAAGCCCTTGGGCTTACCCCCGAAGACTTTGACTTTGCTCATCAAACGCTCTCGGTGAACAAGACCTGGGATTACAAGAACGGCGGTGGATTCGTCCCCACGAAAAACGCCTCCTCGGTGCGGAAGGTTCAACTCGACTGGCAACTCATCATGCAACTTTCTGGGCTGCTCAAAGATCTTCCGCCGACTGAGCCCATATTTGCGAAGGGAACGGTCTATAACTCGACGGCTAACAGCGTTTTAGCGCGCCACTGCAAAAATGTTGGCGTGCCTGCCATATCCGTCCACGGGCTGCGGCATACGCATGCATCACTTTTGCTGTTCGCTGGCGTATCCATCGCCAGCGTATCCCGAAGGCTCGGGCATGCAAGCATGACCACCACTCAGGAAACCTATCTGCACGTCATCCAAGAGCTCGAGAACAAGGACATTGACATCGTCATGAGGGCTCTTTCGACTCTTATTTAACCTGTATCAGCAAATCGTGGCTCACGCTGATGAAGGGTGATGAGGGAGTCAAGACGATTGAGCAATACTCCAATGGCTTTGATTTCCTCCCAGGCGACACCGCGGTTCTTAAGTGTTGGAATCATAATGGGTGAACTCATTACAACGGGGCCACTAAATTTGAATGACCAGTTATATCCTGCCGTTAACTTCTTTAACGATTCCATAAAGAAACAAGATTCACTTAGGCCATAGTAGTCATTATGTAACACGCGCATGATGTTTGAAGTGCAGAAACGTTCGCACTGAACAAAGATGGCATCTGGATTATCAATAGAGAAGGTAATGCTGTTTTCGGGGAATATTTTTACCTTATTCCCGTTAAAATCGCGAGATTCTTTCGAAATGAAACCTTCGATACCATTGTTTGTAAGACGCGCGACGACGTAAGGCAGGTTCCCCTCTTCCATCATTGCTTTAGGAAGCCGATTGCCGCTCTCGACAGTTTTATAGAAATCCGAAAACTTACGCTGTTCCCAAGCTGGCGTCGAAGGCGATTGTCGCTGTGTGCTCTCAGCATCTCGAGTTACTGTGAATTCGTGAATTGCTAATAATCCTTCAATAATTTTGCAGGCACTAGCGACCATCGCTAGAGAAGCGAAACATCTTTCACTGAATTTGAAGTTTCGGGCATTAGCCCTGATGGCTCAAGAAATCAGGCAAACCCTGCAAGGGTGATGTGCGAGGCCTCGTCGAAAACTCCGACCAAGATGAGCAGAATCGAAGGCGAATAAATCTGCGATCGCGGCACACTGGAGCGTGATCGACGCGCCAACGTGGTAGTTGCGTGAAACTCGGCACAAACGCCAAAAGATATTGAGGTGAGGAGCCACGGATCCCTATCATTGATACTTGCGCCTTATTGTGCCCGAGGTGATCCGTATCCACCCTGCTGTATCAGGCGCTGAGCGGGATGGACGGAGTCAGATAATGGGCGAAGGCGTGTGTGCGCACCGAAAATGCAGGGAAGGATCCCCTTTGGCTGCCAGTAGCACTGCCAACCAGCCCAGGAACCGCATCTCATTCGCTAAGCTCGCCGAACCGCTTCAAGCCCCGAACCTTCTGGGCCTGCAGGTCGAGAGCTTCGATTGGCTGCTGGGCAACGACGCGTGGAAGGCTCGCGTCGAAGCCGCTAAGGCGGAAGGCCGTAACGACGTCCCCGACGTCTCCGGTCTTGAAGAAATCTTCGAAGAAGTTTCGCCGATTGAGGACTTGGGCAAGACCATGTCCCTTACGTTCAGGGAATGCCAGCTCGAACGACCGAAGTACTCGATCGAAGAAGCAAAGACCAAGGACTACACATACTCTGCACCGATGTATGTGACCGCGGAGTTCATGAACAACGAGACCCTTGAGATCAAGCGTCAGACCGTGTTCATGGGCGATTTCCCGCTCATGACCCCGCGTGGCACCTTTATCATCAATGGCACTGAGCGTGTTGTCGTCTCGCAGCTCGTCCGTTCCCCGGGCGTCTACTTCGAGCGCGTTTCCGAGCGTTCCACCGACCGTGAAACGTTCAGCGCAAAGGTCATTCCTAGTCGCGGCGCATGGCTCGAATTTGAAATCGACAAGCGCGATTCTGTTGGCGTTCGTATTGACCGCAAGCGCAAGCAACCTGTCACCCACTTCCTCAAGGCAATCGGCATGACCGAATCTGAGATTCGTGAAGAGTTTGCCGAATACCCGGTGCTCCTCGAGACCCTCGAGAAAGACACCGTCAAGACCCAGGAAGAAGCCCTCGTCGACATCTACCGCAAGCTCCGTCCCGGCGAGCCCGCAAACGTCGAATCGGCACGCACCCTGCTGAACAACTTCTACTTCGATTCGAAGCGCTACGACCTGGCAAAGGTCGGTCGCTACAAGATCAACAAGAAGCTCGGCACCGACGCAGATCCGAAGGCTTCGACTCTCTCCATCGATGACGTCGTTGCAACCGTGAAGTACATGCTCGCTCTGCACAAGGGTGAGAAGACCTTCCTCGGCACCCGCAACGGAGGCGAGGTTGTCGAACTCCGTGTTGAAGCGGACGACATCGATCACTTTGGCAACCGCCGCATTCGCGCAGTTGGCGAGCTCATTCAGGCACAGGTCCGCGCAGGTCTGTCCCGCATGGAGCGCACCGTCCGCGAACGCATGACGACCCAGGAAGCCGACTCGATTACTCCTCAGTCGCTGATCAATATCCGCCCGGTTGTTGCAGCGATCAAGGAATTCTTCGGCACCTCCCAGCTGTCGCAGTTCATGGATCAGAACAACCCGCTTGCAGGTCTGACGCACAAGCGTCGTCTGTCGGCTCTTGGCCCTGGCGGTCTGTCCCGTGAACGCGCAGGCATGGAAGTTCGTGACGTCCACCCGTCGCACTATGGCCGCATGTGCCCGATCGAATCCCCTGAAGGCCCGAACATTGGTCTGATCGGCTCGCTCGCAACCTTCGGTCGCATCAACCCCTTCGGTTTCGTTGAGACCCCGTACCGCGTTGTTCGCAACGGAAAAGTCACCGACGAGGTCGAATACCTGACCGCAGACGACGAAATCGGTCACTACATTGCACAGGCCTCGTCCCGTCTGAACGACGACGGCACTTTCGCAGAAGACCATGTCCTCTGCCGTGTCGCCGGCGAAGACCCGACACTGATCCTGCGCGACCGAGTTGACTACATGGACGTGTCCGCACGTCAGATGGTGTCTGTTGCAGCAGCGTTCATTCCGTTCCTCGAGCACGACGACGCAAACCGCGCACTCATGGGCGCGAACATGCAGCGTCAGGCAGTGCCGTTGCTGACCACCGAAGCGCCGCTGGTCGGTACCGGTATGGAACGTCGTGCAGCACAGGACTCCGGTGAAATGATCATCGCCACCCACGCTGGTGTTGTTTCCGAAGTTTCGGCAGACATGATCATCGTTTCCACGGACGAAGGCGGTCGCGACACCTACCGTCTTGAAAAGTTCGAACGTTCGAATCCGGGCAACTGCACCAACCAGCGTGTCATCGTCGACGAAGGCGACCGCGTTGAGGCCGGCTCCGTCTTGGCTGATGGTCCGGCAACCGACAATGGTGAAGTCGCACTCGGCAAGAACCTGCTCGTCGCCTACATGTCGTGGGAAGGCCTCAACTACGAAGACGCGATCATCCTGTCGCGTCGCGTCGTTGAAGAGGACGTCCTCACCTCGATCCATATCGAGGAATACGAGGTCGACGCCCGCGAAACCAAGCTCGGCGAAGAAGAAATCACCCGCGATATCCCGAACGTCTCCGAAGAGTCACTCGCTGACCTAGACGAACGTGGCATTATCCGCATTGGTGCCGAGGTTACCGCTGGCGACGTTCTCGTTGGCAAGGTCACCCCGAAGGGTGAAACTGAGCTCACCTCCGAAGAACGCCTTCTGCGCGCAATCTTCGGTGAGAAAGCCCGCGAGGTTCGCGATACCTCCCTGCGTGTTCCTCACGGCCAGGAAGGCATCGTCATCGGCGTCCGCGAATTCAACGACGAAGAAGACGAACTCAACCCTGGCGTTCGACAGACCGTTCGCGTCTACGTCGCCCAACGTCGCAAGATCACCATTGGTGACAAGATGGCAGGCCGCCACGGTAACAAGGGCGTTGTCTCCAAGATTCTGCCGGTCGAGGACATGCCGTTCCTCGAAGACGGAACCCCGGTTGACATCATCCTCAACCCGCTTGGTGTCCCCGGCCGTATGAACGTCGGCCAGGTACTCGAATACCACCTCGGCTGGCTCGCTCACCAGGGCTGGGATGCTTCCAAGGCTGTCGAGGCCGGCGAAGCATGGACCCGTCACCTCCCGGCTGACGGCATCACCACCGAACCTGAGACTCTCGTGGCAACCCCCGTGTTCGACGGTCTTGAAGCCGACGAACTCGCAGGCCTGCTGCGTAACGTGAACCCGAACCGCGACGGCAACCGTCTGACGAACGAGCAGGGCAAGGCCCGCCTGTTCGACGGTCGTTCCGGTGAACCGTTCCCGTATCCGATCGCAGTGGGCTACACCTACATGCTCAAGCTCCACCACCTGGTTGACGACAAGATTCACGCCCGTTCAACCGGCCCGTACTCGATGATCACGCAGCAGCCACTGGGCGGTAAAGCCCAGTTCGGTGGCCAGCGTTTCGGTGAGATGGAAGTGTGGGCGCTCGAAGCTTACGGTGCAGCCTACGCGCTCCAGGAACTCCTCACAATCAAGTCGGATGACACGACCGGTCGTGTGAAGGTCTACGAAGCGATCGTCAAGGGCGAAGACATTCCTGAGCCCGGAATCCCCGAGTCCTTCCGAGTTCTCATCCAGGAAATGCGCTCGCTGTGCCTGAACGTCGAAGCTCTCGACGCAGCCGGCAACGCCATTGACCTGCGTGACCAGGAAGAAGACTTCAACGCGCGCGAAGACCTCGGCATCACACTTGATGCCCGTCCGAACGCCGCGGCGACCATCGACGCGATCTGATAGGGAGAGATGACTTTGCTGGACGCCAAAACGTTCGACAGCCTGAAGATCACCCTGGCCACAAGCGATGACATCGCTTCGTGGTCACACGGTGAAGTCAAGAAGCCGGAGACCATCAACTACCGCACGCTCAAGCCCGAGCGCGACGGCCTGTTCGGTGAACAGATCTTCGGCCCCACACGCGACTGGGAATGCGCGTGTGGCAAGTACAAGCGTGTCCGTTACAAGGGCATCGTGTGTGAAAAGTGTGGCGTCGAGGTCACGCGCTCTAAGGTTCGCCGCGAGCGCATGGGCCACATCGACCTCGCCGCACCGGTCACCCACATCTGGTACTTCAAGGGCGTGCCCTCGCGCCTCGGTTACGTGCTGAACCTCGCTCCGAAGGACCTCGAAAAGGTCATTTACTTCGCCGCATACATGGTCACCGAAATCGACGAAAAGGGCCGCGACGAGGACCTCATGGATCTGCGCGCTGAACTCGAAGTTCAGAAGAAGCAGATGGAAGACCGCCGTGACGACGCCATCAACCAGGCAGCCGAGAAGCTTGAAGCTGACCTCGCTGCTCTCGAAGCTGATGGCGCCTCCGCCGCGGAACGCGAAAAGCTCCGCAAGAGCGCCGAGAAGGACATGGCGCGCCTTCGTAAGCGCTTCGACGGTGACATCGACGGTCTTGAGGTCGTGTGGGATAACTTCACGAACCTGAAGGTCGGTGCCCTGATCGGTGACGAGCGCCTCTACCGCGCGATGGTCGCCCGCTACGGCACCTACTTCAAGGGCGACATGGGCGCAGCTGCCATCCAGAAGCGCCTGGAAACCTTCGATCTTGAAGCCGAAGTCGAATCCCTCCGTCAGACCATTGCGTCCGACTCCGGGCCTCGTAAAGCACGTGCCATCAAGCGCCTGAAGGTCATCAACGCCTTCATCGCGACCGGCAACTCGCCGGCATCGATGGTCCTGACCAAGATTCCGGTTATTCCGCCGGACCTGCGCCCGATGGTTCAGCTGGACGGTGGCCGCTTCGCGACCTCCGACCTCAACGACCTGTACCGTCGAGTGATCAACCGCAACACCCGACTCAAGCGACTGCTTGAACTGGGTGCGCCGGACGTCATCGTCGCGAACGAAAAGCGCATGCTGCAGGAATCTGTAGACGCGCTCTTCGACAACGGCCGCCGTGGTCGCCCCGTTGCAGGCCCGGGCAACCGCCCGCTGAAGTCGATCTCTGACATGCTCAAGGGCAAGCAGGGTCGCTTCCGTCAGAACCTGCTCGGTAAGCGCGTCGACTACTCTGGCCGTTCGGTCATCGTCGTCGGCCCGCAGCTGAAGCTCCACCAGTGTGGTCTGCCCAAGCAGATGGCACTCGAGCTCTTCAAGCCCTTCGTCATGAAGCGCCTCGTTGAGAAGAACTACGCGCAGAACGTCAAGGCAGCGAAGCGCAAGGTCGAGCGTCAGCGCCCCGAGGTGTGGGACGTCCTCGACGACGTTATCCGCGAGCACCCCGTGCTACTGAACCGCGCACCTACCCTTCACCGTCTGGGTATCCAGGCGTTCGAGCCTCAGCTCATTGAAGGTAAGGCCATTCAGCTGCACCCGCTCGCCTGTGGCGCGTTCAACGCTGACTTCGACGGTGACCAGATGGCAGTCCACCTGCCACTGGGTGCCGAGGCTCAGGCTGAAGCGCGTATCCTCATGCTGTCGACGAACAACATTCTGAAGCCGTCCGACGGTCGCCCCGTTGCGATGCCGTCACAGGACATGATCATTGGCCTGTTCCACCTGACTTCGGAACCGGATTCGACGATCGAAGTTGCCAAGGATTCTGCCGGCAACCCCATCGTGCCGTCGTTCTCCAGTGCCGCTGAAGCGATTATGGCGTTCGACATGGGTCTGCTTGACCTCAACGCGAAGGCTCTCATTCGCTTCGACGGCATCGTTCCGCCGGCCGATTGGGAAGCACCTGAAGGTTGGGAACCGGGCGACGATGTTCTGCTCGAAACCAGCCTCGGTCGCGCGATCTTCAACGAGCAGCTACCGGTTGACTACCCGTTCGTGAACGAGGTCGTCGGCAAGAAGCAGCTCGGTCAGATCGTCAACACCCTGACCCAGCGTTACCCGAACGTTCTGGTTGCAGAATGCCTCGATGCCCTGAAGTCGGCCGGCTTCCACTGGTCGACGTGGTCGGGTATCACGATCGCGTTCTCCGACATCCAGGCGTCGCCACGCAAGGAAGAAATTCTTGCTGAATACGAGGCTCGCGCAGCCAAGATTCAGGAAGACTTCGACGCAGGCTTCATCCTCGAAGAAAACCGCTACAAGGACCTCGTTGACCTTTGGCTCGAATGCACCCAGAAGGTTGCAGATGACATGCGCGGTAACTTCGACGATCGCAACACCGTGTACCGCATGGTCAACTCGGGCGCGCGTGGTAACTGGTCACAGGTCCAGCAGATCGCAGGTATGCGTGGTCTGGTGTCCGACCCGAAGCAGAAGCTCATTGAGCGTCCGATCAAGGCGAACTACCGCGAAGGCTTGACCGTTCTCGAGTACTTCATCGCAACGCACGGTGCTCGTAAGGGTCTTGCTGATACGGCACTTCGTACCGCAGAGTCTGGCTACCTGACTCGTCGTCTGGTTGACGTCTCGCAGGACGTCATCGTTCGTGAAGAGGATTGTGGCACCCGCCAGGGCGTCAAGATCAAGATCGCGAAGAAGGTCGACGGCGTTTGGGAGGCTCTCGAAACGGTTGAGACCACCGCATATGCGCGTAACCTTGCCCGCGATGCTGTGAACGAAGCCGGCGAGGTCATCATGCCCGCAGGCACCGATCTTGGTGACGATGAGCTCATCGCCCTTGCGCAAGCAGGCGTTGAAGAGATCACCTGCCGTTCCGTCCTCACCTGTGAATCGCAGGTCGGCACCTGTGCTGCCTGCTACGGTCGCTCGTTGGCTACCGGCAAGCAGGTTGATATTGGTGAAGCAGTTGGCATTATCGCCGCGCAGTCGATTGGTGAGCCCGGTACTCAGCTCACGATGCGTACGTTCCACACCGGTGGCGCCGCATCTGCAGCTGATATTACCCAGGGTCTGCCACGAGTTCAGGAACTCTTTGAGGCTCGTAGTCCGAAGATGGAAGCAAAGATGAGCGAGGCCGCTGGTCGCGTTCACATTGATGACGAGGATCCGTCGGTTCGTCGCATCGTCATTACTCGTGATGATGCGAAGGAAGATGACGTTATTGAGGTCTCGCGTCGTCAGGAGCTTCTTGTCGCTGAAGGCGAGCATGTCGAGGCAGGCAAGCCTCTGACTGAGGGTCAGCTTGATCCGAAGGAAATCGTTCGCATCATGGGTCGCTCCGTCGCGCAGAAGCAGCTTGTTGACGAGGTCCAGAAGGTCTACCGCGATCAGGGCGTCGGTATCCACGCGAAGCACATTGAGGTCATCGTTCGCCAGATGTTGCGTCGAATTACCATCCTTGAGCCCGGTGATACGACTTTCATGCCCGGCGAGCTTGTTGACCGTATGGCTTACCTGGCGCAGAACCGCAAGGTCGCTGCCGAGGGCGGGCAACCTGCTTCCGGTCGTCAGATGCTTATGGGTATCACGAAGGCGTCGCTGGCAACCGACTCGTGGCTGTCGGCGGCATCCTTCCAGGAAACGACGAAGGTTCTCACTGAGGCAGCGATGAACGGCAAGTCTGATTCGCTCGTTGGCCTCAAGGAGAACGTCATTCTCGGTAAGCTCATCCCGGCTGGTACCGGCTTGTCGCGTTACAACCGAGTCACCGTTGAGCCGACTGCGGAAGCGCTTGCTGCTTCGAACTACACGCAGATGGACTTCCAGGATGGTGGAGTTTCCGAGGACTTCCTCGATGCTCTTGGTGCGATCGACTTCGGTATGTCGTTCCGTGAGTAGTAGTTGCTCTTTAGCCAGGCAATGACCGGCTAAATACGAGGCGTGGCGCTTGATGTGATTTGTTCGCTCGGGCGCCACGCTTTGTATATGTTGTCGTCTGCCTTTCGGCGCTTGTTCACCGTCGGCGAACGGTGAACAAGCGCCTGTTCGCTCAGAGCGAACAGGTTGTATTTGGTGCGCCGTCGAACGAGCGCGGGACACAGAAGTTACGAAATGTGACTGTAAGTCGTGAACAAGCGCGGGGATGAGGAAGCGGCATCAGACGCGAGGCGACACCGTAGTGCCTAGGCAGTGGCAGGGGTGCCGAGTGGCAAGGGCGGAAATGTCAGTAAAACGGTGGATTGATTCGGTCAGTAGAGGCAGGCGAGGTGTCAGGCGTGGACGCGAGCGCGTTTCATAGTGGCCGGACAAGCCTCAACCTGCAGAAGTAGCATGAACACGGAATTCAATATCTTCGAACAGTCTGGCAAGTCTTCCCAACGGAAACGGATGAAGTGCCAACCGTCGGCCTCTAACTGTGTCTGTCGTTGAACTTGCTTGGCCGTAGCCTCGTCAATCTCTAAGCCACTGTCCCCATACTTGAAACGCCCATCAAACTCGATTGCGACGCGAGCCTCAGGAAAGCAGAGATCGAAGAAGAAACGGTTGCCGTTACTTGTGACTTCGCACTGCGTTTCAATGCCAGCTAGTCCGCTTGAACGCAGAATCCATAGGATGTGGCTTTCTCCAGGACTCTCGCACGCGGCATCGGCGTGAGCGAACAGCCAAGAGCCGTCCGCGCGATGGCGATGGCCCGATTCGAGCTGTTTGAACTGAGCGCTCAACGACTGCCTGAGTGTTCGAAGGCGTTTTTTGAATCCAATGCTTCTGCTTCGTGTGTTCTCAATCAACAGGCGCATCCCCGAGCAAGCCATCGAGAAAGCTAGCGCACCGCACTCCTGCACTGCGAGTGTCAACAGCGCGTCATGTAAGGTCAAACTCCGCACTCCATCAATCCTGCACGTGTGATTGGCGATAGGAAGCATCCGGTGAAACACGATTGTGGCACGACTGGCTAGTACTTCTTCGCCGAGAGTGACCGCTGGTAACGCCTTTGCAGAACGCGTTGAATTCGACAGGGAAGCCATATGGACGTCGCCGGGGTAATCAAACGCGCGGGCACCGTGCAAGTACGCTGCTGATATACCCGTTGGAACGCATCGCGGATGAGTGTGCTGAACAGCGATAATGCGAGCAAGTTGGACGGCCTGTTCGCGTTGCCAATGCTGAGGAAGTGTCGAGAGGTAGGTGACGCTCAGGAAAGCGCCTCTTCGTATTTCGACGTTGTACGTGAGTTCGTCGCGCGAAGCTCGGTGCGGGCGGGTGAATGTCATTGCCTTGCGGACGTCGCGGATGCGAGGCGCCTGGAAACGGTGCATGGGGACCTCGATTGTGGGCTGAAGGGGGGAAGTAGGTGTCTAGCTTCCGCGATGGAGGAGGAATGTGCGAGGCTCCCTAGAGCGAAATGTTGATAAGTCGGGGTGTGTGAAAACTGTGGAAAACTACCGCGCTTGTTCACCGTTGCGGAACTCAATACGGGGAGGGAAGCGCGTAGTTTTGCGACTTTGGCGCGCTTGTTGAAGCAAAGCGCTCCTAGGCGTTCAAGTCCGTCAGCGTTTGGAAAAGGGTTCGCGGTGCCCTAAATGAGGGATCGTTGGTGGTGAACAAGCGCGGTGGGTGGGGCGGGCGGTGGTGAACAAGCGCGGTGGGGGAAGTGGGGCGCACCTCACGAGTTGTGCCTTTGACCAAGAAACCCCAAGCCTCGTAAACTAGACGAGGTTCCCGTGAATTTACGGGTTCTCTTTCGTCAGCTTTCGCTGACAGCGGGCTCCGTCCGTCGGAGCTCCGGGCGTCATTCTCTGGCCAGCCGAACGGTGGCTATCATGGCGCACCGGCCCCTTGGCGGACATGCGTGTGTCCGTAAGGGGATTCGTCAAGCCATGGATGACTAGACAAGGGCCTTTCGCGATTGCTCAATCGAAAGGCCTCCGACGGAAAGAAACTGGAGAACCAGTGCCTACCATTCAGCAGCTCGTCCGCAAGGGTCGTAGCTCGAAGCGCTCGAAGGTGAAGACCCCAGCGCTTAAGGGCTCGCCTCAGCGACGTGGTGTGTGCACCCGCGTGTACACCACCACCCCGAAGAAGCCGAACTCAGCCCTCCGTAAGGTTGCTCGTGTGCGCCTTTCGTCCGGCATTGAGGTTACGGCGTACATCCCCGGTGAAGGCCACAACCTGCAGGAGCACTCGATCGTGCTCGTTCGCGGTGGTCGTGTGAAGGACCTCCCGGGTGTCCGTTACCGTATCGTTCGTGGCTCCCTCGACACCCAGGGTGTTCGTGGTCGCCAGCAGGCTCGTTCCCGCTACGGCGCGAAGAAGGAGAAGAAGTAATGCCTCGTAAGGGCCCAGCTCCTAAGCGTCCCCTCGTCGACGATCCGGTCTACGGCTCGAAGGTCGTGACCCAGCTCGTCAACCGCGTACTCCTCGACGGTAAGAAGACCGTTGCAGAGCGCATCGTTTACGGTGCACTGGAGACCGTGCGTGAGCGCACCGAGCAGGAACCGGTTTCGGTTCTGAAGCGCGCTCTTGACAACATTCGTCCCGCCCTTGAGGTTCGCTCCCGCCGTGTTGGTGGCGCGACCTACCAGGTTCCGGTTGAGGTTCGCCCCGCGCGCGCCACGACCCTTGCCCTGCGTTGGCTGGTTGACTATTCGCGTCAGCGTCGCGAAAAGACGATGACCGAGCGCCTCGCGAACGAGATCCTGGATGCCTCCAACGGTCTCGGCGCCGCCGTGAAGCGTCGTGAGGACATGCACAAGATGGCCGAGTCGAACCGCGCGTTCGCTCACTACCGCTGGTGATTTTGGGTGACGAGGCCGGGATCTTCGGTTTTCGTCAACCTTAATTTTGCCCGCGAATTCACAATCACTTCGAGCGAAGGATCGCACTCGTGGCACTAGACGTGCTTACCGACCTTAACAAGGTTCGAAACATTGGCATCATGGCTCACATTGATGCCGGCAAGACGACCGTGACGGAACGCATCCTGTTCTACACGGGCATTAACTACAAGATCGGCGAGACCCACGACGGCGCCTCGACGACCGACTGGATGGAACAGGAAAAGGAACGCGGCATTACGATTACGTCCGCCGCTGTTACCTCTTTCTGGAACGGCAACCAGATCAACATCATCGACACCCCCGGCCACGTTGACTTCACGGTTGAGGTTGAGCGCTCCCTGCGTGTGCTCGACGGCGCTGTTGCAGTCTTCGACGGTAAGGAAGGCGTTGAGCCACAGTCTGAGACCGTGTGGCGTCAGGCTGACAAGTACGAGGTTCCGCGTATCTGCTTCATCAACAAGATGGACAAGATGGGCGCTGACTTCTACTTCTCCGTTTCGACGATTAAGGATCGCCTCCACGCGACCCCGATCGTCATGCAGCTCCCGATCGGTGCAGAGAATGACTTCGAGGGTCAGGTTGACCTGCTCTCGATGGAGTCCCTGCGCTACCCGGCAAAAGACGACAAGGGCGAGGCGACCCTCGGCTCCCTCGTTGTTCGTGGCCCGATCCCCGAGGATCTGCAGGAACGCGCGGAAGAATACCGTGAACTCATGATCGAGGCTGCTGCGGAAGGCTCCGACGAGCTGACCGAGGCATACCTGGAGAATGGTGAGCTGACCGTCGAGCAGATTAAGGAAGGCATCCGCCTGCTGACGATCTCTGGTCGCGCATTCCCGGTTTACTGCGGTACCGCTCTTCGTAACATGGGTGTTCAGCCCGTGCTCGACGCGGTTGTTGACTTCCTCCCGTCTCCGCTGGACGTTGAGTCCGTCCGTGGCTTCAAGCCCGGTTCGGAAACCGAAGAAGAGACCGAGTCCCGTAAGCCTGACGAGAACGAACCGTTCGCAGCTCTTGCATTCAAGATTGCTGCTCACCCGTTCTACGGCAAGCTCACCTTCGTCCGCGTGTACTCCGGCAAGGTGGACTCTGGCGCACAGGTCTTGAACTCCACCAAGGGCAAGAAGGAACGCATCGGCAAGATCTTCCAGATGCACTCCAACAAGGAAAACCCTGTGGATCAGGCACATGCTGGCCACATCTACGCGGTTATCGGCCTGAAGGACACGACCACTGGTGATACGCTCTGCGCAATCGACAAGCCGATCGTTCTCGAATCGATGACGTTCCCGAAGCCTGTTATCCAGGTTGCGGTTGAGCCGAAGTCGAAGGCTGACCAGGAAAAGATGGGCGTCGCAATTCAGAAGCTCGCCGAAGAGGACCCGACCTTCACGGTCGAGCTCGACGCTGAGACTGGCCAGACGATCATCGGTGGTATGGGTGAGCTTCACCTGGACATCATCGTTGACCGTATGCGTCGCGAATTCAAGGTTGAAGCAAACGTCGGTGCTCCGATGGTTGCCTACCGCGAGACCATCCGCAAGAAGGTCGAGAAGTACGAGTACACGCACAAGAAGCAGACCGGTGGTTCCGGCCAATTCGCGCGTGTCATCATCGCTCTCGAACCTATCCCCGCAGGCTCCGAGGAAGAGTACGAGTTCGAGGACAAGGTCACTGGTGGCCGCGTTCCGCGCGAGTACATTCCTTCGGTTAACGCTGGTATCCAAGACGCCATGCAGTCCGGTGTTCTCGCCGGCTACCCGATGGTTGACATCAAGGCAACGCTCCTCGATGGTGCGTACCACGAAGTTGACTCTTCGGAAATGGCGTTCAAGGTTGCCGGTTCGATGGCTTTGAAGGAAGCCGCGAAGAAGGCAAGCCCGGTTCTTCTTGAGCCGATCATGGCCGTTGAGGTCCGTACTCCTGAGGAGTACATGGGCGACGTCATCGGCGACCTGAACTCCCGTCGTGGACAGATTTCGTCCATGGATGAGCAGCACGGTATCCGCGTCGTCAAGGCACAGGTTCCGCTCTCTGAAATGTTCGGATACGTTGGCGACCTGCGTTCCAAGACGCAGGGCCGTGCAGTGTACTCGATGGAGTTCGACTCCTACGCGGAAGTTCCGCGTAACGTCGCTGACGAAATCGTCGGCAAGTCCCGGGGCGAGTGAGTCCCGATCCGTCGCGTTTCGCTTGCTCGCGCTAAGAAATTAGCGCGAGCGTAGCGACCCGCCTCACATACCAACAATTTCCATGTAGGTTTCGGCCGGCTGGGTGTTAGAGTTGCACGTAGCCAAAGGCTAGAAAAACTACCCGAGTCCAGGAGGACACAAGTGGCGAAGGCCAAGTTCGAGCGCAGCAAGCCGCACGTCAACATCGGTACCATCGGTCACGTTGACCACGGCAAGACCACGCTTACCGCAGCAATCACCAAGGTTCTGCACGACAAGTACCCGGAACTGAACGAGTTCACCCCGTTCGAAAACGTCGACAACGCTCCTGAAGAGCGTGAGCGTGGCATTACGATTAACGTTTCCCACGTCGAGTACCAGACCGAGGCGCGTCACTACGCACACGTTGACGCCCCCGGCCACGCCGACTACGTCAAGAACATGATCACCGGTGCAGCTCAGATGGATGGCGCAATCCTCGTTGTCGCCGCCACCGACGGCCCGATGGCTCAGACCCGCGAGCACGTTCTGCTTGCTCGCCAGGTTGGCGTTCCGACGATCCTGGTTGCCCTCAACAAGGCCGATATGGTCGACGATGAGGAAATGCTGGAGCTCGTTGAGGAAGAGTGCCGCGACCTGCTCGAGTCCCAGGACTTCGATCGTGACGCCCCGATCATCCAGGTTTCCGCGCTGAAGGCTCTCGAAGGTGATCCGCAGTGGGTTGCTAAGGTCGAGGAGCTCATGGAGGCAGTCGACACCTTCGTGCCGACTCCTGAGCGCGACATGGACAAGCCGTTCCTCATGCCGATCGAAGACGTCTTCACCATCACCGGCCGTGGCACCGTTGTTACCGGTCGTGTTGAGCGTGGCAAGCTCCCGATCAACTCTGAGGTTGAAATCCTCGGTATCCGCGAACCGCAGAAGACCACCGTTACCGGTATCGAGATGTTCCACAAGTCCATGGATGAAGCATGGGCAGGCGAGAACTGTGGTCTCCTCCTGCGTGGCACCAAGCGCGATGAGGTTGAGCGCGGTCAGGTCGTTGCCGTTCCCGGTTCGATCACCCCGCACACCAACTTCACCGGACAGGTCTACATCCTCAAGAAGGAAGAAGGCGGTCGTCACAACCCGTTCTTCTCGAACTACCGTCCGCAGTTCTACTTCCGCACCACGGACGTGACCGGCGTCATCACCCTCCCCGAGGGCACCGACATGGTCATGCCGGGCGACACCACCGAGATCACCGTCGAGCTCATCCAGCCGATCGCTATGGAGCCGGGCCTCGGCTTCGCGATCCGCGAGGGTGGTCGCACGGTTGGTTCCGGTCGTGTGACTGCGATCGAGAAGTGATCGACTCCGGTCGGGCGTTCCGCTGAGGCGGCTCGTCCGGACCGGGTGAGAGCTTCGGTCCAGCGGACCTCGAAGGGCCGCCATCCCCGTCAGGGGGTGGCGGCCTTTTCGCTTTTTGTGTGTGCTTGTTCGTGGTTGTTTGCGTGCTTGTTCGTCGTGTTTGCGTGCTTGTTCGTCGGGGCGGCGTCGACGGCGGATACGGAGTACACGGTTAAAGGGTCGGTGTCGGGGCACTTTGCTGCGTTGGCGTCGAAGTCGGCTGCGACGGGTGGTCGTGATATTCAGTTCAAGTTCACCTGGACTGGTGAGCAGACGCCTGAGGGTGCGGATGCGAAGACTCAGGTGGGTATTACGTACACGGTGAAATACAAGCCCGCCCCGGCTGGGCCGAACAACCCGACACCGTCTGACCCCCCGAACACCAACAATTCGAGGCCGCGAAAGATCGCGAAGACCGGCTTCAATGGAACGCTCGTTGGCGGACTCGGAATCCTCTGCCTGGTTGCGGATGTGTGTGCAGTTCGTCAGAAATGCGACTGAGACGCCCAGCGTCATTAGCGAATACTAGGGTGACTGTGGAGCACTGAACCTCTGGTCGGTGCCCCGCAGGCGCCTCGTGCTAGTACACCCCCAGGTAGACGACACGCCCGAGTGCGGGTACACTGATTCGCGGTGCTTCAAGCACCTGTGGGCTAAAGGCTCCAAGTCGAAGCGCATGGGGGCTGACAAGTAATTTAATCGTCCGTGTAATGTATGAGGATTCACACTCCAGATGGCGAGTTCAAACTTGCTAGGAAAGGTGTGGCTCTGTCAGACTTGAACGGTTGCCTCGCGACCCGTGGGGCGGTTCCGCAGGGATTCTGCGGACTGGGCTGAAACGCCCGTGATCTTTGGACAAGACAACGGTCCACCTTCACATAAGAAGGAACCGCGCAATATGTGTGTCACTTTTTTAAGCGACACGCCCGAGTGCGGGGACCGGTGACGAATCTGTACGAGAAGAGGTAAGACGGCATGGCGGGACAGAAGATCCGCATCCGGCTGAAGTCGTATGACCACGAGGTCATCGACAGCTCCGCGCGCAAGATCGTGGACACCGTGCAACGAGCAGGTGCCACTGTTGTGGGCCCGGTTCCACTGCCGACCGAAAAGAACGTGTTTGTCGTCATTCGGTCGCCCCACAAATACAAGGACAGCCGCGAGCACTTTGAGATGCGCACACACAAGCGGCTCATCGACATCATCGACCCGACGCCGAAGGCTGTCGATTCGCTCATGCGTATCGACCTGCCCGCAGACGTCAACATCGAGATCAAGCTCTGAGGACATCTGCAATGACTACTGACAACAAGCAGCACGCAGCTGCGCCGATTAAGGCGTTGCTCGGCCGCAAGCTCGGCATGACCCAGGTTTGGGACGCTGACGGCCGCCTCGTGCCCCTCACTGTCGTGCAGGTCGGCACTAACATTGTGACCCAGGTTCGCACCGAAGAGGTCGACGGCTACTCCGCCGTTCAGATCGGTTTCGGCGAAATCGAAGCACGCAAGGTCACCAAGCCTCTCGCAGGCCACTTCGCAAAGGCTGGCGTCGAACCCCGTCGTCACCTGACCGAGGTCCGCACCTCCGCCCATGACTCTTACGAGGTGGGTCAGGAACTCGACGCTTCCACCTTCGAGGCTGGACAGGCTGTTGACGTTTCCGGCAACACCAAGGGCAAGGGCTTTGCAGGCGTTATGAAGCGTCACGGCTTTGCCGGCGTTTCCGCTTCGCACGGTGCACACCGTAACCACCGCAAGCCCGGTTCGATCGGTGCTTGCGCAACCCCCGGACGCATCTTCAAGGGCCTGCGCATGGCCGGCCGCATGGGTGGCGTTCGTCGTACCGTCCAGAACCTCAAGGTCCAGGCAGTCGACACCGAGAAGGGCCTACTGCTCATCAGTGGCGCCATCCCGGGTCCGAAGAACTCCGTGGTCCTGGTTCGCTCGTCCGTGAAGGGTGCGTGAAATGGCTGACGTTCAGACCATCGACGTCTTCGATCTCAAGGGCAAGAAGGCAGCTTCGGTTGACCTCCCCGCAGAGATCTTCGACGTTCCCACGAACATTCCGCTGATGCACCAGGTCGTCGTCGCACAGCTTGCTGCTGCCCGACAGGGTACGCACGCAACCAAGACGCGTGGCATGGTTTCTGGTGGTGGCAAGAAGCCGTTCCGCCAGAAGGGTACCGGTAACGCTCGTCAGGGCTCGATCCGTGCACCGCACTTCACCGGTGGTGGCATCGTCCACGGCCCGCAGCCACGTGACTACGATCAGCGCACCCCCAAGAAGATGAAGCAGGGCGCACTCCGCTCCGCTCTGTCTGACCGTGCACGCGCAGGTCGCATCCACATCGTCACCGCTCTCATCGAAGGTGAGAAGCCGTCGACGAAGTCCGCTCTCGCAGCGCTTCGCGCGATCGTCGAGGACCGTCAGGCTCTCGTCGTCATCGAGCGTAACGATGAGCTCACCGCTCTCAGCCTGCGTAACGCTCCCGAGGTTCACGTCCTTTGGGCAGACCAGCTGAACACCTACGACGTCCTTGACGCCGACGATATCGTGTTCACCCTGGCAGCCATGGAGTCCTTCCTCGGCACCAAGGAGGAGACCAAGTGAGCACCCTCGAAGCGGGCAAGAACCCGCGCGACATCATTCTGAAGCCCGTCGTCACCGAGAAATCCTCCATCCTCATGGATGAAGGCAAGTACACCTTCGAGGTTGACCCGCGCGCCAACAAGACCGAAATCAAGATTGCCATCGAAGAAATCTTCGGTGTCAAGGTCGGTCAGGTGGCCACTCAGAACCGTAAGGGCAAGACCTACCGGACCCGCACGGGTCAGGGCAAGCGCAAGGACGTCAAGCGAGCAATCGTGACCTTGCGTGAAGGCGCCATCGACATCTTCGGCGATCAGGCCTGAAAACCGGAGAGGTAGAGGACAAAAATGGGAATCCGCAAATACAAGCCCACGACCCCGGGTCGTCGTGGCGCGTCGGTCTCTGATTTCGTTGAGATCACCCGCTCCGAGCCCGAGAAGTCGTTGGTTCGTCCGCTGCACAAGACCGGTGGACGTAACTCGAACGGCCGCGTGACCTCGCGTCACCGTGGCGGTGGCCACAAGCGTCAGTACCGCGTCATCGACTTCCGTCGTCATGACAAGGACGGTGTCCCGGCAGTCGTCGCTCACATCGAGTACGACCCGAACCGTACCGCTCGCATCGCCCTTCTGCACTACGCAGATGGCGAAAAGCGCTACATCCTGGCACCGGCCAAGCTGAACCAGGGTGACCGCATCGAAGCAGGCGCCGGCGCCGATATCAAGCCCGGTAACAATCTGCCGTTGCGTAACATCCCGCTCGGTACCGTTATCCACGCTGTCGAACTCAAGCCCGGTGGCGGCGCAAAGATCGCCCGCTCCGCCGGTTCGTCCGTTCAGCTCGTCGCCAAGGAAGGCCGCTTCGCCCAGTTGCGTATGCCGTCCGGCGAAATCCGCAACGTCGAAATCACCTGCCGTGCAACGGTCGGCGAGGTCGGCAACGCTGAACAATCCAACATCAACTGGGGCAAGGCCGGCCGTATGCGCTGGAAGGGCAAGCGCCCGCACGTCCGTGGTGTTGTTATGAACCCGGTTGATCACCCGCACGGCGGTGGTGAAGGTCGTACCTCTGGTGGCCGTCATCCGGTTAGCCCGTGGGGTAAGCCTGAGGGTCGTACCCGCCGTCCGAACAAGGACAGCGATCGTCTGATCGTTCGCCGTCGCAAGACCGGTAAGAACCGCTGAGTAGGAGTCGATAACTATGCCACGCAGTTTGAAGAAGGGCCCGTTCGTCGACGACCACCTGCTCAAGAAGGTCGACGCCGCAATCGAATCCGGCTCAAAGAATGTCATCAAGACTTGGTCGCGTCGCTCGGTCATCACCCCGGATTTCCTGGGTCTGACCTTTGCGGTGCACGATGGCCGCAAGCATGTTCCCGTCTTCATCACCGAGTCGATGGTGGGTCACAAGCTTGGCGAGTTCGCTCCCACGCGTACTTTCCGCAGCCACGACAAGGACGATCGAAAGGGACGCCGGCGCTGAGCCGGCCTCCACGGAAGAAGAGGCAGATAAATGGAAGCTAAGGCGCAGGCGCGTTTTGTCCGCGTCACGCCCCAGAAGGCCCGCCGTGTCGTGAACGAGGTTCGTGGCAAGGCTGCTCTGGAGGCCGCTGACATCCTGCGGTTTGCACCGCAGGCAGTCGCCACCGATGTCCGCAAGGTGCTCATGAGCGCCGTTGCCAACGCGAAGGTCAAGGCCGAACAGGCTGGCGAAACCTTCAACGAGGCAGACCTGCTGGTCATCGAAGCATTCGTCGATGAAGGTCCGACTATGAAGCGGTTCCGCCCGCGTGCACAGGGACGCGCAGGTCGCATCCTGAAGCGCACGAGCCACATCACCCTCGTCGTCGGTACCAAGGAAGACAAGAAGAAGGGAGCCCGCTGAAATGGGCCAGAAGGTTAACCCCACAGGGTTCCGCCTGGGAATCACCACGGATCACCGCTCCCGCTGGTTCTCCGACTCGACCACCAAGGGACAGCGTTACTCTGACTACGTTGCAGAGGACGTTGCAATCCGCAAGAACTTGACCGAGAACCTCGAGCGCGCAGGCATCTCGAAGGTCGATATTGAGCGTACGCGTGATCGCGTTCGCGTTGACCTCCACACCGCTCGCCCGGGCATTGTCATTGGTCGTCGTGGCGCAGAGGCTGATCGCCTCCGCCAGAACCTCGAAAAGCTCACCGGCAAGCAGGTTCAGCTCAACATCCTCGAGGTTAAGAACCCCGACATGGATGCTCAGCTTGTCGCACAGGGCATTGCAGAACAGCTCGCTGCTCGCGTTTCCTTCCGTCGTGCAATGCGCAAGGGCATTCAGTCCGCGCAGCGCGCAGGCGCCAAGGGTATTCGTGTTCAGGTTTCCGGTCGCCTTGGTGGCGCCGAAATGAGCCGTTCCGAGTTCTACCGTGAGGGTCGCGTTCCGCTTCATACCCTCCGCGCGAACATTGACTACGGATTCCACGAGGCACGCACGACCTTCGGTCGTATCGGTGTCAAGGTGTGGATCTACAAGGGCGACATCACCGAGCGCGAGTTCGCACGCCAGCAGGCCGAGCAGGCCAACCGTGGCGGACGTCGCAGTGACCGTCGTGGCCAGCGCCGCGGCGGACGCCAGAACCAGGAGACCGCTCAGCAGCAGGCGCCCGCAACCGAGGCGCCCGCAGCTACTGAAAACGGATCGGAGGCCTGAGCCCAATGCTCATTCCCCGTCGTACAAAGTGGCGCCGTCAGCACCGCCCGCACCGTACCGGTAATGCAACCGGTGGCACCGAACTGGCGTTCGGCGATTACGGTATCCAGGCACTCACCGGCGCATACGTGACCAACCGTCAAATCGAGGCAGCTCGTATCGCTATGACGCGTCACATCAAGCGTGGCGGCAAGGTGTGGATCAACATCTTCCCGGACCGTCCGCTGACCAAGAAGCCGGCTGAAACCCGAATGGGTTCCGGTAAGGGCGCGGTTGAATGGTGGGTTGCCCCCGTCAAGCCGGGTCGTATTCTGTTCGAGCTGGGTGGCGTCGACGAGGCGCTTGCACGCGAAGCTATGCGTCGCGCTCAGCACAAGCTTCCGATGAAGACCCGTTTCGTGGTCCGAGAGGGTGGTGACATCTGATGGCGGAAAAGGCACTTACCCCTTCCGACCTCGATGCCATGGACGACGCCCAGCTGTCCAAGGAACTCGAGAAGGCTAAGGCCGAGCTCTTTAACCTGCGCTTCGCACAGGCTGTTGGCAACCTCGAGGATCATGGTCGCATGAAGACCGTGCGCCGTGACATCGCCCGTATCTACACGATCGCGCGTGAGCGGGAGCTTGGCTACCGCACCGCCCCGAGCACTGAGGAGTGATTCTGATGGCAGATAGCACCGCGCGTAACGACCGCAAGGTTCGTATTGGCCTGGTTGTCTCTGACAAGATGGATAAGACCGTCGTTGTCCAGATTGAGGATCGTGTGAAGCACGCCCTCTACGGCAAGGTCATGCGTCGTAACAAGAAGGTCAAGGTTCATGATGAGAACAACGAATGTGGCATTGGCGACCGCGTTCGCATCATGGAGACTCGTCCGCTTTCCGCTACCAAGCACTGGCGAGTAGTGGAGATCATCGAAAAGGCCAAGTGATTCGTCACTGAGGTTTGTAATGAGCCCGGTTCCCCGGTTTGGGGAGCCGGGCTCCCTGCTGTTTTGCGCGCTTTCCCCGCGCTTGTTCACGAAATAGCGCCTCAAGGTGACTGCGCTTGTCCACGCTTGAACCTGCTTGTTCACTGTTGGCCACCCCTTTTTTGGCCGCGCTTGTTCAAGAAATCGAACATCGTTCTTCGCGCCTATTCGCGTGTGTTGGTTAATGAAGCTGCGTGGCCTCGTGAACTCGAAACGGTGAACAAGCGCGGGGTGGAGGGAGGGGATGTTGGCGAACAAGCGCGGTGGATGGGGCACACCTCACGAAACTGGCGGTTTCAAGTCAGTGGGGAAGTGGGGTACTCTTGGAGGGTTGCGTGACGCAAGGTGCACTGTGCCTCGCGTCGGTAGTGAGAGCGAGCAACACCATATTTAATCCTGTGGTGCGTTCTCACTATTGTCGGCATCGATGCGCAATAGTTCATGCACGTTCGGCAAGGCTCGAGGGAAGTAATGCTCCCAACAGAACCAGCTCGACAACAGGAGTCAATAGAAAATGATCCAGCAGGAGTCGCGACTTAAGGTCGCCGACAACACGGGTGCAAAGGAAATCCTGACCATCCGCGTGCTCGGTGGCTCGGCTCGACGCTACGCGGGTATTGGCGACACCATCGTCGCCACCGTCAAGGACGCAATCCCCGGCGGCAACGTCAAGAAGGGCGAAGTCGTCAAGGCAGTCGTAGTCCGCACTCGCAAAGAAACCCGCCGTCCCGACGGTTCGTACATTCGTTTCGATGAGAACGCAGCCGTCATTATCAATTCCAACGGCGAACCGCGTGGCACGCGTATCTTCGGCCCAGTCGGCCGTGAGCTGCGCGACAAGCGCTTCATGCGTATCGTCTCGCTCGCACCGGAGGTGATCTGATGGCAGCCAAGATCCGTAAGGGTGACCTGGTTGAGGTCGTTCGCGGTCGTTCATCCGACGAGAAGAAGCTCGCAGAGCGCAACGCCCGCCGTGCAGCCGAGGGCCTCGAACCCCTCAAGGCTGGCGACAAGGGCAAGCAGGGACGCGTCATCAAGGTTTTCCCGGCTGAGGGCAAGGTTCTCGTCGAAGGCATCAACCTGAAGACCCGTCACGTTCGCCAGGGCCAGACCCAGGGGCAGACCGGTGGCATCGAGACCATCGAAGCCCCGATCTCGATCGCAAAGGTCGCACTGGTCGATCCCGAAACCAAGCAGCGCGTGCGCGTCGGCTTCCGCGAGGATGTCGTCGAGCGCGATGGCCGCACCCGGACCGTCCGCGTTCGCGTGACCCGCGGTGGCGCCAAGCGCGGCATCGAGCAGGGCAAGGAGATCTGAACATGACCCCGCGTCTCAAGGAAAAGTACGTCTCCGAAATTCGTGACGCCCTCCGCACCGAGTTCAAGCATGAGAACATCATGCAGGTTGCCGGTCTGACCAAGATCGTCGTGAACATGGGTGTTGGTGAGGCAGCTCGCGATTCGAAGGCACTCGAGGGCGCAATCCGCGACCTCACCGCTATCACTGGCCAGAAGCCCGTGACCACCAAGGCAAAGAAGTCCATCGCACAGTTCAAGCTACGCGAAGGCCAGGCCATCGGTGCTCACGTCACGCTCCGTGGCGATCGTATGTGGGAATTCCTCGATCGTCTTCTCTCAACTGCTCTTCCGCGTATCCGCGACTTCCGCGGTCTGTCGGCCAAGCAGTTCGACGGTCACGGTAACTACACCTTCGGTCTGACGGAACAGTCCATGTTCCACGAGATCGACCAGGATTCGATTGACCGAGTTCGCGGTATGGATATCACCGTCGTTACCTCGGCCTCCACCGATGATGAGGGCCGTGCGCTCCTGCGTCATCTCGGATTCCCGTTCAAGGAGGACTGACCCATGGCGAAGACATCCCTGAAGGTCAAGGCCGCACGTAAGCCGAAGTTCGGCGTTCGTGCATACACGCGTTGCAACCGTTGTGGTCGCCCCCACTCGGTATACCGCAAGTTCGGCCTGTGCCGCGTTTGCCTCCGAGAGCTCGCCCTTGCTGGCGAACTCCCCGGAGTCACCAAGAGCAGCTGGTAAAACACTGACGTCGTAGGTCTCAAAAGGAGAAACCACGACGAGGAAGGGGAATTTCCCCAATGACAATGACTGATCCCATTGCAGACATGCTGACGCGTCTGCGTAACGCGAATCGTGCGCATCACGATACGGTTTCCATGCCGTACTCCAAGATGAAGAACGCGATCGCAAACATCCTGGTCGAAGAGGGCTACATTGCTTCGACCTCGGTTGAGGATGCCCGCGTGGGCAAGACCCTCACCATCACGTTGAAGTACGGTTCGCACCGCGAAGCGGCTCTCCAGGGTCTGCAGCGCGTTTCCAAGCCGGGTCTGCGCGTGTACGCCAAGTCCACCAACCTGCCTAAGGTTCGCGGCGGCCTGGGCGTGGCAATTCTGTCCACGTCCTCCGGTCTGCTCACCGACCGTCAGGCAGCCGACAAGGGTGTAGGTGGGGAAGTCCTCGCCTACATCTGGTGAACAGGAGGCTGAACAATGTCGCGAATCGGTAAGCAACCCATTGCTATCCCCGCAGGCGTCGACGTCACCGTTAACGGTGCAGACGTTAAGGTGAAGGGCAAGAAGGGCGAACTTTCACACACCGTCGCAGCCCCCATCACGGTGGCTATTGAAGACGGTCAGATTCTGGTTTCCCGTCCGGACGATGAGCGCCTTTCCTGTTCGCTCCACGGTCTGACTCGCACCCTTATTGCGAACATGATCGTTGGCGTGACCGAGGGCTACAAGAAGGAACTCGAAATCACCGGTACCGGTTACCGCGTGGTCGCCAAGGGCAAGAACCTCGAGTTCTCTCTCGGCTTCTCGCACACCGTTCCGGTCGAAGCTCCGGAAGGCATCGAGTTCACCGTTGAGTCGCAGACCAAGTTCACGGTCCACGGCATCGACAAGCAACTCGTTGGCGAAACCGCAGCTCGCATCCGCAAGCTGAAGAAGCCTGAACCCTACAAGGGCAAGGGCATCCACTACGTGGGCGAAACGATCCGTCGCAAGGTCGGAAAGGCTGGTAAGTGATGGCGTACACGGTCAAGGGCAAGGGCAAGTTCGTCGCTCGCAAGCGTCGTCACATTCGCCTTCGCAAGAAGATCAACGGTACCCCGGCGCGTCCGCGCCTGGTCGTCACCCGCTCGAATCGTCACATCGTTGCTCAGGTTATCGACGACACCGTCGGTCACACCCTGGTTTCTGCTTCCGACTTCGAGTCCGGCGTCGAAACCATGACTGGCACGAAGACCGAAAAGGCAACCAAGGTTGGCGCTCTCGTTGCAGAGCGTGCGAAGGCGGCCGGCATCACCGCCGTCGTTTTCGACCGTGGTGGCAACAAGTATTTCGGCCGCGTTGCGGCCGTCGCCGAAGCTGCCCGTCAGGGTGGCCTCGAGCTGTGACCGGATCGAAGGAAAGAGAGATCATCTGATGGCTGCACCGCAGCGAGGCAGGAACGGTCAGGAAGGCTCTGAGCGTTCGGGCGACGGCGAGCGTCGCGACCGCCGTAATGGTCGTGGCGACCGCGATACACGTCGTGGCAACGAAAAGAATGAATACATCGAACGTGTTGTGACCATCAACCGCGTTTCCAAGGTTGTGAAGGGTGGACGTCGTTTCTCCTTCACCGCTCTGGTTGTCGTGGGCGATGGCGAAGGCACCGTCGGTGTTGGCTACGGAAAGGCCAAGGAAGTTCCCCAGGCCATTTCCAAGGGCGTTGAGGAAGCGAAGAAGAATTTCATTCGCGTTCCGATGATCCGTCGCACTATCACGCACCTGGTTCAGGGTCACGATGCCGCCGGCACCGTGCTTCTGCGCCCGGCAGCACCGGGCACCGGCGTTATCGCCGGCGGTCCGGTTCGTGCAGTGCTCGAGGCAGCTGGCGTGCACGACGTGCTCACCAAGTCGCTCGGCTCTGACAACGCAATCAACATTGTTCACGCGACTGTTGATGCCCTCAAGCAACTGGAACAGCCTGAAGCTGTTGCAGCACGTCGCGGTCTTCCGCTGGAGCGCGTTGCTCCGGCTTCGATGCTCCGCGCACGCGCAGAGGGTGAAGCTGAGAAGCGGGCCAAGGCTGAAAAGGCTGAGGCAGAAAAGGCTTCCGCGGGGGTGAATGAGTGATGGCGAACATCAAGATCACGCAGACCAAGTCGTCGATCGGCGCCAAGCAGAACATGAAGGACACTCTGCGCACCCTCGGGTTGCGTAAGATCGGCCAGAGCGTCGTCCGTGAGAACACCGAGACCGTTCTCGGTGCAGTTCACACGGTTCGTCACCTGGTGACCGTTGAGGAGGTCGACTGACCATGGCGGACTCCAAGTCCACAACAGGCGAAAAGGTGCAGATCGTTAAGCTGCACCACCTCCGTCCAGCCCCCGGCGCCAAGACCGCCAAGACCCGCGTTGGTCGTGGTGAAGGCTCCAAGGGCAAGACGGCTGGTCGCGGTACCAAGGGTACGAAGGCTCGCTACCAGGTGGCTGCAGGCTTTGAAGGTGGCCAGATGCCGATTCACATGCGTCTGCCCAAGCTCCGTGGCTTCAAGAACCCCTTCCGCGTTGAGTACCAGGTCGTCAACGTTGCCAAGCTTGAGGAACTGTTCCCCAAGGGTGGCAAGGTGACGGTCGAGGATCTTGTCGCAAAGCACGCGGTTCGTGACGGCGCTCCGGTTAAGGTGCTCGGCACCGGTGAGCTCACCGTCAAGCTTGAGATCGAAGTTGACTCCTGGTCAGCTTCTGCTCAGGAGAAGATCACCGCAGCTGGCGGAACCATTTCCGCACGCTGACAGCTGATTGGGGGTGGTCCGGCATCAATCCGGATCACCCCCTTTTAGTGTTTTAAACTGATAGACGGTTCCTCGCAGAACCTTTGAACCCAAGGCCGATGTCTACACGGAGCCATTTTTCCGGTAGTCTGACACGGTCGCTAGGGCACATGCTCCAGCATTCCCATTACCCGTAGGAGGAAGCCTTGCTTAGTGCATTTGCACAGGCGTTCCGCACCCCTGACCTTCGTCGTAAGCTGCTGTTTACGCTGTTTATCATGGCGATGTTCCGCCTGGGTTCATACATTCCGACCCCCGGCGTTGACTCGACCGCGATCCAACAATGTCTGGCTCAGCAGGAAGAAGCGAATCTTCTTGACCTCGTGAACCTGTTCTCCGGTGGCGCGTTGCTCCAGCTATCGATCTTCGCACTCGGCATCATGCCGTACATCACAGCGTCGATCATCATTCAGCTTTTGCGTGTTGTCATTCCGCGTTTCGATGACCTCCATAAGGAAGGACAAACCGGTCAAGCCAAGCTGACGCAGTACACGCGTTACCTGACGATCTTCCTGGGCGTTCTACAGGCCACGACAACACTGACATTGGCTCGCACCGGACGTATGTTCTCCGGTTGTTCCGCGAACGTTTTGGCAGATGACTCTTGGTGGATGTTCCTTATCATGATCATCATCATGATGGCGGGTACCGGCGTGGTCATGTGGCTCGGCGAATTGATCACCGAGCGTGGCATCGGCAACGGCATGTCGCTCCTTATCTTTACTTCGATCATTGCCCGTCTTCCCTCCCAGATGCTGGCCATCGGTCAGTCTGGCAAGTGGGGTGCCGTGATCGCGATCCTTCTGCTCCTCTTCGCCGTTACGCTCGCCGTGGTGTTCATTGAGCAGGCTCAGCGTCGCATTCCAGTTCAGTACGCGAAGCGCATGATCGGTCGTCGCCAGTACGGTGGCACGACGACGTACATCCCGCTGAAAATCAATATGTCTGGCGTTATCCCGGTTATTTTCGCCTCGTCGATTCTTGCGTTGCCGTTGATGATTGCTCAGTTTGGTACCCAGACCGACGGTTGGGTTCAGTGGATTTCGGCGAACTTACATCAGGGATCGTGGGTCTACCTCACGATTTATGCACTCCTGATTCTCTTCTTCGCCTTCTTCTACACGGTGATTACATTCAACCCCGAAGAGGTTGCTGACAACATGAAGCGCTACGGTGGCTTCATTCCGGGTATTCGCGCAGGTCGTCCGACCGCTGAGTTCCTGTCCTACGTCATCAACCGCATTACGAGTGCCGGCGCACTCTACCTTGTGATCGTTGCCCTGTTGCCGTCACTCCTTATTATCCCCCTGAAGATTTCGCAGTCGCAGATGCCGTTCGGGGGCACGACGCTTCTGATTATTGTGGGCGTCGGTCTGCAGACCGTGAAGGAGATTAATACTCAGCTTCAGCAGCATCACTACGAAGGATTCTTACAATGACCGCCATGGTTCTTTTGGGTCCGCCCGGCGCAGGCAAGGGGACGCAAGCTACTCGAATCGCGGAAAAGCTGAGTATTCCGGCTATTTCTACCGGAGAGATTTTCCGTGCGAATATGTCTGAAGGCACTGAGATTGGCCTGCAGGCCAAGGCATTCATCGACCGTGGTGAGTTCGTTCCTGACTCGGTGACCAATGCGATGGTGAAGGCGCGTCTGTCTGCTCCGGACACTGCGAACGGTTTTCTTCTTGACGGCTACCCGCGCAACGTGGAGCAGGCTCATGTGCTTGCCGACATGTGCGAAGAGGTCGGCATCAAGCTTGACCTGGTTCTTGAAATCCAGGTTGATGAGGACGAAGTTGTGACCCGCATGATGAAGCGTGCCGAGGAACAGCATCGCACCGATGATACTGAGCCTGTCATGCGTCACCGCCTTGAGGTCTATCACCAGCAGACAGAACCGGTTGCGGCGTACTACGCCGACCATGATTTGCTTCAGGTTGTTGATGGTTCGGGTTCGATCGACGAAGTGACCGAGCGTATTTTCGCTGTCCTCAATTCTGTCGCGAAGAACTGACCGTTATGCAGCGTATTGAGTTGAAGACTCGAGACCAGATCCGCTGGATGCGTGAAGCTGGCTTGATTGTTGCTGACATTCACGCGAGCTTGCGCCAAGCGGTGCGCGCTGGTGTGACTACGGCTGAACTGGATGAAGTGTCCGCCGACGCGATTAGGCGCGGGGGAGCGACCTCGAACTTCCTCAATTACTACGGCTACCCAGCCACGGTCTGCATCTCCGTAAATGATGTGGTCGTCCACGGTATTCCCGGCAAGCAGAAGCTGAAGGATGGGGACATCGTCTCCTTCGACTGCGGTGCGTGGGTGTCTCACGGTGGCAAGCAGTGGCACGGTGACGCGGCGTTCTCCATCATCGTTGGTGACGAGTGGGTGGACGACGAGTCCTTCATGGCAGGAAAGCGTGGCTCGGGTGCTCACCCTCAGGGAGTTGACGAGGCCATGATGAAGCGTCGCCGTGAACTGGACGTTGTGACGCGCGAGTCTCTGTGGGCAGCTCTCGCTTCCCTCGAAAAGGGGCGTCGCATTTCCAGCGTCGGTCGCGCCGTCGAAGAAGTCGTTGCCAAGTATGACGACGAGTTCGGTTGGGAAGCCGGCATCATCGAGGAATACACAGGCCATGGTATCGGCACCGCGATGCACCAGGATCCCGAGGTCCTGAACTACGACGCTCGTGGAATCTTTCCGCGCGTGAAGCCCGGTATGGTCCTTGCGGTTGAGCCGATGCTGACTTCGGGTTCGATCGAGACCCTCACCGAATCTGACGAATGGACTGTCCGTACCGTCGATGGTTCGGACGCCGCCCATTGGGAGCACACGGTCGCGATCCTCGACGATGGCATCAGCGTGCTCACCGCCCCCGACTATGGAAAGGCTGGGCTCGCGCCTTTCGGGGTCGAACCGATCGAGCTCTGACACAAATGTCGCAACGCTGGCTCTGCTCCTCGTGGCGAGGTCGGCGATGACTCTGCTCCTCGAGGCGAGGTCAGCGCCGTAAGCGTGGTGCGACAATGCGCACAGCGACGCGGACACTTACCTTTGTCCGTGCCCCGCGACTCTGCGATTCTCCTGCCGGAGTATCTATCAGGTCGGGCGATCGGTGATCGACTGAGCCCAAGCCGACCGATCCGTTAGCGGGGGGAGTGCTCGTCCGGGGAATGTCCCGATTTCTTCGAGGAGCTGTGGCTCTTCGCGACGATGACCAAGGCGCGGACGATGTAGACGAGGGCGCCCACCCAGAAGATCCAGTTCCAGCGCGGTGCAGTCAACGCGACGCCTACGAGACAGAGGGCGAAGCCGACGTTCCACCAGGCAGCGCTACCGGTTGATGCTCTGCCGTTTATGAACATGACGCCACCGCGCGTCTGAGTCTGTGCGTCATGACAACTCCTTTGTTGATTTGAGGCAGGTGATCCCAGTATCTCCATGTTTTCAAGACGGAGGGGCCACTTTCGTTACAGAAGATGCTGTGTGGGATGCGGGGATGGCGATGCTCTGTGCAGCTCCCAGGTGTCGTAGCTTCCAGGTGTCATTGAAATGGCAAGGCATCACAGTAGGGGAGAAAAGGACTAAGCCTTTTGTCTCGTCCGCTGCACCGCTCCCTCCTTGTCGATGAACTCGGCTCGTGCTCTCGTCCTCGTCAATGAACTCGGCCCGCGCTCGAGTCCTCGTCGATGAACTTGGCCAGCGCTTCCCTCCTTGTCGATGAATCCGGCCGAAGGTGAGGCAGTCGACAGGGCAGTCAACTACCAGAGGGATGTGCTTTTGCTGTACTCTAGATCTTCGGGCGTGTCGCATGTCGGCTGTGTCGTACGTGTTGCATGCGCCCCGTGGCCCTTGGGCCATGACTCATCCGAAGAACGTAGAGGACAGACGGAGGATATGGCAAAGAAAGACGGCGTCATCGAAATGGAAGGCACGGTCGTTGAGGCCCTGCCGAACGCGATGTTCCGTGTGGAACTGGCCAATGGGCACGTTGTGCTCGGCCACATTGCAGGAAAGATGCGACAGCACTACATTCGAATCCTCCCCGAGGATCGAGTTCTCGTCGAACTGAGCCCCTACGACCTCTCCCGAGGCCGTATCGTCTACCGCTACAAGTAAACCCCGACACGACCGTCTACGGACGGTGGAGGAATAACCATGAAGGTCAAGCCGAGTGTCAAGAAGATTTGTGACAAGTGCAAGGTGATTCGTCGCCACGGCAATGTCATGGTCATCTGCGACAACCCCAGGCACAAGCAACGTCAGGGCTGAAATCCTCACGTAGCTGACCCGGGCACAACAGCCCACAGGATCACATCAAGCGCGAATACGCGACCCTCGGTTCGGAGGCCGAGGCCGGATAGCTCATCCGGAAGATGTGATGACGACCTCCGAAGAACAACTGGAGCACCAACAACATGGCACGTATTGCCGGTGTCGACCTCCCCCGTGAAAAGCGACTGGAGATTGCACTTACCTACATTTACGGAGTCGGCCGCACCCGCGCGGCCGAGACCCTCGAAGCAACGGGTGTCAGCCCGGACGTCCGCGTGAAGGACGCCACCGAGGAAGATCTCGTCAAGCTCCGTGAATACATCGAATCGAACTTCAAGGTTGAGGGCGACCTTCGTCGCGAAGTTCAGGCTGACATTCGCCGCAAGATCGAAATTGGCTCTTACCAGGGTCTTCGCCACCGTCGTGGCCTGCCGGTCCATGGTCAGCGCACCAAGACCAACGCTCGCACCCGCAAGGGCCCGAAGCGCACCGTTGCAGGCAAGAAGAAGGCCAAGTAAGGCCTAAGGACTTCCAGCCTTTACGGCGGATAGTTCTTCATACGACTGAAGAAGGAACTGTTAAACACAATGGCAGCTGCAAAAACTTCGCGCTCCGGTGCTGCTCGTAAGCCGCGCCGCAAGCTCAACAAGAACGTCACCCACGGTCACGCGTACATCAAGTCGACGTTTAACAACACCATCGTTTCCCTGACCGACACCACTGGTGCCGTTATCGCCTGGGCCTCGTCTGGCCAGGTCGGCTTCAAGGGTTCGCGTAAGTCCACCCCCTTCGCTGCGCAGCTTGCAGCAGAGGCGGCCGCGCGTCGCGCCCAGGAACACGGCATGAAGAAGGTCGACGTCTTCGTTAAGGGGCCCGGCTCCGGCCGTGAAACCGCGATCCGTTCCCTCCAGGCCGCTGGCCTCGAGGTCGGCTCGATCCAGGACGTTACCCCTCAGGCACACAACGGCGCTCGCCCCCCGAAGCGTCGTCGCGTCTGATTCGTCGCACCGGGATGCTTTGCCGTCCGGCATCGCATCCCCACGTCTGAGTACACCATTCGGTCGTGCTCACACCCTCCGTCCCACTCATGTGGGATCCACTGTCCGGCGTCATATGGCGGGCGCCGGGAAGAAAGGACCAAGACGTGCTCATTGCAGAGCGACCAATCCTCACCGAGGAAAAAGTCAGCGAACACCGTTCACGCTTCACACTCGAACCCCTCGAACCGGGCTTCGGTTACACGCTGGGTAATTCCCTGCGTCGTACCCTGCTCTCTTCGATCCCGGGCGCGGCGGTTACGTCCATCCGTATCGATGGCGTTGCCCACGAATTCCGCACTATCGAAGGTGTGAAGGAGGATGTCGCAGAGATCATCCTCAACATCAAGCAGATCGTCCTCTCCTCTGAGATGGATGAACCCGTCGTGATGTACCTGCGTAAGGCCGGCCCCGGTGTCGTCCTCGCTGGCGACATCACCCCGCCGGCAGGCGTTGAGATCCACAATCCGGATCTTCACCTTGCCACCCTCAATGACAAGGGCAAGCTCGAGATCGAACTGACCGTTGAGCGTGGACGCGGTTACGTTTCCGCGGCGCAGAACAAGGATCCTCAGGCTGAAATCTCGCGGATTCCGATCGATTCGATCTACTCGCCGGTTGTCAAGGTCACCTACAAGGTCGAGGCAACTCGTGTTGAGCAGCGTACCGACTTTGATCGCCTCGTCATCGACGTGGAGACCAAGTCGGCGATCACCCCGCGTGATGCTCTTGCATCGGCTGGTAAGACCCTTGTTGAACTGTTCGGCCTCATGCGCGAACTGAACGAGGAAGCAGAAGGCATCGAAGTGGGTCCGTCGACCACCGACGAAACCCTCGCAGCAGACCTTGCTCTGCCGATCGAAAGCCTGAACCTGCAGTCTCGTTCTTACAACGCGCTGCGTCGTCGTGGGATCCTCACCGTGGGCGAGCTTGTCGCTCACTCCGAGGCTGATCTTCTTGATATTCGTAACTTCGGCACCAAGTCGATCGAAGAGATCAAGGAATCTCTGGCCACTCTCGGCATGACACTCAAGGATTCGGTTATGCCGATCCCGGGTGCCTCTGAGTCTGGTTCGGTCCAGTTCAGCGACGAACAGTCCATCTGACCCTTATGCGTCCGATGGACGCACCTAATCCGTAGGAGACACAATGCCCACCCCCAAGAAGGGTGCTCGTCTGGGCGGAAGCCCGGCACACCAGAAGCTGATCCTGTCGAACCTCGCGACTCAGCTCATCGAACACCGCGCACTCACGACCACCGAAGCCAAGGCTAAGCTTCTGCAGCCTTACTTCGAGAAGCTCGTGACCAAGGCAAAGCGTGGCGACATGCACGCTCGTCGCACGGTTGCTAAGAAGATCACCTCGAAGGAAGCACTCTACGTGCTCTTCGACGAGATTGCGCCGGCCATCGATTCTGAGCGTCAGGGTGGCTACACCCGCCTCATCCGCGTTGGTAACCGTAAGGGTGACAACGCTCCTCTCATGCGCATCGAAATCGTTCTCGAGAAGCTCGAGAAGAAGGCTGTTGTGAAGAAGGCTGAAGACACTGCCGCCAAGGCAGCTGAAAAGCCTGCTGAAAAGGTTGAGGAAGCCCCCAAGTCTGAAGAGACCGAGGTTGAGGCATCTGAAGCTGAGTGACTAGGTCGCGGGCTTGCCCGTGATTGACTCTCACTTTTGAGGTGGGGTTGGAGACGCTGATGCGTTTCCGGCCCCACCTTTTTGTTTGCGTCCACCGCGCTTGTTCAGGCGTGGCGTGTTTTTGTGGCTCTGCTTGTTCACGTTTGGGGTGTTTTGTGACCACGCTTGTTCGCGTTTGGGGTGTTTTGTGACCACGCTTGTTCATGCTCAGGCCGACTATCGGGCATATGCAGGCGGGCCCATGGCGGTGAACAAGCGCGGTGGGAATCGACGACAATTCGGACTAAATCGGTGAACAAGCGCGGTGGATCGTTAGAGTTGGTGGCATGTCTGAACCCATGACGCTCGCCATTGACTGCGGTGGTGGCGGAATTAAAGGCTCCGTCGTTGACGAACGAGGCACGATGATCGCACCGGCGATTCGCACGCCTACGCCGTACCCGCTACCGCCGGAGCTCTTGATCGAAGTTGCGCAGGATCTGGCGAACAAGCTCCCTCAAGCTGACCGTGTGACTATGGGAATGCCTGGAATGATCCGACACGGAGTGGTTGTGGCTACCCCGCACTACATCACGCGCTCCGGCCCTCGCTCCAAAGTGGTTCCCGAACTTGTTGAACGTTGGGACCATTTCGACATGAGAGGAGGCATCGAAAGGGCGCTTGGCTTGCCCACGAAGGTTTTGAATGACGCCGAGGTTGCTGGAGCCGGTGTCATTACCGGTACGGGGCTCGAAATGATCATCACCCTGGGGACGGGCCTCGGAAATGCAGTCTTTGATTCCGGAGTGCTGGCACCTCACGTTGAAGTGTCGCAGGGCTTCGTCCGTTGGGGCCTGACCTACGACGATTACATCGGGGAACACGAACGGCTACGACTTGGCGATGCACACTGGTCGCGTCGCGTCCGTCGCGTCATCGATGGACTTCGTCCCATGTACATGTGGGACCGTCTCTACCTTGGAGGCGGCAACTCGAAGCTGATTACAAGCGGACATCGCGCCCGCCTAGGTGACGATGTCATCATCGTGCCCAATGATGCAGGCATCATCGGGGGAGTGCGCGCGTGGTCTCTATGAGCAACTCCGACCCCTTAGCTTTTACCGCGCTTGTTCACGAACCTGTCGCGCTTGTTGAAGAATCCGCTGCGCTTGTTCAAGCACCTCACACTCTTCGCATCCGTCTTGACCTCAGCTACGACGGGACGAATTTCCACGGGTGGGCTTCCCAGCCAGGCCAACGAACCGTGCAAGGTGAAATTGAAGCTGGCTTAGGCCTCGTACTTCGGTGCCCAACTGTGCTGACGGTCGCTGGGCGAACGGATGCCGGAGTGCACGCGCGCCATCAAGTGGTCCACTTCGACGTTGAACAAGCGCGGTGGGAAAAGGTCGCGCCTCGAGGGGCGGAAGCGACTGCGGAGGCCTGTGCGAACGCGCTTGTTCGCCGATTGAACGGTGTGATTGCGCGCGCGTATGGGCAGTGGATGCGCGATCGTGCCCTGAATGCGCCCAAAGGTACGGCCGATGTTGTGATCCGCGAGGCGCATGTTGTTTCGTCGGATTTTGATGCGCGTTTTTCTGCTCTAGGACGTCATTACTGCTACCGGCTGATGAGCGGGGGAGTCGATCCGCTCCGCCGTTTTGATGTTCTGAGTCTTGAACAACCTCTAGATGTTGACTTGATGAATCGGGCAGCAGCCCCATTGCTTGGCGAGCATGATTTTCTGTCGTACTGCCGGCCACGCGAAGGAGCCACAACGATTCGCGCGCTGACGCGCCTGGAATTCAAGCCGTCTTCGACAGCGCTTGCTCACCGTTCGGGGGCGCTTGTTCACCGTTCGGGGGCGCTTACTCCCCAACAGGGCGTATCAGAGTCCGTGCTTGTTGAGTGTTTTGTCGACGCTGATGCGTTCTGCCACTCGATGGTGCGTTCGCTTGTTGGCGCGCTTGTTGAAGTGGGTTTGGGTCGCCGGAGCGTCGACTGGCCGTATGAGCTGCTTCAAGCCTGCTCTCGAACAAGCGCGGCGCCGATTGCTCCTGCGCACGGACTGACTTTGGAGGGCGTGGACTATCCGGCGCCGGATCAGTGGGCCTCGCGCGCTCAACAAGCGCGGTCGCGTCGCGATTCGTGTTGTGGCGACGGGAGTTAGGCCCAGTCTGCCTTGGTGCGCCAGCGTTCGTGCGTGCTTGTTCACCAATTCACGGGGCCGGGATCATCACCGGAACGGTTTTCTTCGGGTTGCCCGCACGGTGAACAAGCGCGGTGGGGGTAGGGAGTAGCAACTGAGGAATCGGACACAAAGGCCCGGCAACTTTGACCGGCTCAATCCTGCCCGATAGACTTGATGACGCTGTGCGTTAGCTAGCGCCCTCGGTGTATTCCCACTCGCCGTTGAGTTGCAACTGACGCCTCGCGCGAACCGTTACATCGCGAGCGCGATCCTGACATTGGGGATCGACGCTCCATGACTGATAAGAATTGAAGGTTACGCCCGTGCGCACCTATTCACCCAAGCCTGGGGACGCAGACAAGAAGTGGTACGTCATCGACGCCACTGACGTCGTCCTCGGCCGCCTGGCGGCTCAGGTTGCCGCCATTCTTCGTGGGAAGCACAAGCCGACGTTCGCCCCTCACATGGATATGGGTGACAACGTCATCATCATTAATGCGGACAAGGTCGTTCTGACCGGTAAGAAGCTCGAACAGAAGATGGCCTACCGCCACTCTGGTCGTCCCGGTGGTCTGACCTCAACCTCCTACCGTGACCTCATGGCCAAGTCGCCTGAGCGCGCGGTTGAGAAGGCCGTTCGCGGCATGCTTCCTCACACCAGCCTCGGCCGTATGCAGTTCAAGAAGCTGCATGTTTACGCCGGTGCTGAGCACCCCCACGCCGGCCAGTCGCCGGTTCCCTACGAGATCACCCAGGTTGCTCAGTGAGCTTCGTGCCACTGAATAATCGACATAAGCACTGAGGAGAACCGTGGCTGAGACCACCGAAATCGTCGAGCTGGATGAGGAGAACGCCCCTAGCTCGTACACCACTGAGACTGAAACCGCGCCCGCAGGCGCCGGCCAGTCCATCACCGCGCCCGGCGCGGGCCTTGGTCGCCGCAAGGAGGCCGTTGCCCGTGTTCGTCTGGTTCCTGGAACCGGCGAATGGAAGATCAACGGACGCACCCTCGAGGATTACTTCCCGAACAAGCTGCACCAGCAGCTCGTGAAGTCCCCGTTCGTCCTTCTTGACCTTGATGGCCGTTTCGACGTTGTCGCCCGTATCAACGGTGGCGGCATCTCCGGCCAGGCAGGCGCCCTGCGCCTCGGCATTTCGCGCGCTCTCAATGAGATCGACCGCGATGCCAACCGCCCGGCACTCAAGAAGGCTGGCTTCCTGACTCGTGACGCTCGCGTCATCGAACGTAAGAAGGCAGGCCTCAAGAAGGCACGTAAGGCTTCGCAGTTCTCGAAGCGCTGATCCTTCGTTTTCTTGGCTTGTGGCCCTGCTCCTTGTGGAGCGGGGCCACAAGTGTTTTTAGGGCATCGTGCTACTCGGCGACTAGCGCGCTTGTTCACGGCATCCGGCTTTGTCGTGTGCGTGGTCTCTCATTGACGAGGCCGCGTACTTGTTGATGCCTCGCACTGAACGAGCGTGGTCTTTTTGGGTGTTAGTGGTGAACGAGCGTGGTCTTTTTGGGTGTTAGTGGTGAACGAGCGCGGTCTTTTTGGGTGTCAGCGGTGAACAAGCGCGCTGCTTTTGTGGTGTTGGCGGTGAACAAGCGCGCTGTTTTTGCGGTGTTGGCGGTGAACAAGCGCGGTGGGAAGAGCGGAATCCGGGCCTCGTGGTCCTTTGCGATACCGGAAATACGCGAGGGTGGAAATTCTCGCAAAGTGACAGACGGGGCCGCAGAAGAACCGAACTCGCCGGGGCCACGGGTACGCTAGGGGGCAACTGACACAACGCTTTCCGGCGCGATGCCGGCGTGAATGAAGGAACTAAAATGGCACGAATGTTTGGCACCGACGGTGTCCGTGGCCTCGCGAATGTTGATATTACGGCTGACCTGGCGCTGAAGATCGGTGAAGCTGCTGCTCGCTACTTTGGTGCGCTCCGCAGTGACGGGACGAAAGCGCGTGTCGTCATTGGTCGAGATACGCGCATTTCGGGTGAGTTCCTTGAGCACGCTCTGGCTGCCGGGCTTGCAAGCGCAGGCATGGACGTGACTCTTCTTGGCGTTGTGACGACTCCGACCGTTGCCTACCTGACTGCTTCGCAGGACGACATTGACTTGGGTGTCATGATCTCGGCGTCACACAACCCGATGGCTGACAACGGCATTAAGTTCTTCGCGCAGGGTGGCTACAAGCTCCCCGACGCGGTTGAAGATGAGATTGAAGCACTGATCGGAACCGAGTGGGATCGCCCGACCGGCGACGGTGTCGGCGAGGTCGACGAGCAACATGAGCAGGCGAAGCGCCTGTACGTTGACCATGTGGTGAAGTCTGTGAACACGGACTTGAATGGTCTGACAATCGTCGTTGACTGCGCTAATGGTGCCGCCTTCGAGCTCGGTCCGCTAACGCTACGTGAAGCGGGTGCCGAGGTCATCGTGATCAACGCTGAACCCGACGGCCGCAATATCAACCTCAATGCTGGTTCAACCCACCCTGAAGGCCTGCAGAAGGCCGTCGTCGAGCACAAGGCAGACTTCGGTGTCGCTTACGATGGTGACGCAGACCGTTGCTTGGCAGTCGATGCTGAAGGCAACCTGATCGACGGTGACAAGATCATGGGCGCACTCGCGGTGGATGCGCGTGAGCGTGGCAAGCTCAAGGGAGACACCCTTGTCGTGACCGTGATGTCGAACCTCGGTCTGATTCTCGCGATGCGTGACAAAGGTATTAAGACGGTTCAGACCGCAGTCGGCGACCGTTACGTGCTCGAAGAAATGCGCGCCTCCAACTATGTGCTGGGCGGCGAACAGTCCGGCCACATTATTGATCTCGACCATGCAACGACGGGTGATGGCATCCTGTCGTCCCTGCTGGTTGCTCGCATGGTGAAGGAATCCGGTCGCTCCCTGGCGGATCTGACTGCGTTCGTTGAGCGCTTGCCCCAGACACTCATCAATGTGGGCGGGGTTGACCGTAGCGGTGCAGCGACGAACGAAGCTGTTGCGACGGCTGTCAAGGCTGCTGAAGCACAGCTCGGCGATACCGGTCGTGTTCTTCTTCGCCCGTCGGGCACCGAGCCGTTGGTGCGCGTCATGGTTGAGGCCGCCACCCAGGAACAGGCTGATTTAGTCGCAGCCTCACTCGCTGACGTGGTGAAGGAAAACTTGGCGATCTGATACGAGGCATCCGCTTAGGGGCGTGACTGAGACAATCAACGGGCTCGGTAGGGGAATCCTCTACCGAGCCCGTTGAGCTTTGTCTTCACCACCAGAGGCGTTCAGCGTCTCAGAAGGGACCTCGTCGCCCCTGACACGAACTGGGAAAGGTGGTCGCTAGTCCTTACGCAGTAGCAACGAATCGACGCGGTGATCCTGGTCTTTGTGGAAGATCATCGTGGCGCGTTCGCGAGTGGGAGCGATGTTTTCACGCAGGTTTGGCAAGTTAATTGCCGACCAGACCATGCGCGCTGTCGCTTCGGCCTCCGTGTCCGTCAAACTGGCGTAAGTGCGGAAGAAGGAATCTTCACGCGAGAAGGCAGTTTGGCGAAGAGTGAGGAACCGGTCGACATACCACTGCTCGATGTCGGATTCTTCAGCATCGACGTAGATCGAGAAGTCGAAGTAGTCAGACACGGAAACACCGAGCGCCCCAGGGTGGAGGCGCGGGGGTTGCAGAACGTTCACTCCCTCGACGATCAGAATGTCGGGAGCCTCAATGTGGAGGATTTTGCCCGGGACAACGTCGTAGATGACATGCGAGTACACGGGAGCAGTGACGTCGCCCGCCCCCGACTTCACGGCGGCCAAGAAATTCAGCAGAGCCTGACGGTCGTAGGACTCCGGGAAGCCCTTGCGTGCCATGATGCCCTTTTCTTCGAGCACAGCGTTCGGATAGAGGAAGCCGTCGGTTGTCACCAGGTCGACGCGCGGGGTGTGCTCCCAACGTTGGAGCAGAAGTTGCAGAAGACGGGCGACGGTTGACTTTCCAACGGCAACTGAGCCGGCAATTCCGATGACGAAAGGGGTGGGTGTGGGCGTTTGCTCGCCCAGGAAGGTGGCGCGCTCGCGGGCGGTGCGTCGCCTGCCGTCAACGTACAGCTGAAGGAGCGCAGACAAAGGGCGATAAATCGCGTCGACTTCGCTCATGTCGATGGGGTCGCCCAAGGAAGCGATCCTGGTGATGTCTTCTTGCGTCAACGGCAGGGGAGTGTGGTCGACCAACCTATCCCAATCGGCGCGTTCAATGCGCGTAAAAGGGGAGATCGCAGAGTAAGCGTGTGCGTTGTGGGAAGTCACGATGGCATTGTCTCGCACTCGCTTGTTCGAATGCACCTTTGAGGCAAAAGTGTGAAGAATGGCGGGGATCTGTCGGACGTGGGCAAGGCGACGAGCGCAACTCCGCTCGATGTGCTGGAATTGCTTGCATGTGTGGAATTGTTGGACATATTGGTTGCACCCCGTCGGCTCGTTCGCGTGAGGTCGTCATGGGGGGCCTCGCTCGCCTGGAATACCGCGGATACGACTCTGCCGGTTTGGCTCTGTCAACTCCGGACGGCCTGAAGGTAATTCGCGCGGTCGGTAAGCTCGCGAACCTTGCTGACAAGATCGAGGTCCTCAAGCCTGCCGATGCTTTCGCTGCGATCGGTCATACTCGTTGGGCGACGCACGGTCGTCCGACTGTTGCGAATGCTCACCCGCATTCGTCCGCAGACGGTCGTTTCGCTCTGGTACACAATGGCATCATCGAAAATGCTGACGCGTTGCGCGCCGAACTTCGCGCCGATGGCGTCACTTTTGCGTCCGATACGGATACTGAGGTTGTCGTCCACCTGATTGCCAAGATGTACGAGGCCGGGACCGCTGGGCAGTGGGGCGGTTCTCTTGCCGGAGTGCACGCTGGCGAAGATACTGTTCGTCGTCTGATTGCTGCGATGCGCGCTGTTACTGAGCGCCTGCAGGGCACATTCACGCTGCTACTCGTTTCAGCCGATGCGCCGGAGGTTATTCTTGCGGCACGCCGGTCTTCGCCTCTGGTCGTTGGTTTGGGTGATGGCGAAAACTTCCTCGGTTCTGACGTTTTGGCATTCATTGAGCACACGAACCGCGCTGTCGAGATCGATCAGGATCAGATGGCCATTGTCACGGCTCGTGGCGTGACTGTTCTTGGCCATGATGGGAATGTTGTTCCGCTCAAGGAATACGAAGTTGACTTCACTTCGGATCGCGCGACGAAGGACGGCTGGCCGACCTTCATGGAAAAGGAAATTCACGAGCAGCCCCGTGGTGTTCGCGAAACCTTGGAAGACCGTATCGATTCCACCGGTCACCTTGCACTCGACGAGGTCCGTATCCCCGAATATATCCTGCGTGGCGTCGACAAGATCGTCATGATCGGTTGCGGTACCGCGTCCTACGCCGGTCAGGTCGCCAAGTACGCGATCGAACACTGGTGCCGTATCCCCGTCGAGGTCGAGCTTTCCTCTGAGTTCCGCTACCGTGACCCGGTCGTCACCGAAAAAACACTGGTTGTGGCTATCTCGCAGTCCGGTGAAACCATGGACACGATCCAGGCGATCCGTCACGCTCGCGAGCAGGGCGCGAAGGTCGTGGCAATTGTGAACACTCCGGGCTCGACTATTTCGCGTGAGTCCGACGCTGTTCTGCTGACCCACGCGGGCCCGGAAATCGCTGTCGCCTCCACCAAGGCGTTCACGTCTCAGGTCACCGCATGCTTCATCCTTGGCCTGTACCTTGCCCAGGTTCGTGGCAACAAGTACTCCGACGAGATCATCGACTACATGGAAAAGCTGGCTGAAGCGCCGGCGAAGATCCAGAAGATCCTCGATCAGGGCGAGACTGTCCGACAGTTTGCTCGCACCATGAAACACGCGACGTCCGTCATCTACCTCGGTCGCCACGTCGGATACCCGGTTGCCCTTGAAGGCGCCCTGAAGCTCAAGGAAATCTGCTACATCCACGCAGAAGGCTTCGCGGCCGGCGAACTCAAGCACGGCCCGATCGCACTGGTCGACGAAGGCCAGCCGGTCATCATCGTTGTTCCGACCCCGCGTCGTCCCGAACTGCACAACAAGGTTCTGGCAAACATTCAGGAAGTTCGCGCTCGCGGTGCAAAGACCATCGTCATCGCTGAAGAAGGCGACACCTCCGTCGACGAATTCGCTGAAATCGTGTTCAGGATTCCTCCGATCCCGACGCTGTACGCACCCCTGTTGACGGTTGTCCCACTGCAGATCTTCGCCTGCGAACTTGCAACCGTGAAGGGCCTTGACGTCGATCAGCCACGCAACCTCGCTAAGTCTGTGACCGTTGAGTAAGCATCCTTGACTGGACTTTTCCTGCGTCTGCCACCCGTCGTGGCAGACGCAGGATTCGTTTTGTGCGGACGTTTTCGCTTTCGTGGGACAAATCCCACTACCATCGGGCTGTATCCGCTTGTTGACCGAGTATGCGAGTCCGGCCTCGTACACCAAAACAGGATTGAGATTATCGTGATCGACATTCTCTGGGCGCTCGTTCCATCGATTTTGTTTGGCCTTCAAACCACCATCACCGGCGCGGTCAAGACAACTGACCAGCAGCGTGTTCTCGGTTTGACGATGGGTGGTTTTATTTTTGCGCTCGCCGTCACGCCCTTCCTTGGGGTTCAGTGGAATGTGCGCGATGTGATCGTCGCTTTTGTTACCGGATTGATTGTCGGCTGGGGTTTGGTGGACCAGGTCGCTGCTTTCAACGTGCTGGGTGTCTCGCGCACGATGCCGGTGTCGACGGGCGGGCAGTTGGCAGCGATCTCGCTGGGTGGTGTTCTTCTGTTCGGCGAATGGCGTCACGGTGGGGCGCTCCCGGTCGGTGCGACTGCGATTATCGTCCTCATTCTGGGTATTTGGTTCGTCTCACGCACCGAGGAAGGCTCCGATACGAAGAACCTGGATTGGGCGCGTGGAACGCGTTTGCTGATGACGTCGACCTTCGCTTTTTCGAGTTACGTGCTGATTGGTCGTGCCTTTGGGCTGGATGGTCCCTCGATCCTGTTGCCGCAGGCGACGGGCTACTTCCTTGTTGCCCTGATCGCGTACGCCGTTGACACGCGCCGGAAGGGGGACGAGGCTCCGAAGCTAGTGAGTCTCCCAATGGCGCAAATGACGGCACTCGGCCTGATGTGGGGTGCCGCCGTCGTCCTACTCCAGGTCGGCGCTGGACGCGTCGGTGTCGCGACCGGTTTCACTCTGTCGCAGCTCGGCATTCTGATTTCGACTCCTCTCGGTATCCTCTGGCTGGGTGAGCACCGCGTGGGTCGCGAACTGTGTTGGACTGTCATTGGTGTTGCGCTGGTTATCGTCGGCGCGGTGCTTGCGGGGGTCGCTAAGGGGCTCGACGCCGCCTGAGGCCTTTTCGTCCGCGCCTTGGCGCACATCCCCCGGTCTTATACCACCGCGCTTGTTCACCGTTTGGGGTGTATGCGACCGCGCTTGTTCACCGTGAGGCACCGACCCCTGAGAGTGAAGAAACCGCGACAATCCGCGCAATAGGTTGATGCGTGCCCAAAGGGGTGACACTATCACTGCATGATCTTCGTGAACGATCGCGCGACTGCGCGTGCCATTGAGGCTGACTTTTTAGCGCGCCACACAGAAGCTGGAGATGGCGATCCGGATTGGTTAATGAAGCGAGCGGCACACGCAGTAGCTGAAGCCGTGACCGCGCTTGTTCACCGCGGCAACACTGCGCTTGTTCACCGTTCACCCGCCTTTTCACCCGGATGCGTTGAAAGCGATGATTATCTGACGCTTCCTCGCGTGTGCGCGCTTGTTGGAGGCGGGGACAACGGAGGCGATGCTCTGTATGCGCTCGCCTACCTAGCTGAACAGGGGTTTTCCTGCTCGGCTCTACTTCTTGCTCCGAAGTCTCATTCACGAGGCCGATCAGTTGCGCTTGAGGCAGGTGTGCAGATTCTTGATGCTTACGCGCTTGTTCAGGAAAAGCTTGCCGATCAGCAGGATCCAGCCGGTGGCGCTGACGGTGAACAAGCGCGGTCGAAGTTGTGGGCGCTCACTGACATTTCAAACATTGCTACGGCTTTGGAAGCTCCTATCTGGATCGATGGAATTCTTGGAATTGGCGCGTCAGGCGAGCTTCGGGAACCGGCGCGCTCGTTCATCGAGGAGCTTGCCCAGCTTCAACAAGCGCGGGGAGTGAAGGTCGTCGCGGTCGACGTGCCTTCCGGGCAGTTCTCAGATGATGGGGAAGTGACGGGGCCAGTAGTGTCTGCGACAACGACCGTCACTATGGGATTGCTGAAGACACCACTCGTCCTTCCTCCCTCCGCCTATTACACGGGGACTCTGCAGTGTGTTCCGCTGGGTTTTAACGCCCAAGAATCAGACGTTCGAGTCGTGACCGACCAAGATGTTGCCCGCACTGTCATTCGCCCCGATTGGGCGGACCACAAGTACACGCGCGGAGTCGCAGGCTTGGTAGTCGGCTCAGAAACCTACCCCGGAGCAGGCGCTCTGAGTTGTCTGGGTGCCAGCTATTCCGGCGTGGGCATGGTGCGTCTGGATGCGCCCGATCAAGTCCTTGACTTGGTGTTGACGCTCGAGCCGGGGATCGTTGGTGTCGGTGGTCGAATCCAGGCGGGTCTGGTTGGTCCGGGAATGGATGATGATACGCGTGTGAACGCGCTCGAGCTGGCAAAGTTCTGCGTTGCCTCGCATCTTCCCCTGATTGTTGATGCGGGTGCGCTGTCCTTTGTCCGAGAAGTGGCGACGGTGGGAGGCTTGGAGCGGGTGCTCCTCACCCCTCACGCAGGCGAAGCCGAGGCTATGTTTAGCCAATGGGGCCAGAAGCGCCCTCGCTGGTGGGTTGAGCAGTGCCCGGTAGAGGCCGCACGTCTTCTTGCGAAGCTCAGTGGAGCAAATGTGCTGCTGAAAGGGGCCTCGTGCATTCTTTCAACACCGCAAGGCGAAATCGTTATTGTTCCGCGAGGGAGTGGCTGGGCCGGAGTCGCAGGAAGTGGCGATGTGCTGGCGGGCCTGCTCGCAGGCTTTGCGGCACAGTGGGGTGCGAAGAGTGAACGAGGCTCATCAACTACTTCGCTTGTTGAAGCTCTGGCTGCGGGCGCGCTTGTTCACGCGCGTGCTGGCGAACGCGCTGCGTCGAAGGTGAGTGTGAGTGGTGGCCCGGTGACCGCAATCCAGATTGCAAAATGCGTGTCGAGCGTGATCGGGGAGTTGCTCGCCTGATTTTTACCGCGCTTGTTCAGTGCTCCGTTTCAACAAATTGGTGCTGACGAGCTGTTTTCTTGAACAAGCGCAGTGCTGTTTGACGAGTAAATGGTGAACAAGCGCAGTGTGGTTTGACGAGGAAACGGTGAACAAGCGCGGTGGGAGACGCGCGAATCTGAAGGTGAACGCAACAATGATGACCCTCCGTAACGCGCGCTTGTTCACCGGTGCGATACTAGAAGCGTGATGAACGAAGAGTCTTCCGCTTTCGCCCAGTACCCGGCGCGCGCTGTCGTTGACCTCAGCGCCATTGCCGACAATCTGGCGGTGCTGAAACAATCTGCGCCGACGGCCATTCAGATGGCAGTTGTCAAGGCAGATGCCTACGGGCATGGAATTCTTCCCGTTGCGATGACTGCGCTTGAGGCAGGAGCTTCGTGGCTCGGTGTCGCGCAACTCGGTGAAGCACTCACTCTGCGATACGCGCTCGACGAAGCTGGAATAGCACGTGAGAAAGCGCCGATTCTGACGTGGATCGCCCCCTCGGGAGCTGACTGGGCGCAGGCGCTCGAAGCAGACTTGGATCTGTCGGTGTCCTGGACCTGGGTGCTGGCCCAGATCTGCGCGGCTGCACGCGAAACGGGTAAGAAGGCGCGCATTCACGTGAAGATCGATACGGGCATGTCGCGCGCGGGTTCGACGCTTGCGGATCTGCCGGCGCTTGCTTCGGCAGTGCGGATGGCCCGCGACGAGGGTCTTGTTGAGGTGATCGGCGCGTGGAGTCACCTGTCGCGCGCGGACGACCCCAGCGACGAGGGCAATGCATCAACCGCGGCGCATGTTGAAATTTTCGAGGCCGGTTGCACAATTCTGGCGCAGGCTGGAATTAGGCCGGAACTTCGCCACCTGAGTGCCACATCAGGCATCCTCTGGCATCCCGAAGCGCACTACGACATGGTGCGCGCCGGCATCGGTATGTACGGACTGAGCCCCAACTCCGCCGTGGCGTCCGCATCTGACTTGGGGTTGCGTCCCGCGATGACCCTGCAGGCGCCACTGACCAGTGTCAAAGTGATCGAAGAGGACACCCCTGCTTCATATGGTGGCACGTGGCGTTCATCCTCGAGGCGTTGGGTTGGTCTGGTGCCCCTCGGATATGCCGACGGTATTCTGCGCGCCGGATCGAACGGTGCCCCCGTCCTTGTCAACACGGATAGGGAGCCGATTCGCACGCATATTGTGGGCCGAGTGTGTATGGACCAGTTCATCATCGACCTTGGCCCGGCATCGGGTGAGGCGGGTCTGCCGACTGGCCGCACCGAGAATGCGCCCGCACAGGTTGGCGACGGCGTCATCCTTTTCGGTGACCCGGCCACCGGCGCGCCACTGGCTGACGAATGGGCAAGCCAAGCCGGCACCATCAACTACGAAATCGTTGCCCGCTTGGGCGAACGCATCCCGCGCCTCTATATTGGCGCGGCTCGACGTGAGGAGAACTGTTCATGACCGCTGAACCCCAGTCGTTGGTGTCTGCTTCCGCTGATGAAACGCGGTGCCTCGGGCGCGCTTTGGGTGAAAACCTGCGTGCCGGCGATCTCATCATGTTGCGTGGCGGTTTGGGCGCGGGTAAGACGACGTTCACTCAAGGCGTGGGTGAAGGAATCGGGGTACGAGGCCGTGTGGCATCCCCGACGTTCATCGTGGCCCGCGTTCACCCGAACCTCGGTGACGGTCCTGACTTGATCCACGCCGACGCCTATCGCATCCGCGACCTCGAAGACCTCGAAACCCTGGACCTCGATTCTTCTCTGGCAGAGTCCGTGACCGTCGTCGAATGGGGCGAAGGTAAGACGGAAGCCCTGTCTGATGAGCGCCTCGAAATTGATGTCACGCGCAAGACCGGTGGTGAAGCTGCCCACGACGGAGACGCGATCGACCTTGAAACGATGGATGACGGCGAGCGCACCATTACGCTCCACCCGCACGGCAACCGCTGGGACGGCGTTCTCGAAGCAGTCATGGCACGCGCCAGCGAACTGATTGCCACCTTGGACGAAGACTGATTGGCAAGCCCCGCGTTTCTTGGGATCGCCCGCTCCCGAAGCTCACATCGTGACTCGCTGATCCGACGAGTAGGATTACCCCTGTGATTGAACTGAGCCTTGATACCTCCGCCGCCACGATCGTTTCCGTCTTGAAAGACGGAACCGTGGTGGGACACGCTCACAACGAATCAACGCGTCACCACGCTGAATCGATCACCGAGCTTGTCCGCGAGACACTCGGTCAAGCCGGTCTGCCGGTCGAGGCGAAGGACGCTGGTATTGAACGCGTGTTGGTTGGTACGGGTCCTGCACCGTTTACCGGTCTGCGCGCGGGCCTCGTCTCCGCGCGAGTGTTTGCGCTCGCGGCAGGCGTGCCCGTCTACGGAGCCTCAAGCTTGGATGTCATTGCCCGCCAGGCACTCGACTTGCTTCCCCCGGACACCCACGTGTACGCCGTTTCTGATGCGCGCCGTAAGGAACTGTACTGGGGACACTACGTCGCAGAAGGTGCCGATGATGTGCGTCTGATCGGCCGCCTTGAGGTTGGCACGGCTCAGAGCCTGCTCAACTCGATGCGTGATGCGGACGGTCTGATCATCAGCGCGGGTGAACTTCCCGCTCACTCCGTCGACTGCCTTGCCCCCGCAGGTAAGGGGCCGATCGTTGATGGAGATCCGGCAGTTCTGTCGCGTATTGTTTCTGCTCGTTTGGCCAAGGGTGAAGAAGATCGCCTCGGCACCGAGCCGCTCTACTTGCGCCGTCCCGAGATTCACGGCCAGCCGATGGAGCGCATGTGACCGGCGTTCCGGTTGAGATCCATCAGGCAAAGCCGGGGGATGAAGAGATCCTGGTTGCGCTTGAAGAAGCTCTTTTCCCGGAGGACCCATGGACGTGGGGAATGATCGCCGACGAGCTGGCCTCCCCGTTTTCCACCTACTACCTGGCGGCCCTCCCAGATGGCCCTGACCTGCAGGTTGTCGGCTACGGGGGAGTGAAAGTGGTGGGCGATGGCGCCGACATTATGACAATCGGCGTTTTCCCCCATGTACGAGGCCAGGGCCTGGGTAAACAGATCCTCGACCTGCTGGTATCTCGCGCACGTGAAGCTGGAGCGGACTACGTGTTCCTTGAAGTTCGCGAGTCGAATGAAGCTGCACGACGCCTCTACGAACGCTCAGGTTTTATCGTCCTGGACCGCTTGAGGGGATATTTCAAGAATCCACTCGAAGACGGCATCGCCATGCGATTGGATCTGACGAACTGAAAGTGTGGGTGGCCTCGTCCCTTCAATGTCGAGCGTGACGGTGACGGAAGAGAGCACACAAGTAGGCGCGCACCTGCGTTTTACGACGGGTTTCTCAAAACTGTCATATGCCCGAAATTTGAAACAGGACGGTTAGGTAAAAGGCAGTCAACACCCGCCTGAAACATCTCTGTCGCACGCGTAACCAGCCTCCAAACCGCCAAGGAAGCCCCTAAGAATTTAGCTAAATTACGCGGAAAACTGAGCTGACAAAACGCTCATCTAGGACCAAGGGCGGACAACAGTCCTAAAACGCTTGAAGACGTGTGGATATTCTTGGGACATGGCCACTACAAATGTCGCAACGAAGAAGCGCCGCGCGTGGACCACCAGTGTTTTTATTAAGCAACTGATGGCCATCTCGGGCTTCATTTTCGTCTTCTTCCTGCTGTTCCACTCCTACGGCAACCTCAAGATGTTCCTCGGTCAGGAAGCGTATGACCATTACGCACACTGGCTGAAGGAAGAGGCTTTCGTGCCGATCTTCCCGCACGGCGGATTCATCTGGGTATTCCGCGCCGCGATGCTCCTGATGCTTGTCATCCACCTGTACGCAGCTGCATACACGTGGAAGCGTTCGCGTCGCGCACGTTCGACCCGCTACGTCGTGAAGAAGTCCGTTACCGATTCGTACGCCGCGCGCACCATGCGCATGTCCGGCGTTCTGATCCTGTTCCTCTTCATCTTCCACATCCTGCACTTCACGACCGGCACTGTCCGCACGGGCTTCACCGCTGATTCGACGCCTTACGAGCGCATGGTTGCATCGTTCAACTCGCCGCTGCTCGTCATCGTGTACGCAATCTTCGTCGGTCTTGCATGTATTCACGTTTCGCACGGCTTCTGGTCAATGTTCCAGACGCTCGGTTGGGTTCGCCCCGCGACTCGTAAGCCGATGATCGTCCTCTCCGGCCTCGTTGGCGCCATCATCTTCGTGATGTTCATGGCACCTCCGATCGCAATCGCCGCCGGATTCATCTCTTGAGGAAGCTGATTACTCATGACTGAAACCCTGATCAAGGGCCTCTACCGTGAAGGCGAGAAGATCGCTGACGCCAAGGCTCCTCTTGATGTGCCAATCGCCGAATGCTGGGAACAGCGTAAGTTCTCCGCCGCTCTGGTGAACCCGGCTAACCGTCGTAAGCTCCGTGTCATCATCGTAGGCACCGGCCTTGCGGGTGGCGCTGCTGCTGCTTCGCTCGGCGAAATGGGCTACAACGTCGACGTGTTCTTCTACCAGGACTCCGCTCGTCGCGCGCACTCTATTGCTGCGCAGGGTGGTATCAACGCTGCGAAGAACTACCGCAACGACAATGACTCCGTCTACCGCCTCTTCTACGACACGGTTAAGGGTGGTGACTACCGCGCCCGCGAAACCAACGTCTACCGTCTGGCAGAGGTCAGCGCGAACATCATCGACCAGTGCGTCGCACAGGGCGTTCCGTTCGCGCGCGAATACGGTGGTCTGCTCGACAACCGCTCCTTCGGTGGTGTCCAGGTCTCCCGTACGTTCTACGCGCGTGGCCAGACAGGTCAGCAGCTCCTGATCGGCGCCTACCAGGCGCTGGAACGTCAGGTTGCAGCCGGCACGGTCAAGGAATACTCGCGCCACGAAATGGTTGAGATCATCGTTTCCGATGGTCGCGCCCGTGGCATCGTCGCCCGTGACATGGCAACCGGCAAGCTGGAAACCTACGTCGCTGACGCAGTTATCCTGGCAACCGGTGGTTACGGCAACGTCTTCTTCCTGTCGACCAACGCGATGGGGTGTAACGCCACCGCAATCTGGCGCGCATACCGCAAGGGTGCCTATTTCGGTAACCCCTGCTTCACGCAGATCCACCCGACCTGCATCCCGCAGCACGGCGATCAGCAGTCGAAGTTGACCCTCATGTCGGAGTCTCTCCGTAACGACGGTCGTATTTGGGTTCCCAAGAAGGCTGAAGACTGCGAAAAGGACCCGCGTCAGATCCCCGAAGAGGATCGCGACTACTACCTGGAGCGCATCTACCCGTCCTTCGGCAACCTGGTTCCCCGCGATATTGCATCGCGTCAGGCAAAGAACATGTGTGACGAAGGTCGTGGCGTCGGCCCGAAGATCGCCGGCGTCGCCCGCGGCGTCTACCTCGACTTCGCCGATGCGATCGAGCGCATGGGTGTGGCCGCCGTCTCTGCGAAGTACGGCAACCTGTTCGATATGTACGAGCGCATTACGGGCGACAACCCCTACGAGGTGCCGATGCGCATCTACCCGGCAGTCCACTACACCATGGGCGGGCTGTGGGTTGACTACGATCTCGAGTCCAACCTTCCCGGTCTGTACGTTGCTGGCGAAGCAAACTTCTCCGACCACGGCGCCAACCGCCTGGGTGCATCCGCGCTCATGCAGGGGCTGTCGGACGGCTACTTCGTCCTGCCGAACACAATCAACGATTACCTTTCCAAGTGCTTCAATCTGCCGAAGCTGGACGAATCGTCCGCTGACGTTGTCGAAGCTCTCTCGATGGCTCAGAAGCGCATCGACACCCTGATGTCGATCAACGGTTCCCGCTCGGTTGATTCCTTCCACAAGGAACTCGGCCACATCATGTGGGAATACTGCGGTATGGAGCGCACCGAGGAAGGCCTGAAGAAGGCAATCGGTATGATTCGCGAACTTCGCAAAGACTACTGGCAGAACGTTCGCGTTCCCGGCAAATCCATTGGTGAACTCAACCAGTCCCTCGAAAAGGCTGGTCGCGTTGCCGACTTCATGGAGCTTGGTGAACTCATGTGCATCGACGCTCTTCACCGCGAGGAATCCTGTGGCGGCCACTTCCGCGCCGAGTCACAGACCCCCGAAGGTGAAGCGCTTCGTGATGACGACAAGTTCCTGTACGTCGCCGCGTGGGAGTGGGGTGGCGAAGACCAGCCACCGATCCTCCACAAGGAAGACCTCATTTACAACAACATCGAGCTGAAGCAGCGGAGCTACAAGTGAACCTGACACTGAAGATCTGGCGCCAAGATGGTCCCGAGGACCGTGGCGCGATGCACGAGTACCAGGTGAAGGGAATCTCCGAGGAGTCGTCCTTCCTTGAAATGCTTGACGTCCTCAATGAGGAACTCTTCGCACGTGGTGAAGAACCCATCGCATTCGATTCTGACTGCCGTGAAGGTATCTGCGGTCAGTGTGGCATTGTCATCAACGGCATTGCCCACGGCCCAGAGGTCACCACGACCTGCCAGCTTCACATGCGTACTTTCCATGACGGTGACACCATCACCATTGAGCCGTGGCGTGCAGAAGCATTCCCGATCATCAAGGACCTGGTTGTCAACCGTTCCGCACTGGACCGCATCATCCAGGCTGGTGGCTACATTTCGGTCAACACCGGTGCAGCCCCGGATGCTCACGCAACCCCGGTCCCGAAGCAGGACGCAGACCGCGCATTCGAAGCGGCTGCATGCATCGGCTGTGGCGCTTGCGTGGCAGCCTGCCCGAACGCTTCGGCGATGCTGTTCACCTCGGCTAAGGTGACACACCTCCAGCTTCTGCCCCAGGGCAAGCCGGAGAACTACAAGCGCGTTGTCAACATGCTCAACCAGATGGATGAAGAGGGCTTCGGCTCCTGCACCAACATCGGTGAGTGTGCTGCGGTCTGCCCGAAGCAGATCCCGCTTGACGTCATCTCCACGCTGAACCGTCAGCTCGGAAAGGCAGCCCTGAAGGGCGTCTGATCCGGCTTGTGGCCTTCGCGGGGTCCCGGTGGTTTGCCACCGGGACCCCGCTTTTGTTTCTCCATCTTCCTTGCCCTATATCCGTCTTCCCTGACCGCGCTTGTTCACCGTTTCGTCTCCAAGTAATACCGCGCTTGTTCACCATCGGGCGCTCAGAATTACACATTAAGTCTGGAAGCATCGGCCCATCTCGCCGACTACTCAATGCAGAAGAGGCTAGAGTAAGAGCAGATAAAACTGCTGGTCAGCGCCATAGTTCGGCGTCGATGCGGAAGGTGATTTCAATGGAGAAATTCGACGAAACAGGCCCGAACACTCACACTCGTCGCTATAAGGTTTCATCATCGATTGCTATCGGAGCAATGATTGTCTTCGCGATTCTGTCGATCCTGCTTCTGCTCGGCTTGGTGTTCGGCTCGGATGCAATCAAGGTCACCGCGGATAAAGCACTCCCCTGGTCGCTTGTTGCCTTCGCCGTTGCATGTGTTGCGATGATCGTTGCCAACAAGCGGACTCCACTGAAGGATGATGACCCCGTAGAAAACTCACAGTGATGGCGGTCCGTGCCACGGCGCGGATGTCACACATTTGGATTCACGGCCTCGTTCTTTGCCGGCATAAACTGGAAGGGTGAAGGAACCACTCATCCTCGGAATCGAATCCACCTGCGACGAAACTGGCATTGGTCTTGTGCGCGGGTGCGAACTGCTCGTCGACCGCACGGCCACATCGATGGATCAGTATGCCCGCTACGGTGGTATCATCCCAGAAATTGCGTCGCGCGCTCACCTTGAATCGTTTATCCCAACCTTGAATGCGGCGCTTGATGAAGCTGGCGTGACGCTTGATGACGTGGATGCGATTGCTGTTGCTGCTGGCCCGGGCCTCGTTGGTTCTTTGACGGTCGGTATTTGTGCTGCGAAGGCGCTTGCCTCGTCCCTTGGCAAGCCCCTGTACGGTGTGAACCACGTGATCGGCCATCTTGCTGTCGATAAGCTTGCTGACGGCCCGCTCCCTGAGCGCTTTATCGGTCTGGTTGTTTCCGGTGGTCATTCGAATATTTTGCTGGTTAACGACATTGCAACCGACGTTCAAGAACTGGGTGGCACGCTTGACGATGCTGCCGGCGAAGCCTTCGATAAGGTTGGACGCCTGCTCAATCTGCCTTACCCGGGTGGGCCGCACGTCGATCGGCTCTCCCAGGCTGGCGACGTGAATGCCATTAAGTTCCCGCGCGGTTTGTCCGGTGGCAAGGATAAAGAGCGTCACAAGTACGATTTCAGCTTTTCCGGTCTGAAGACCGCTGTTGCTCGCTACATAGAGGGTACCGAGGCTCGCGGTGAAGCTGTGAACCCTGAAGACGTGTGCGCAGGCTTCTCTGAGGCAGTGAATGACTCTCTGACCGCTAAAGCAGTGCGCGCGGCGTTGGACACGGGGTGCCAGACGATCGTTGTGGGTGGCGGTTTTTCTGCGAACTCTCGTCTGCGTGCGCTTCTTGCTGAGCGTGCTGAGGCTTCTGGGCTTGAGGTTCGCCTGCCCCCGTTGCGTTTCTGCACGGATAACGGTGCGCAGATCGCTGCGATGGGGTCGGAGCTTGTTCGCGCAGGTGTTGCTCCGTCGGATTGGAATTTCTCGCCAGATTCGGGCATGCCTCTGACGCAGACGTCAATGTTGCCTAGTGCCTGATCTTCCTCTTTGCTATCGGTTGCGCCTAATCACCACCGCGCTTGTTCACCGTTTGTGTGGGGTGAGGTCGCGCTTGTTCACCGTTCAGGTTGGCGCGTCGGTGGCGCGAAGACGTTAATTGACGAGGCCACTTACCGTCACATCACTGCGCATGTGTGCGCGGATCAGCTGACACGCGTTGCAATGATCGCGCAGTGACGTCCCTCGATGCGCGTGGCAATGACGACGCCGTCCTTATCGCCTGAGAGCTTGAGTGAACGCCTCAGAGTCGCAGGGTCAATGTCGGCGCCTCGCTTCTTGACTTCAATGCGTCCGATGCCAAGGCTTCGAAGAGCAGCGGAAATTGTTTTCGGTTTCAACGTGACGACATCTTCGACCTTGAACCAGCGGATGAATTCGCTCGGCGTTGCCTCAGCCGCACTCACATACGCGATCGACTCAGAGATCAGGTGTGCATCCAACTGGTCGGCGAGCGTTGAAATGAGCCCGGCTCGAATCACTGCATCGTCGGGTTCACCCAAGTAATCCGCCAGCTTCCCGACGGGGGTTGGGATAAGTGGAGCGTTTGCTGGGGCCTCGTGAATTGCGCGCAAGGTGAACGTCCGCGATCCCTTGATGACGCACGCAACCCGACCCGAGCCATCGTGGGCGAGCGGGCCAGTCCAAATTGCCGCCTCGACTATGGATCCATCGACGCTTGTCCACTGCACGCACGCGTCTTCAGGCAGAGCCGAATAGGTGATTCCGGGCGCGACTTTGATGCCAACGCGGGGAATTGCCTCGCGCCAGCCCAGTACCGTTGAAAGTGAGGGAGACCAGGATTCAGGATTCATGAGACGCCTGGATCCGCGTTTTGCTCCGGTGCGTCGTGCAGGATCAGCGAAGATGGCGTCAACGCCACGGTCGGCAAGCTCATGAATGTCAAGATCCAGGACATTCCCAAGCAACACGTCGCTGTCCGGGAAATCGCGCAGGTTGGTTGCTGCGCATGCGACGGCATCGGGATTCAGGTCGACGCTGAGCGTTTTTAATCCCAGGCCGGCAATCGCCAGCGAGTCACTACCAATCCCACATCCGAGGTCTGCGACGTAGGTTGCTCCGCTGTCCCGAAACCGCCCAGCGTGGTGTGCGGCGACATTGAGGCGCGTTGCCTGCTCCAGCCCGTCGCGCGTGAAAATCATATGGTTGGCAAATTCGCCGAACTTCGTGTGAGCGTGAACGCGCAGATCCAATTGGGTGAGGAGCGCTGACACGAGCGCCGGCTCGATCCCTTCTTTCCGTAAGAGCGCGTTCAAGTGTGCCTGGTCTGCTTCTGTTGTGTGCGGGAGGGCCTGCAGGCGGGTAAGCAGGTCCCACCCCTCGCGCGTCAGAACAGGATCGAGGGAAGAATTCACCCTCCGATTCTGCCACGGACCGCGCTTGTTCGACGTTTACGCACATCGTTGGGCCTTTGCTTTCCCCGATTGAGTGCGCTTGTTCAGCGTTAGTGCGTCTGGATTTCAGATGTTGGGGACGAGGGCGCGCACATGAACTGGTTGCTTTTCTTGAACAAGCGCGGTGGTGGAGGTGGGTGGTTTGGTGAACAAGCGCGGTGGGAAATCTGCTGAAAGTGAACTGTTTGGCACTCAGGTTGCTCGAGTGCCAGAGGCGGAATATGCTCATGCATGAAGCGGTGAAAACCGCGAAGCGATCCTGCCCCTGACCCCCGCGACGGCAGGGAAGGGATGACGGAAACTTTCAAGAAGAAAGGGAGCGACAGTGTCGATCTCCATCAAGCCCCTCGAAGACCGTATTGTTATCCAGCAGGTCGAGGCAGTTCAGACCACCGCCTCTGGCCTGGTTATCCCGGATACCGCCAAGGAAAAGCCACAGGAAGGCGAAGTTATCGCAGTCGGCCCTGGCCGCGTTGATGACAATGGAAACCGCGTTCCCGTCGACGTGAAGGTCGGCGACGTTGTGATTTATTCGCGCTACGGTGGTACCGAGGTCAAGTACGAAGGCAAGGAATACCAGATCCTCTCCGCACGCGACGTCCTCGCAATCGTTGAGCGCTGAACCTAGAGTTCACCACTGACAAACAGTGTGGGCCTGGCACCTCAGGTGCCAGGCCCACACTGTATCGAGAACAGCAAAGAACTACGCGGCGTTTGTTTCTGTCTCCTTTGTCCGACGAGGCCACGCGAACCACGCGGCGGCAATCACCAAGACAACAACTGTGATCATTGCCCACGTAGGAATCGTCGAACCGAACCGCATCAGAGACTGTTCCCACGAAGCCAAGGTCGTTGCTGAAATCAATCCCCCAAGTGGATTCGCGATGCCAGCGACCAGAAGCGCCGCGCCCAGCGCAACCAAAACGATGCCTGAGACGACGTTCGTCCACGTTGTATCGCGACCGAATAGTCGAAGGGGGCGGGGACGCAACCAGGTGCTTGAGGACAAATTCGTAGACTGCCACGCCAATGCGAGCACTGCCAGAGGAACAACCATGCCAGTGGCGTACAGAGCCATCAGAGCAGCGCCTGTTGCCGGCGAAGCTCCGATACCTGCGGCCACCAAAACGGCCCCTAGGATTGGCCCAGCGCAACCGATACCGGCAAAGCCATAGGTGAGCCCCAAAAGGTAGATCGACAGAGGATGAGTGCGATCACGTTCTTTGCGTACTCCCGCCGACGCCTTGCGATGGGGCGTGGGGATTTCAAGAGCGATAATCTCAACGATGCCAAGAATGATGATGATGAAGGCGCAGATGCGTGTGATCAGATCCAGGTGATCGCGCAGAGCTGATCCCGCCGCGCCGACAAGTACGCCCAAAGGCAGAAGAGAAGTCAGCAAACCCAGCCAGAAGATTCCGGTGCGCAGTAGCAGTGCAGAACGCGACTGGAATGCGTATGCGAAGAATGCTGGCAGGATCATCACCGAACAGGGGGCGAAGACCGTCAATACGCCACCGAGCAGGGCAGCCAATGGGGTCAAAGTCATGAACGGGCGGCCTCCGCCTGAAGTTCAATCGTTGTGCGCACATACTCGTAATCGCGGTAGCCCGAAATGTAGGTGTCCCCAATGAACATGAAAGGTGTGCCGGTGATGCCGATGGAGTAGGCTTCCTTCTTCGCGTTGGCGACAGCCTGAACGGTTTCGGCCGCATTCATCGTGGCGCGGAAGGTGTCGATGTCTGAAACGCCAGCTTGTTCAGCGAATGCGACGAGAGATTCCTCGGTGTATTCCGGGTGTTCGTGTTCGTTGGTTGCCTGATACAGCAGGTCGTGGAATTCCCAGAACTTGCCCTGATCGGCTGCCGCACGTCCCGCTTGAGCTGCTAAGGGGGACGTGGGGGTGATCTGTGCCAGGTCGCGCCATTCGATGCGAAGAGTTCCGTCTTCGATCAGATCGGCAAGTTGGGGTTCGATTTTTTTAGCAAACAGCGTGCAGTAGGGGCAGGAGAAGTCAGAGAAGAGTGTGAGGACAACCGGAGCGTCCAGAGCGCCTTTGGCCTGATTGTCGTTGGCGTCGCGCTTGGGTGCGGATCGAATGATTGCAAGGAGCTCTGCGTTCTTCTCACTGGGTGCTGCGACGTTCGGGTCAACGTCGGCGGCCGCCGCGGCAGCGGACGAGGCTCCTGGCGTCGCTGATGCAGATTGGGCAGATTGAGTGTGCGTCGAGTCTGACGATTGCGCTGATGCTGCCGAATCTGCTTGCTTGTTTCCACTAGTTGTCCAAATGCTGACGGCAAGGACGAATGCTGCAATGATGATGAGTGCGATCGAAATGATGAGCGATCGGGATTTACGGCGTGGCTGGGATGAAACAACTGGTGATGTCACGACTTCGCTTCCGATTGGTTGTTGGGGAATAGTGAAAACTATCGATGATTCTTTAGTGTGGCATGAGAAGTGAAGAGGCGTCGCGCTATGTGCGCGACGCCTCTGTAAGACTGGGGTAGATTACGACGCTCGACGCTGACGATGCGATGAACGTATTTCTTCGCGTCGTTCTTCTTCTGTCATTCCGCCCCAGATGCCGTAGGGCTCTTGTGATGCCAGCGCGTATTCGCGGCACTGGTCGATCACGGGGCATGTTGCGCAGATTGCCTTTGCGTTTGCTGCGCGACGGCGACGCGTTGAACCGCGTTCGCCTTCAGGGTGGAAGAAGAGCTCGGTGTCGAGGTCACGGCATGCGCCGTCGTACTGCCAATCCCAAGCGTCGATCATTGGGCCGGGGAGACGTGAAACGTCAGACATGTGTACCTCTCATTCGGTGACTGCCAGTCGAAGTACTTCTTCGCGAGCAGCCTCCATCAGTTTAGATATTGTTCGTAAGTTGTTCAAGACCCGTTCATACATTCTTAGTTATTTCTCAGAAAAGGCAATAAACCTGAGAAAAATCTGAATATATCGCTACAAAACATGCGGAATGCCATGAAGAAGATTTGTCTCACTTACTTGACACATCTTCTTCGCTCCGGTGGCGAAAGCTCGCTCTTCGGTGAACAATCGTTGTAGGGGTGAACAACGTTGAATAAAAACGTTGGTAGCTGGCGAGCGGAAAGGAAACGACATGCCTCGCGCACATCTTGCGTCTTCAGCTGATTCAGGCGTCGATGCTCCGCTGACAGTGACTGCTGTTTCCGTTCGTCTCGGAATCTCCCCCTCGACTCTTCGCACCTGGGAACGACGCTATGGTCTTGGCCCAGATGAACGCCAAGCAGGAACTCATCGTCGCTATCGTGCCAGCGATGTTGCGCGTTTGACCGCGATGGTTGACCTTGTGCATCAGGGGGTTTCTCCCGCAGATGCTGCCGCTACCGTGTTGGCGACGGCCCCTGCGCGTTCACGTCAAGAAGACCTGCCCGTTCCTCATACGGTTTCTGAACTACTGAATTGTGTATCAGCCTGCCACGGGCATCAGCTGAAGAATGTCCTTCGTTCCGCGGTGGGCGACGAGGGGCTTGTTCATACTTGGAGTCGCTTAGTCAGCCCAGCGCTCGACACCTTGCGTGCCTCCACATGCGGGCAGAAACCTGGATGTGCGCCGTCTACGATTCTTCAAAACGCTTTCCTTGATGTGCTTGCTCAGTTTGCTAGCGAGTGCGTTTCTCCTCAGACAGCCCCGGGGGCTGTTGTTGTTCTTACGGACGTTGTCCACGAGCTGGGAGCGCACGTTCTTGGTGTTGCTCTTGGCTGGTACGGCATCGATGTGCGCGTCGTTTCGACTGCGACAGTTGATGATCAGGGAGCGTGTGCTCGCGTTGCGCTTCATACCGAAGAACGCCCGGTCGTGTTGGCTATTGTCATGGGTTCTGGAGCAACCTGCGAGAAATTTATTCATGGTCTTACTACTGATCTTGACCTTGATGTCATGCTGGTTGGCGCGGATGCTCCGAAGGTCGTTGATGAGCGCGTCCTGCGCGTGCGCACAATTGCTGCCGGCGTAGAAGAAACTCTTGCGGTACTTGCGCCCGGTGTTGATCTTTCCTCGGTTGTGTCTTAACAAGTCCCATAGAACCTCTCATCGAAACTTGAGGCAGTGATACCTTTATCGGTGTTACGCACATCTTTTGACCGGGAGTGACAATGAAGACCCCCTGGAATGATTCCGCTCTTATCGGCGCTTTTGATGCTGATTTCTCTGCGCTTGTTGAGTTCGCTTCAGCTTCAGCGTGCCCTGCTGGCTTCGGTTATCTGGATGCCGATGGTGCTATTACAGAGTCCAAGGGCGTTGAGCTGTGGATTACGTGTCGAATGACGTACGTGTTTGCACTTGCTGAGATGCGTGGTGTCCAGGGAGTGTCTGGTCTTGTCGAGCACGGGCTTGATGCGCTGTCCACCTCGTTGCATGACGATGAATACGGCGGGTGGTTCTCCGCTCTGGATGCGACGGGGGAACATGCTCGCCCGGTTGAGCCGATCCGCAAGGAAGCCTATGCGCACGCGTTCGTGATTCTCGCGACTGCCGCTTCCTATTTGGCTGGGCATGAACGAGGCCGGGCATTGCTTGATGAAGCGCTTGCCGATCAGGACGCGCACTGGTGGGAACCGTCGTATGGTCGCGTCGCGAACTCGTGGAACCGCGACTGGAGCGAGTGTGAAGAATATCGAGGTCTGAACGCGAATATGCACACGGTCGAGGCGTATCTTGCTGCCTTCGATGCGACGGGTGAACGACGTTGGTTGGATCGTGCGCGCGAAATGATGCGTTTTGTTGCCGATCTTGGTGCTCGCTTTGGTTGGCGCTTGCCTGAGCACTTCGATAAAAACTGGGTTGTTTGTCCCGAGATGTTCATTGAAAATCCCGCTGATCCTTTCCGTCCTTACGGTGCAACTCCGGGACACGGGTTTGAGTGGGCGCGTTTGATCCTGCATGGTCGAGCCTCACTCATTGCGTGCGGGGATACTCCGAGTGAATGGATGTATGACGTTGCGCATTGCCTTGTTGATCGAGCGGATGAGGATGGTTGGGACAGCGAAAAGGGTGGGATCGTTTACACGACGGACTTTGATGGAAAGACTGTTGTGGATACTCGCATGCACTGGGTTGCTTGCGAAGCTGTGAATGCAACGCTCGCTCTGGGTAAAGTCAGTGAAGAACTAGGTAATGATGACGACGTCATGGTCCAGTCGGAGCGTTTCGCTCGCTATGTGGCGTGGGCGGATCAGGTCATTCATGCTGGCCCGGGACGCTGGATCCATGAAGTCGACGCAGATGGACACGAGAGTGAAACTGTCTGGGCAGGCAAGGCTGATGCCTACCATGTCGGTCAGATGTTGCTGTTGCCTCGTATTGGCTTGTATCCGGGATTCGCGGCGGCATTAGCGCAGGTGAGGGCACACGACCACTCGGAATTGTGAGGTTCGTCCGAAGTTTTTATCCGGCTTGAGCCACAGCCTAGACTTGGCTCATGGGAGACTTTTTAGAGCATGATCCGTTCTCACTGACTGGCCTTACTTACGATGACGTTCTTCTGCTCCCAGAGCTGACTGACGTCGTTCCATCCACTGTTGACACTACGTCGCGGCTGACGAAGAAAATTACCCTGCGTGTTCCGTTGCTTTCTGCAGCAATGGATACTGTGACTGAAGCTCGTATGGCGATTGCCATGGCTCGTCAGGGTGGTATTGGCATCCTTCACCGCAATCTTTCGATTGAAGAACAAGCGCAGCATGTTCGTCAGGTGAAGCGCTCCGAATCTGGAATGGTTGAAGATCCTGTGACTGTTGGTCCCGATGCGACCATCGAACAGCTTGATGAGCTTTGCGGTCACTATCGTGTGTCTGGTCTTCCTGTTGTTGACGAAGAAAATGGTCTTGTTGGCATCATCACGAACCGTGACCTGCGTTTTGTCCCTGAATCCCAGTGGGCAACGCTGAAGGTTCGCGATTGCATGACCCCGCGCGAGGATCTTGTTGTGGGTCAGGTTGGTATTTCTCGTGAAGATGCGAAGGCTTTGCTGGCTGAGCATCGAGTGGAGAAGCTTCCGATTATTGACGAGAATAATAGGTTGACCGGCTTGATCACGGTCAAGGACTTCGTGAAGACCGAGCAGTACCCGAACGCGACGAAGGATGACCGTGGTCGTCTGGTTGTCGGCGCTGCTGTTGGTTATTGGGGTGATACGTGGGAACGTGCAACCGCGCTCGCTGAAGCAGGTGTTGACGTTCTTGTTGTTGATACGGCTAACGGTGGCGCCCAGCTTGCGCTGGATATGATTCGCCGTATTAAGGCGGATCCGTTGTTCGCTGGCGTTCAGATCATCGGTGGCAATGTCGCAACCACCGAAGGTGCTCAAGCGCTGATTGATGCCGGTGTCGATGCGGTGAAGGTTGGTGTTGGCCCGGGCTCGATTTGCACCACCCGAGTGGTTGCTGGCGTGGGCGTCCCGCAGATTACTGCAATTTACTTGGCTGCTAAAGCGTGTAAGCCCGCCGGTGTTCCGCTGATCGCTGACGGTGGTCTGCAGTACTCGGGTGATATCGGTAAGGCTCTTGTGGCCGGTGCTGATACGGTCATGCTCGGCTCGCTTCTGGCCGGCTGTGAAGAGTCCCCGGGTGAGGTTGTCTTCACGAACGGTAAGCAGTACAAGCGTTACCGTGGTATGGGATCGCTGGGCGCAATGAGTTCGCGTGGTCGCAAGTCCTACTCGAAGGACCGCTACTTCCAGGCCGATGTCACCAGTGATGACAAGATCGTTCCAGAAGGTATTGAAGGGCAGGTTCCGTTCACTGGTTCACTTGCCTCGGTGATTTACCAGCTTGTTGGTGGCCTGCATCAGACGATGTTCTATCTGGGTGCTTCGTCGATCGAGGAGATCAAGAAGAATGGTCGCTTTGTTCGAATCACATCTGCAGGTCTGCGCGAATCTCATCCGCACGATGTGCAGATGACCAGCGAGGCTCCGAACTACCATTCGTCAGGGTCTTCTCGCTGATAAACGTTTGACAGGTATTGACCCTCGTCGCAGGCGGTTTCACGCATGCGACGGGGGTCCTATTTTTGTGCCAAAATGGGCATTAATCTGAACCTGTCGGAACATGTTTTCACACTGTTGAAATGGGGATCGCGCACATGCTCATCCTGATCGATTATGCAAACGTCGAAGCAATTGAACAGACACTGTCCTACCTTCCGATTGACGGTGTTACGACTAACCCGACCATCTTGTACCGCGAGGGCAAAGAGCCTTTGGATGTTCTGCATAAGATCCAAGATTTGCTGCCCTATGGGTCGCAGTTGCATGTTCAGATCGTGTCGGAACGAGCCGACGATATGGTTGCCGAAGCGCGTGCTCTGCGTGAAGAAATTGGTGGCAACCTATTTGTGAAGCTTCCTGTCACTCGCGACGGCTTCGCGGCAATTCCTCGCATTGTCGCAGAGGGCATGCAGGTGACGGCAACAGGCATTCACTCTTCGATGCAGGGATTCATGGCAGCAAAGGCTGGTGCCCGCTATGTTGCTCCCTACGTGAACCGCATGGATAACTACGGCATTGATGGTGTTCGCGTTGCTAGCGAAATCCACCGCACGCTGAAGTCGTATGGGATGGAAGCTGATGTTTTAGCTGCGTCCTTCAAGAACTCTGAACAGGTTCTTGAACTGGTCCGCCAGGGCGTTGGTGCTATCACTGCTGCCCCCGAGGTTCTTGCGGCACTGATTAAGAATCCCGCAACCGATGCGGCGATCGCTGAACAGAACAAGCACTTCAGCCTTCTGGTCGGTGAGAAGCGCACATGGAAAGACCTGATCGATACCAAGTGACGTCACAGTGGTGGTCAGCGCTTAGCGCTGACCACCACGCGTCCAATCAGTCCCACCTATGGGACGAAGTCGCGCCCGCACATGGAAGTGACAGCGCGCTGAAGACTGGTGACCCGATAGCAACAAGGGCGTTCTATTGGGTCATCGACCTCTTTCATTAACCGACCCGTTTAATGATGGGGATGCTAACCCCTTCAGCTATTGAGAGCCCTTTGTGGCCACTGGGAATCAATCTGCTGGGGTTTACCCTGACGTGCAAAGTAGGTTTCAAGCCCCTGAGCCCATTCTTTAAAAGCGCTGGCCTGCAATGCCATCAACGCATGAGCACTGCTTAGCGTGAGCGGAGCGCCAAACGCCTGGGCAATCTTCGCCAACACGTCTAATGTCATCGAAACGTCAACTTCTGCCGTGTGAGCATTCGGATCCGGATCCACACCGTAGTGCGGTGCCATGGTGGTCAGGGTTCGCTTTCCCTTCCGGTACTTATCGAAGTGACGATCAAGGACGATCGGATCAAGAATGAGTCCAACAGGGCCACCAAGGCGTTCTTCCAAAGTCTGCAGACCATGGCGAGTGAGCTCGGCATTCATCAACGTAATATCGAACGCCGCATTGAAGACAACAACAGGGAATCCGCGTTGCCAGTGCGCAACCAAAGAATCAGCAACCTCATTTAAAACCTCGGAAATATTCCGTCCCTGGGTTTGAGCTTTTTCGTTGGAAATCCCGTGAATAGCGCTGGCGCTTTCAGGGATCTCTACCCCGGGATTAGCTAGCCATGTGACAACTTCGTCAGGGCCAGACGGGTTGATACCCCCGCGTCGCAAAACAAGCGCAGCAGTGACAAGGCGATCCGAAAGAGGATTTGTGCCGGTTGTCTCTGTGTCGAAACCAAGCCAAGGCTGATCAATCCAAGAAGTGTTTTCATTCATGGAACTAGTGTCGCCTAAACCATGGAGAAACAAAATGGCAATCATCAGGTCGGCGAAGCCGGCCTCGTCGATTACCTCATCGCACCCACGCTGCAATCATCAACAAAAGCGCATGTCAGCGCCCCAAAGTGGTTAGTATCAAGTCGTGAGCAACGAAGTTGAAATTGGTCGTGGAAAGCGTGCGCGACGCGCTTACAGTCTGGACGATATTGCCCTGGTTCCCTCAAGGCGCACTCGCGATCCCGAAGATGTGAACGTCGGCTGGCAAATCGACGCCTACCACGTCGATATTCCGATCATGGCTGCCCCCATGGACTCGGTCATGAGCCCCGAAACAGCAATCGCATTCGGAAAACTCGGCGGGTTGGGTGTTCTAGATCTGGACGGTCTATGGACGCGCTACGAAGATCCGGAGCCGCTTCTCGAAGAAATCTCCCATCTTGGAGAAGACGAGTCTATTGCGCGACTCCAACAGATCTATTCGGAACCAATTAAGCCGTCGCTTATCACTGCTCGCCTCGCTCAACTTCGGCAAGCCGGCGTAGTTGTTGCAGGTAAGTTGTCGCCTCAGCGTACCCAAAAGTACTGGCGAGCAGTCGTCGATGCGGGCGTGGACCTTTTCGTCATCCGAGGCTCAACAGTCTCTGCAGAACATGTTTCCAGCCGATCTGAGCCCCTCAACCTCAAGCGGTTCATCTATGAACTCGACGTCCCCGTCATTGTTGGTGGAGTCTGCACGAATACGGCAGCGTTGCATCTGATGCGCACGGGTGCCGCCGGTGTTCTTGTCGGATTTGGCGGGGGAGCGGCACACTCGACCCGTCAATCGCTCGGCGTGCACGCCCCGATGGCAACAGCAATCGCCGATGTGGCCGCTGCGCGTCGCGATTACATGGATGAATCCGGAGGACGCTACGTTCACGTCATTGCTGACGGTGGCATCGGGCGTTCTGGTGATTTATCGCGCGCCATCGCCTGTGGTGCGGATGCGGTCATGCTGGGTGCCGCTCTGGCTCGCGCGGAAGAAGCGCCCGGGCGCGGTTGGCATTGGGGTTCCGAGGCCACGCACCCAGACATGCCTCGCGGTCAGCGTGTTCACGTAGGCACATCCGGAAGCCTGCAGCAGATTCTCTACGGTCCTTCGACGCGTGCAGACGGTTCCCTGAACTTCGTTGGTGCCCTGAAGAGAACCATGGCATCGACCGGCTATTCGGAAGTCAAAGACTTGCAGAAGGTGGATGTGGTGGTCTCGCCCTATCAGCCAAGCGGTCACTGATTTATCTGTTTTGTCCGTTTGCGCTCACTTGTAGCGCCTGGTTCTGCCAAGCGTCAGATGCGCTACGCTCCGGGGCAGTTTCGCGTGTAAACGTGAGGCTGGCCCGGCCTCGTGAATCATTGGAAAGCCGGTTTTTGATAGGCTCAATGAATCACGCGCCAACATGTCCACCGCGGCTCTCCCCACGATGGTCAAGCGCTCACAATCCTAACCAGCTGAGGAATCAATGCGCACTCACCTTCAGCGTGCAACCGCGATCATGGTGGCGAGCGGCGGAATCATATTGGCGCTTGCCGGGTGCCAGCTGATCATCCTGTCGGGTTCGAACATCGATCAGCAGGCAGAAGCCCTCGCAGATGAGTTCGACCAGACCAAGTTCGTGCTGGTCGATGCGCAGGACTACCGCAACGCGACCGAGCCGGAGCCCACGCAATACGCAGTGAATCTACGCACCATCGTTTTTAACACCCTGTACCCCAGCTATATTGCCGGATATCTTGCAGCGGGAACGACAAGCACAGGAACCGTCGGCGTCAACGCTGATGAGACCTTCAACGAACGCTGGCAGAGAATGGGGATCCTCGCCGTCGAAATGGAATCCGCGGGTCTGTACGCCACCGCCGCGCACGCCGAAGTCGAAGCGCTCGGCATGTTCACCGTCTTGGCTTCGCTCGTCCCGGGCGAAGCCACAACCGTAAAGGAACGCGAGACAGCGTTCACCCAGATGATGGAACTCGCGCCACCCCTGGCGCAGATCTGAGGAAGGCACCACCATGAAGAAGACTGAAGTCGCCCAGATGATCGACCACACCCTCCTCAAGCCCGAGGCGACCGCCGCCGATGTCGCGGCCCTTGTCGCCCAGGGCGCCGAACTCGGCACCTACTCGGTGTGCGTCTCGCCCTCCATGCTGCCCCTCGAGACCCCCGAGGGCCTCATGGTCGCCTGCGTCGCGGGCTTCCCCTCGGGCGCTGTCAAGCCTGAGATCAAGGCCGCCGAGGCCACGCGCGCCGTTGAGGACGGCGCCGACGAAGTCGACATGGTCATCAACATCGCCCTCGTGAAAGAAGGCCGTGAGGCTGAGCTCGAAGCTGAGATCCGCGCCGTGCGCGACGCCGTCCCCGCTCCACGCGTCCTCAAGGTCATCATTGAGTCCGCTGCCCTGACCGATGAGGAGATCGTCATGGCCTGCCGCGCCTCCGAGAACGCGGGGGCCGACTTCGTGAAGACCTCCACCGGCTTCCACCCCGCCGGTGGCGCCTCGGTGCACGCCGTTAAGCTCATGCGCGAAACGGTCGGCGACCGCCTTGGCGTCAAGGCTTCGGGCGGGATCCGCGATGCCACGACCGCGCTCGCCATGATTGAGGCCGGAGCCTCGCGTCTCGGCGTATCTGCGACGGTCGCGATCCTCGAGGGGATCGAAGAGTGAGACGATGAACGATCAGCTTCTCGCGACGGCCCGCGAATGGGCTACCCATGATCCGGACGGCCAGACCTCCTCAGCGCTCCTCGCTTCCGTCGAGGCCGCTTCGGCGGGTGACGAGGGCGCCCTGGCCGAACTGCGGGCCGCGATGAACGGACCTCTTGAGTTCGGCACCGCGGGTCTGCGCGGCGAGATTGGCCCGGGTGAATCTCGGATGAACCTCGCCGTCGTCATCCGTGCGACCGCGGGCCTCGCCGCCTACCTCAAGACGCAAACCGAGCGCGAACCTCGCGTCGTCATCGGTTGCGACGCCCGGCACGGCTCCGTCGATTTCGCCCGTGTGGCCGCGCGCGTTGTGTCGGCGGCGGGCTGCCGGGCTCTGGCCCTCCCCGTCTCGCACCCCACCCCGCTCACCTCCTTCGCGGTGCGCGCCCTCGACGCCGACGCGGGCATCATGATCACCGCTTCGCACAACCCCGCCAAGGACAATGGCTACAAGGTCTACCTCGGCGGAAGCATCGTCACCGACGCCGGTCAGGGCGCCCTGATCGTGCCTCCGCACGACGCGGGCATCGCCACCGCCATCGCGGCAGCCGCCCCGGCCGACGAGGTCCCCCAGGACGAGGAGCGCATTGAGCAGGTCGATCCGCGCGACGACTACGTTGCAGTCGCCGCGGCCTTGGCCGCCGGCGACCACCGGGGAGACCTCAAGATCACCCTGACCGCGATGCACGGCGTCGGCGGAGCGCTCACCGAGCGCGTCCTCAAGGAGGCGGGTTTTACCCGGGTGTCGCTCGTCGCCGAGCAGGCGGCGCCCGACCCCGATTTCCCGACCGTCTCCTTCCCGAACCCGGAGGAGCCCGGCGCCCTCGATCTGGCGATGGCGCATGCGCGCGAGCACGGCTCGGACCTCATTATCGCAGTCGACCCCGACGCCGATCGTTGCGCCCTCGCCATTCCGGACGAGGCCTCGGCGAGCGGATGGCGTCAGCTCACCGGCGACGAGACCGGTTCGATCCTCGGCGAGTTCCTGGCCGGGCGGGCCCCGAAGGGCGGGGTCTTCGCCAACTCGATCGTGTCGAGCCGCCAGCTCGAGCGGATCGCCCTGGCGCACGGCCTCGACTACCGCCACACCCTCACGGGATTCAAGTGGATCGCCCGCACCCCGGGCATCGTCTTCGGCTACGAGGAGGCCATCGGCTTCTGCCCCGATCCCGAGCACGTGTGCGACAAGGACGGCATCTCGACCTCGGTCGTCGCCGCCTCCCTGTTCGCCGAGCTTAAGGCGCAGGGCCACACCGGCCAGGACGAGCTCGAGCGAATGGCTCGCGCCTACGGCTGCTACGTGACGATGCCGCTCACCTTCCGCGTCGAGAATCTCGGTCTCATCGCCGAGGGCATGGATCGTCTGCGCGGGAACCCGCCGTCGCAGCTCGCGGGCTCGTCGGTCGTCTCCGTCGTCGACATGTCTCAGGGGTGGGACGGCCTGCCGGGTACGAACGCGATCATGGTCACCACTGAGGCGAACGACCGCGTCATCGCTCGGCCGTCCGGCACCGAGCCGAAGCTCAAGTGCTACCTTGAGGTCATTCTCGATGCTCCAGGTGGCGGAGAAGTGCCGTGGGACGAGGCTCGGGCGAGACTCGAAACCATCAAGGCCGAGTTCGCGCTCGCGATCGGAATTTAGTCCCGACCGCGCTTGTTCACCGACTTACTTGCTGAGGACTTCGCTTGTTCACCGCCGGCGGTGATGTCATTCCCCTCTGAGGTTGATTGAGTGGTCAACAAGCGCGCACTTGAACCGGAAGGAACGTGAACAAGCGCGCATTTGCCGCAGCCCATTTTCATGCTCGTCGGTTTTCGCTCCGCCCGTGAACAAGCGCGAGGTAGGGCGTGGCGGCAGCCTCGTTCATCTCAATCACGAAGCCGACACGCCACTGCCGGCGGACACCACGCAACCGCGATGCCCGCCGGCAGAAACACAATCAGCACATGCCGGGGCGCTTGCCGATCGTCAGCGTGACCTCCTGCGTGCCCGCGAAAAAGTCGTTGCCTTTGTCGTCGACGACGATGAAGGCTGGGAAGTCTTCGATTTCGATCTTCCACACGGCTTCCATGCCGAGCTCCGGGTATTCAAGAAGTTCGACCTTCTTGATACAGTTTGCGGCCAGTTCAGCAGCCGGACCACCGATTGAGCCGAGGTAGAAACCGCCGTGCTTGTGGCAGGCGTCGGTGACCTGCTTGGAGCGGTTGCCCTTCGCGACCATGATCATGGATCCGCCGAGCGCCTGGAACTGATCCACGTAGGAGTCCATGCGGCCCGCGGTCGTCGGGCCGAAAGAGCCGGACGGCATACCTTCCGGAGTCTTCGCTGGGCCCGCGTAGTAGACGGGGTGCTTGAGCATGTATTCCGGCATCGGCTCGCCGTTTTCGATGCGCTCGCGGATCTTTGCGTGGGCGATATCGCGGGCAACGATCATCGTGCCGTTCAAGGACAGGCGCGTCTTCACCGGGTACTTCGACAGTTCGGCAAGGATTTCGCTCATCGGGCGGTCGAGGTCGATCGACACGGCGCCGGTGTCTTCGCCCAGCTCAGACGGGTCGGTTGCCGGCAGGAAACGGCCGGGGTTGAAGTCGAGCTGCTCCAAGAAGACACCCTCGGGCGTGATCTTTGCCTTTGCCTGGCGGTCAGCTGAGCAGGATACCGCGATGGCGACCGGTAGGGATGCGCCGTGGCGAGGGAGGCGAATGACGCGGACGTCGTGGCAGAAGTACTTGCCGCCGAACTGGGCGCCGATGCCCATCTGCTGGGTCAGCTTGAAGACCTCGTCTTCCATCTCGACATCGCGGAAGCCGTGCGCCAGTTCCGAACCGGTGGTCGGTAGCGTATCGAGGTAGTGGGCGGACGCGTACTTCGCGGTCTTGAGCGCGTATTCAGCGGAGGTGCCACCGATGACGATTGCCAAGTGGTACGGCGGGCATGCTGCGGTGCCGAGGGAACGAATCTTTTCTTCCAGGAACTGCATCATGTGTTCCGGATCAAGGATTGCCTTCGTCATCTGGTACAGGTACGACTTGTTCGCGCTACCGCCACCCTTAGCCATGAACAGGAAGTGGTAGTCGAGCTCGTGACCGACCTGCGTGTCCGCGTAGAGTTCGATCTGCGCCGGCAGGTTGCAGCCCGTGTTCTTCTCTTCGTACATGGTGATCGGAGCGTTCTGCGAGTAACGCAGGTTGAGCTCGGTGTAGGCGTCGTAGACACCGTGCGCCAGGGGCTTGCCGTCCACACCTTCGGTGATGACGCGCTGGCCACGTTCGCCCTTGATGATGGCCGTGCCCGTGTCCTGACACATCGGCAGAACGCCTGCGGAGGCAACGTTTGCGTTCTTCAGTAGGTCGAGTGCGACGAAGCGGTCGTTTGCGGATGCGTCCGGGTCTTCGAGGATCTTCGCCAGCTGTTCGAGGTGCGCGGTGCGCAGGTAGTACGAGATGTCGTGGTACGCGGTTTTCGCCAGTAGTTCGAGTGCGCTGGGGGCAACCTTGAGGAACTGTGTTCCGTCAGGGCCTTCAACGGTTTCGACGCCTTCGGTGGTGAGCAGACGGTACTCGGTTGTGTCTTCACCCAGCGGCAGCATGTCTTCGTAGAAGAACTCGGTCATTAGGACTCCTTGGAAGGGAACGTGTCAGTAGATCTGGCGGTTTCCGTGTGCTGGATTGCGCCCAGAAAACGCCGTGTTCGTCCCCACGCTATTGCGCGCTTGTTCACCAATTCGGGACCGTTGTCCCGTTTGAAAGCGTCAGATCTTTTGGTGTTTTTCTCGCCTTTTATTTTTCGCAAGCTGGTGCGAATAATTCGGTGACGTGCACTGATGAATTCATGAGGCCACGCCCACATTCCTAGTGTCTTTCCTTGTCTGTGGCGCGGATTTGCGACGCTTAACGGGCTACGTATTTTGCGGATATCTCTACGGTTTGCCTAACCTTTCCTGCTCGAATAGAGGGGTGAAGCGGTGAACAAGCGCGGTAAAAGAGCAGGCCCGCGAAGTCGGTGCCGGCGTCGTCGGGGGGGTGAAGCGGTGAACAAGCGCGGTAGAAGAGCGGGTGGTGGTGAACAAGCGCGGTAAAAGAGCAGGTGGACAAGCTGGGTCGCCTCGAAGCCAGCCTGTTCTTCATCGTTTTCGTCCGTGATCCTTCGACGAACTTCATTCCGATCCTGTCGAAGATGGTGAACGACCAGATGACGGAGTACCTCCAGCACATCGCGACCGGCATGTACTTGATGTTGCCGGGCGTGAAGGATTCCGACACCTACGTGGGTGAGAAGCTGTTCGCCTGAGCGAAAAGTTTCAATGTGGCGTGGTCGTGTTGTCTTCGACGAGGCCGCGCCTCCTTTATTTTCGCTACCTTGCTCAGCCGCGCTTGTTCACCGTTTGCCTAGCTTGCGGTCGCGCTTGTTCAGCGAGCGCCTACAAGCAAATCAGGGAGACACCTGATTGAAGCGAGCCCGAATCCTTGGATAGTGTTCGAGTATGTCTAGCTCGGCCTCGTTTACCCCGAAGAACTCTGTCCGCTATCCCGCGCCGGATCTTGCGCGCGGCTTCATGCTGATTCTGATCGCGGTCGCAAACGTGCCGTTTTGGCTTTCTTTCTTCCCCGACAATCCCGAATACTCACTGAGCGATCAGTGGTGGGTGTTCATTCGCGGAATGTTCATCGACCACCGCTCGTATCCGCTCTTTTCGATGCTTTTCGGTTTCGGTCTGATGACGATGGTGTTGCGACGCCAGCGTGCATACGTGGAACGTCGAATCGACGAACTTGATGAGAACCTGCCCGGAATGCCTGAGCAGGTGCGCGCAACGTGGATCGCAGGATTCGAAAACGAGAGTATTGATGACTCTCGCCGTCTGATCCGTAGGCGCGGCTGGTGGATGCTCCTCTTCGGCTTTGTCCACGCACTCTTCTTCTCCGGCGACATTATCGGCGCGTATGCGCTGGTTGCGATTGTTTTCGCAGGACTCATTGCGCGGCGACGCTTCACGATCTTGACCGTGATTGCTCTCATCGTCCTTGCCGTCATGACGCTCAGCCAGTTTGGAGCCGAATCGTTCGTGAACTGGGGCGAGAGCCTGAAGGGGTTTGGTGGCGCAACCAATACGCAGATGACGAACGCTCCCGCCGACCTGATGCTCGGCTGGTACTACCCACTGATCAGCGTATTTGGCTGGGTATTCTCGTCGCTCCTTGGGCTGATCATGACGACCATCCTTCCTGCGACCGTCTTCGGTGCTTGGCTGGCCACCACGGACTATATTTCGCGCCCGGACGTTCACAAGGGGCGCCTGATGCTGGTGGCGTTCCTGGGTCTTGCTCTGGGTGCCCTTGGTGGCCTGTCCTATTCCTTGAAGGATTCGGGCCTGATGGATTCCTACTTCTTCGGTCAGGACGCTCTTCACGAGATTACTGGTTTGCTTGGAGCTGCAGGTTGGCTGGCCCTGCTCGGGTTGCTTGCCGGTCCTGCACGCGAAAATCTCGGGGGAGTGCGCCACTTCTTTATCGCGGTTGGTAAGCGCTCAATGACCGCATATGTTGGTCAGACCGTTCTTTTCCTTGCCACGTTCATTGCTCTCGGATTGGCGGGTATTCGAGGAGTTTCCCAGACCCTCGGGCTTGCTATTGCGCTCGCGGTCTGGACCTTGATGGCGCTGTTCTCCTGGGTGCTCGAATCGAAGGGATATCAACGAGGTCCCCTGGAGGTTCTTCTCCGTCGAGCAGTGGCACGAAGCGCTGGCACTCATCCGGTGCCTCGGATTCCTCACATGATTCAGCCGGCAGGTATAGACGCAGAAGTGAACACCCCGCAATCGGCGCTCACCCCGATGTCAGCGTATGCGCCACCGGCTGACACTGAGCGTTAAACACTGACTGTGAAATAGCGTGCGCCCCCCGGGTAGAAACCCGCGGGGCGCGCCGTATCAAGGATAAAGATCAGCTCTCGGCTTGATCAGACTCCGCCTGGCGCTTTGCCGCGTTAATCGCGGCCGCGCGCGCCAACGCCCCAAGAGCGAGGGACACAATAATCCCGGAGATCAACAGAACGTGAAGGAAGGCTTCGCCGTCATTGCCCATGAGTGAAACAAGACCGCAGCCAACCGCGTGAAACACCGCCACAACGCAGGCCATGGCCATGATCGGCCAGGCGGCCTCGTGACCCGTATTCCATGCGTCGTCGGAGGACTCCAACACTGTCGAATGAAGACCCAAGCCTGAGCCTCGTGCCAGAGTGCCGGCCCTGCCTTTCAGGGCAACCAAGCCGAAAACACACGCGATCACGGCAAAACCGATCACGCCGGTCAACGTTAGCGTCGTCATCAGTTCTCCTTCGTCTGAGTAGCCGGAACACCACTGTGAGGAACGCCCGCGACGGCCTCTTCCAACTCTGCGATCCACCGTGCACCAGTCACGTCGGACGGCATTCGCCAGTCACCACGAGGCGATAGGGCGCCACCAGCCACAACCTTCGGGCCATTTGGCAGAGCAGAACGCTTGAACTGCTGCGTGAAGTAGCGGCGCAGGAACAGGGTCTCCCACTTGACAATCTCTTCGAGTGAATAGGCGACGCGGTCGCCTTCGGGGAACCCGGCCGGCCACTCGCCAGCATTCACATCAGCCCACGCCTTCTCAGCAAGGAAGGCGATCTTCGACGGACGAGCCCCTCGACGCAACACGTAGTACAGGTTGAAATCCTGCAGGTTGTACGGGCCGATCTTGTCCTGCGTGGACTGCATCTTCTCACCGGGTTTAGCGGGAACCAATTCGGGAGAAATCTCCGTGCCGAGGATCGAGGTTAGAACCTCGCCCGCACGATCGGAGAACTGGCCGGAAGCTGCAACCCAGCGGATCAGATGCTGGATCAGAGTCTTCGGAACACCCGTATTGACGGCGTAGTGGCTCATCTGGTCGCCCACGCCGTACGTGCACCAACCGAGCGCCAGCTCGGACAGGTCACCCGTGCCCAGAACAATTCCTCCGTTGTGGTTGGCAATGCGGAACAGGTAGTCGGTGCGCAGACCCGCCTGAACATTCTCGAAGGTGACGTCATACGTGTCGTTGCCGTCGGCGTAGGGATGCCCCATGTCGGCCAACAGCTGGCGAGCCGCCGGGCGAATATCGATCGTCTGGCAGGGAATATCGAGGCTTTCGCACAGCGCAATCGCGTTCGACTTCGTGTGATCGGACGTTGCGAAACCGGGCATCGTGTAGGCCAAGATGTCCGTTCGCGCCCGACCCAGCATATCCATTGCGCGCGCCGCGACGATCAGAGCATGCGTGGAATCGAGGCCACCGGAAACACCAATAACGATCTTCGGATTACCGATCGCCTTGAGGCGCTGAACCAGACCATGAACCTGAATATTGTAGGCCTCGTAGCAGTCCTGAGCCAGGCGCTCCGGATCGTCGGGAACGAAAGGGAAACGATCAACGGCGCGTTCCAAACCAAGATCCGTGCGGGGTGGGTTCAGCTGGGTGTAGACGTCCATAGGAGCGGTTGCCTTCAGCCCCTGATCCTCGCCCAGGTAGCGATCCGCGTTGTCTTTAAACGAATTCTGGCGCGTACGTTCAGTGACAAGACGATCAATGTCCACGTCAGCGATCGTGATCTGACGACCGCCGGCTTTGAAACGCTCACCCTCTGCCAGCAGGTCGCCGGCCTCGTACACCATCGTCTGGCCGTCCCATGACAGGTCGGTTGACGATTCGCCCGCACTCGACGCGCAGTACACGTAGGCGGAGTTGAGGCGCGCTGACAAACTGCGAACCAACAGTCGGCGGTCTTCCGCACGACCAACGGTGATCGGCGAAGCGGAAAGATTCATCAGAACCGTTGCGCCATTCAGAGCAGCAAGAGTCGACGGGGTGAGCGGAACCCACATGTCCTCGCACACTTCGGGGGCAATGACGAGGCCAGGAACATCCTCAACATCGATTGTGATCGGAGAGAAAGGAACGGATGCCGAAGCACAGTCATCGTCGACAAAACCCCACGCGGTTGTGTCAATGAAGGAAGGAGTTGTCGGGCCGGGAGTCGCGAAATGGCGCTTCTCGTAGAACTCGCGATAGTTCGGCAGGTGCAACTTCGGGGTGACACCCAGGATCTTGCCTCGGTGGATCGTTACCGCACAGTTGTAGAGGGAACCATCGTTGCGAATCGGGGCACCAACAATGAGGATCGGCAACAGATCCTTCGTCTGAACAGCAATGCGATGCAGAGCCTCAGTCACTTCATCCAGCACGACATCCTGAAGCAACAGATCATCAATGGCGTAGCCGGAAATGCCCAGCTCGGGAAAGACGGCCGCGGCAACACCCTTGGCATCAAGCTCGCGAGCAACGTCAATGACCTCGTTAGCGTTAGCAAGTGGCTGAGCGGGATGAACAGGAACCGTCACCGCAGCAACGCGCGCGAAGCCCTGATCGTAAAGCGAATGGAAGTTCAACTTTCCTCCTAGTGTTGCCTCTATTGTCTCCCATGACCCATCCGTTTGCCCACGCGCTTACGCTCAAAGCTGATGGCAGGAAAAACAATGGTGGGCTGGCTCTTTCGAGCCAGCCCACCACAGCTCATCACGTGCGAGGCGCGAGCAGAACTCAGATCACCTCACGTGCGAGGCGCGCGATCGCGAACTCTTCGTTCGTTGGGTACACCAGCAGGGTGACCTTCGAATCGGGGGTGGAGATCACGCGAGGCTCGCCGATACGACCGTCGTTTGCTGCCAGGTCGATCTTCACGCCGAAGGGCTCTAATGCTTGGGCGAGTTCCTTACGAACATCCCAGTCGTTCTCGCCGATGCCAGCGGTGAAGGTGATGACATCCAGGCCACCGAGTTCAGCGGTGTAGGAGCCAACGTACTTGAGCAGGCGGTTGATGTAGACGTCCATGGCAACGCGAGCCTTGTGCTGCGCTTCCTTGTCGTCATCGTTGAAAATCATTTCCCACACGCTACGCATGTCGGATTCGCCGGTCAGGCCCTTCATGCCGGACTGCTTGTTGAACAGCGTGTCGATCTCGTCAATCGTCATGCCACCCTGGCGAGCCAGGTGGAAGACAACGGCCGGATCGATGTCGCCGGTGCGGGTGCCCATCATGAGGCCTTCCAACGGGGTCAAGCCCATGGAGGTATCGATCGGCTTACCGTTGAGGACTGCGGACACGGAAGCGCCATTTCCGAGGTGCATGACGATCTGCTTGAGATCATCGCGACCCAGGTACTTTGCGACCTCGCGGGAAACAAATTGGTGCGAGGTGCCGTGTGCGCCGTAGCGGCGAACAGCGTACTTCTCAGCGACTTCGGCGTTGAGTGCGTAGGTGTAGGCCTTTTCGGGAAGAGCCTGGAAGAACGCGGTGTCGAAGACTGCAACGTGAGGGATTTCCGGCATGAGCTCGCGAGCCACGTCGATGCCCTTGAGGTGTGCGGGGTTGTGCAGGGGAGCCATCGGGCAGAGCTCTTCGATGAGGTTACGGACCTCGTCGTTGATGACGGCCGGGCCATCGAAGTACTTGCCACCCTGAACGATACGGTGGCCGACGGCAACGATGCCAGCTTCTGCAAGCTTCGGGCCCTTGTTGTCGAAGAGGCGAAGAACCTCACGCATACCAACTTCGTGGTCTGCGATCGGAATTTCTTCGATGGTGACGTCGTCACCGTGGGTGTGCTTGATCTTGCCGACCGGGTCGCCGATACGTTCGACAAGGCCTTTGGCGATTGCTTCACCGGTTTCGGGATCGACCAGCTGGTACTTGATCGATGAAGAGCCGGAGTTAATGACGAGAACGGTCTGGGACACGAGTTCGCCTTTCCTGTGAGTAATCGGTAAAAACTTGGAAGCTTCAGCCCTGTGCCTGAACGGCGGTCAGAGCAACGGTGTTGACGATGTCCTCGACCAGTGCGCCACGCGACAGATCGTTGACCGGCTTGTTCAGACCCTGCAGAACCGGGCCGACAGCAACGGCACCGGAGGAACGCTGAACGGCCTTGTAGCCAATGTTGCCTGCGGATAGTGACGGGAAGATGAAGACGTTTGCCTTGCCGGCAACGGGGGAACCGGGGAGCTTCTTCGAAGCAACGGCCACGTCAACGGCTGCGTCGAACTGGATCGGGCCTTCCAGAGCGAGCTCTGGAGCCTTTGCCTGAGCAATGCGGGTTGCTTCCACAACGGCGTCGACGTCCGGGCCGGAGCCGGAAGTGCCGGTGGAGTAGGAGAGCATTGCAACGCGAGGCTCGACACCGAACTGAGCGGCGGTGCGTGCCGAGGAGATGGCGATGTCGGCAAGCTGTTCTGGAGTCGGGTTTGGGTTCACGGCGCAGTCGCCGAATGCCCACACCTGATCCTTCATCAGCATGAGGAAGATAGAAGAAACAATCGAGACACCGGGAGCGGTCTTGATGATCTGGAAGGAGGGAACGATCGTGTGCGCGGTCGTGTGGGCTGCGCCGGAAACCATACCATCTGCGTCGCCCATGTGGACCATCATCGTGCCGAAGTAGGACACGTCTTTGATCTTTTCGCGAGCCTGCTCGACGGTGACGCCCTTCTTTTCACGCAGGCGTGCGAATTCAACGGCGTATTTTTCGGACAGTTCTGGGTCGTCTACGGAGACGACGGATGCTGCGGTGAGGTCAATACCAAGTTCACCTGCGCGGGTTGCAACGGCAGCTGCGTCACCAACGAGGATGACATCTGCGATACCGCGAGCGAGGACCTCAGCAGCTGCTAGGAGGACGCGATCGTCTTCCGGTTCGGGCATGACGATGCGTTTGCGGTCTGCGCGTGCGCGGTCAATCAGATCTGCCTGGAAAGCGAGGGGAGTGACTGCGGTCGGGGCGGGGGCCTCAACCAGGGTTTTGATTGCCTCGTCGGAAAGGGGAAGGGAGAAGACGGGGACGTCGACGCCGAGAGCAGTGGGGGTGCCGGGCAGAATCACTGCCACGAGCTGCGCCTGGTGCGACTTGCAGCGGGCAGCGAAAACGTTGATTTCTTCGGTGAGCAGTTCGGCTGGAACACCTTCGGGGTCGAGGACCAAGATGACGTTTGCGCGAGCCGATGCTGCCAGGTTCACGTTCCAACGGATGGCATCGAACGTGCGAGCTTCTCCGGCGACAACTCCGTCGATGAGGACGAAGTCTGCGTCAGCTGCGCGAACAGCTTCGACAGCTGCCGGCAAAGCCGAGGTGCCGGAGGTCGCTGCTGCGGATGGGGTCGTGCCAGCGAGCGCGTTCATGCGCGCAAGCGTTCCACGCGCTGAAAGCGCGGTGGCAAGTTCGTGAGCTGCGTCTGTTGCAGCATTTGCGGAATCGGGCCCGACAACGATGTAACGGGAAGTCACTGATGCTCCTTCAACACGTGAAAATGTGCGCGGCCTGCACGGTCGCATGAACATGGTAGCGCGCTCCGGAGGCAAATTAAGACGTGAAGATGTGTGAATAATGCATTACCCCGTAGGCTTGCAGTGTGAAGAAGCAGGTGCGAATGAATACTTCGCCGTCGTATGCGTACTGGGGGACGATCGTTTTCGTCCTCGTCGGTGTTGGTGTTACGGCGATTTTGGCGCTTTTGAACCACCCTCATCGTGCGGTCTATGCCCTTGCTGGCACGTTGCTTGTGATGGCCTGTGCGCGTCTTGTTTTGCCGGGACGCCCATGGTTTGCTTCACGTAATCGGTGGATGGATGCCGTGGTGCTCGCTTTCTTGGCGCTTGGTATTTGGTATTTTTCGCCGTTCACGGCAACGATGAACCTTCTGTCCTAACCGCTCGGTCCGACATGGTTGTGCTGTCGGGGTCTTTGGGTTGGCGAACGTATTTCTTCTGTCGCATCTATGAGCGCGAGTGTATTTAATCAACTAATCTTGATGTCAAGATAATTTCTCGCGTAGCGCCAGCTCGCCCGACGAAAAGAGAAACGATGTCGAAAATTAAGGTTGCAGGCCCAGTCGTTGAACTCGATGGTGACGAAATGACCCGCATCATGTGGCAGTTCATTAAAGACCGTCTGATCCACCCCTACCTGGATGTTGATCTGCGTTACTACGACCTGTCGATCCAGAATCGCGACGCGACTGACGACCAGGTGACGATTGATGCTGCCAATGCGATCAAAGAGCATGGTGTGGGCGTCAAGTGCGCGACAATCACTCCCGATGAGGCGCGTGTTGAAGAGTTCGGCCTGAAGAAGATGTGGCGTAGCCCTAACGGCACGATTCGCAATATTCTTGGTGGCGTTGTCTTCCGTGAACCAATCATTATTGACAACATTCCGCGCCTCGTCCCCGGATGGACCAAGCCGATCGTTATCGGTCGACACGCATTCGGCGACCAGTACCGTGCGACTGACTTTAAGGTTCCGGGAGCGGGCACCATCACGCTGACCTTCACTCCCGACGATGGTTCGGAACCGATCGAGCACGAAGTGATCCGTATGCCTGAAGGTGGTGGCGTCACGATGGGCATGTACAACTTCAACGAATCGATCGCAGACTTCGCTCGAGCATCCTTTGAATACGGACTCAAGCGCAACTATCCGGTCTTCCTGTCGACGAAGAACACGATCCTCAAGGCCTACGATGGTGCGTTCAAGGACATTTTCGCCGATGTTTTCGAGCGCGAATATAAGGAAAGATTTGCCGAAGTTGGCTTGACCTACGAACATCGTCTGATTGATGACATGGTTGCCTCGTCCTTGCGCTGGGAAGGCGGCTACGTCTGGGCGTGCAAGAACTACGACGGTGATGTTCAGTCGGATACTGTTGCCCAGGGATTCGGTTCGCTGGGCCTGATGACCTCCGTCCTGATGACCCCAGATGGTCGCACGATGGAAGCTGAAGCCGCCCACGGAACCGTCACCCGCCACTATCGCAAGCACCAGGCGGGGGAACCAACGTCAACCAACCCGATCGCCTCGATTTTCGCTTGGACCCGCGGCCTTGCTCACCGAGGAATGCTTGATAATACGCCTGAGGTTATCGATTTTTCCCACACGCTTGAGAAAGTCATCATTGACACGGTTCTTTCAGGCAAGATGACGCGCGATCTGTCTCGTCTGGTCGGTGGCGATACTGCGTGGCTTACCACCGAAGAGTTCCTTGCAACGCTCGACGATAATCTGGCGAAAGCCCTCGCATAATCTGTTAACACAACGAAACTGGGGTGCGGTGACCTTCGGCTTGCTCACCCCGGTTTCGTCTATATAGCGCGTGAAACTGCCCGAGTAGCGGTGTCGGAATGTTCGAATAGTGAACGAAAACTAATCGGAATGCGGTCTGCGGGCATCCTGTACGTATCCCGATCAGTCGAACGACTCAAGGAAAATCATGCGAAAGTTTATGGAGAAGAGCAGTATCCTCGTGTGGGTGCTCGTCGCAATCGTCCTCGCCCTCGTGCTGGGAGCCATCAAAGTAGGTGACTCGCACCTGGTGCCTGTCACAGTTGGACGAGTCTTCGCGACATTCTCAGCTATCTTCAGCCAGTTCCTGTCCTTCTCGATTCCGCTCATCATCATCGGCCTGGTCACTCCGGCTATTGCTGATCTCGGACGCGGCGCGGGCAAGTGGCTCGGCATCACCGCTGCGCTGGCCTACACCTCGACTCTTTTCGCAGGCTTCCTGACCTACCTGGTCGCAGCAACCGTCTTCCCGAAGCTCCTTTCGAACGGTCTTGCTGACGTTACCGAGCCCGGATCGGCACTCGAATCGTTCTTCACCATCGAAATGCCCGCAGCCGTCCCGGTTATGACCGCGCTGTTGCTCTCCTTCGTGGTCGGCATCGGACTTGCAATGATCCCGCGTGGCGTTATGCGTAAGGGCTTCATTGAATTCCGCGCCATCATCACCAAGCTCATCGAGCGCATCATCATCCCGCTGTTGCCCCTGCACATCTTTGGTATCTTCTTGAACCTCACCTACACCGGTGAAGCGTGGGACATTATGCGCACCCTGGTCCGCGTTGTTGTCGTCGTCCTCCTGCTTGAGGTCGTCATCCTGCTCACGCAGTACATCGTTGCTGGCGCAATCGGCAAGAAGAACCCGATCACGTCGCTGCTCACCATGATGCCCGCCTACCTGACGGCACTCGGCACCTCGTCGTCCGCGGCGACTATCCCGGTCACTTTGCGTCAGGCAAAGAAGAACGGGATCTCCGACGCCGTTGCATCCTTCACCATTCCGCTCTGCGCAACGATCCACCTGGCAGGCTCGACCTCGAAGATCTTCGCATTCGCGTTCGCCATCGTCATCACCCAGGGCATCGATGTCGGCCCTGTACAGTGGGTTGGCTTCATCTTCATGCTCGGCATCACGATGGTCGCAGCCCCCGGCGTTCCCGGCGGTGCAATTATGGCAGCAACCGGTCTACTCTCGTCGATGCTTGGCTTCGACGATGCTCAGGTTGCCCTCATGATCGCCACCTACATCGCCCTCGACTCCTTCGGCACCGCAACCAATGTGACCGGTGACGGCGCAATCGCGATCATCGTTGACCGGATGGCCGGTGGCAAGATCGGCGCAGAAGGCGATCCGGAGAACGCTCGCGAGCTCTCCTTCGACGGCATGGCTTACCTTGACCGCGTCTCGGTCGAAGGCGTTGTCAGCGCCGAAGACCTCGCTGCATCTGCTGCTGCGAACCCGTCGGCTAGTAACTGACGGATTGGCTCAAGCGCGTACCCGTCATTATTCGTCATCAAACGAATAGACGCTGATTCTTCAACGCACGAGCTCACATGCCCCTTCAGAGTGGTGGTCCGCAATGAGACATGCGGGCCACCACTCTTTTATTCCCGAAAACTGTTCTGACAACCCTGAACACCCGATTGCTCTACCCATCACTTCCCGCTTCGCCGTAAACTGGACGAAGCTGGTAACACTGACAGACCGTGAACAGGAATGGAGCTTCACGCAATGGCTACTCCGCAACCGCTCAAAGCCCCCGCTGACTTCAAGATCGGCGTTCTCACATCAGGCGGTGATGCGCAGGGAATGAATGCGGCCGTCCGCGCCGTCGTGAGAACCGCGCTTGCCGTGGGCGCCCAACCCTATGCGGTCATGGAAGGGTGGGCCGGCGCCGTTAAAGGCGGAGATGCGATCAAGAAGCTCTGCTGGTCGGACGTCTCATCAATCCTCGCCGAGGGGGGCACGGTTATCGGTACGGCCCGGTGTCCAGAATTCCGCGATTACGAGGGCCGGCATGCGGCCGCGAAGAATCTGGTCGAACACGGTATTGACCACCTTGTCGTTATTGGTGGCGACGGCTCCCTCTCTGGCACGGATGAATTCCGAGGCGAATGGCCACAGCACATTCGCGAACTCGTTGACGAAGGCGTGCTCAGTGAAGAAGAAGCGGCAAAGCATCCGGCTCTGATGGTTGTTGGTCTTGTCGGCTCGATCGACAATGACATGGTGGGCACCGACATGACAATCGGTGCGGATACTGCACTCCATCGCATTTTGGACGCGATGGATCAGCTGACCTCCACGGCAGCATCTCACCAGCGCACCTTCGTTGTCGAGGTCATGGGTCGTCATTGTGGCTACCTCCCCCTGATGGCAGCGGTTGCCGGTGGTGCTGACTACGTGTTTACACCCGAAGATCCGGTTGGACCGGGCTGGGAAGAAGACCTCGCTGAACACCTGCGTTTGGGTCGTGAAGCAGGGCGACGCGAATCCATCGTGTTGGTCGCCGAAGGTGCAACCGACCGCGAGGGTAATGTGCTGACCACTCAACACATTGCCGATGTGATTACTGAGCGCACGGGTGAAGACGCTCGCGTGACGATCCTTGGCCACGTCCAGCGTGGTGGCTCGCCGTCAGCCTATGACCGCTGGATGTCATCGTTGCTTGGCTACGCCGCTGTTCAGGAAATGCTTTCAGCAACGCCGGAAAACACCCCGAATGTTCTGGGTGTCCGCCACAACCGCGTGACCCGTATTCCGCTGATGAAGGCGGTGCACGATACTCGTGCGGTCAAGCACCTGATTGAGGCCGGCGACTATGAAGCTGCCCAGGCTTCGCGCGGCGTTTCTTTCACGACGATGGTCGAAATTAACACGATCCTTTCGACTCCGCCTCAGCTGACGCCCGAACCTACTGAAAAGCCTCGTCGAATCGGTATCCTGCACGCTGGCGGTCTTGCGCCTGGCATGAACACGGCAGCGCGCGCGGCAGTCCGCCTAGGCATCGCTCGCGGTTGGACGATGCTGGGAATCGAAGGCTCGTGGAAGGGCTTGGCCGATAACGCGGTCAAAGAACTGACCTGGGCTGACGTTGAAGGCTGGGCGTTCAAGGGTGGCGCGGAACTCGGCACGAGGCGCGATGTCCCCGAAGTTGAGCAGTTCTACGCCCTGGGACGCGCTATTGAACGTAACGAATTGGATGCGCTGATTGTTATTGGCGGCCTCAACGCCTACCTTGCTGTCCACTCGATGATCTCCGAGCGTGACCGCTACCCGGCGTTCCGTATCCCGATCGTTCTGGTTCCCGCCTCCATCGACAACAATCTGCCCGGTTCGGAACTATCGATCGGTGCCGATACCGCGATCAACAATGCCACCTGGGCGCTTGACCGCATCAAGGAATCCGCCGCGGCGACCAAGCGTTGTTTCGTCGCCGAAATCATGGGACGACGTTGCGGGTACCTGACGCTGATGGCGTCACTGTCATCCGGTGCTGAGTACATCTATCTCAACGAAGATGATGTGACTCTGAATGAGATCGCTGATGACACGAAGCGCATGGTTGATTCCTTCGCTGAAGGACGTCGCCTGTTCCTGGTCCTCGTCAACGAGGCAGTGTCGAAGTACTACGACCGCGAATTCCTTGCGTCCGTGTACGAGGCAGAATCTGACGGCAAGTACGACGTGCGTCATGCGGCGCTCGGCCACCTGCAACAGGGGGGTTCGCCCAGCCCGTTCGACCGTCTGCTGGCAACGCGTCTTGCTCACCGCGCGCTCGACCACATCAACAACCAGTTCAATCGTGGCGAATCCGAGGGCGTGTACATCGGTCAGGTGCGCAACCAGATCGAAGCTCGCCTGGTGAAGAACATGTTTGAGGATCTGGATATCCGCAATCGTCGTCCGTTCGATCAGTGGTGGCGAGAGCTCAGCCCGGTTCAGCGCATCGTTTCGATGAAGGATTCGGGTAAGCCCGCTGTCGAGATTTCCATCGCAGACGCAGATCCCGAGTAAGACATCGCCGAATCGTCTGATTCGACCAAAACTGTTTTTTCATTCAAGAACCGCGAACTCATCGCAGATCCATTGATACAGGAGAATTCATGACTGACAATCCGGTCGTTGACCCCACAATGACTCCCGCGTGGGAAGCACTGGACGGACGTGCCGACGCTTTTGACCCGGATCTTCGCGCTTGGTTCGGAGCTGATCCGAACCGTGCAACTCGCTGGACGATTGACGGCGCCGACCTGCACGTTGATTTTTCGAAGAACCTGATTGACGAAGGCGTGCTTGCTGACCTGCTGGCTCTTGCTGAGCAGACTGGCGTCTACGACCTGCGCGATCGCATGTTCGCCGGTGAGCACATCAACGTCACCGAAGACCGCGCTGTTCTGCATACCGCGTTGCGTCGCCCGGCAACCGACGAGCTGACCGTTGACGGCCAGGATGCGATCGCGGACGTTCACGAGGTTCTGAACGAGGTCTACGACTTCGCAGAGCGCGTTCGCTCCGGCGAGTGGACCGGTATTACCGGCAAGCCGGTTGAAACGGTTGTCAACGTTGGTATCGGTGGCTCGGACCTGGGCCCGGTCATGGCCTACGAGGCCCTGAAGCCCTTTGTCCAGGATGGTCTTGAATGCCGTTTCATCTCGAACATTGATCCGACCGACGCGGGTGAGACCACGAAGGATCTCGATCCGGAAACCACCCTGGTTATTGTTGCGTCGAAGACATTTACGACGCTTGAAACGATCACGAACGCCAAGGTTGTGCGCGACTGGTTCCTCGGCGCCCTGCGCGACCGTGGCATCGTTATCGACGAGGCAACCGAGAAGGGCGCCATCGCCAAGCACTTCGTCGCCGTGTCCACCGCTCTGGACAAGGTCGCTGAGTTCGGCATCGACCCGAACAATGCTTTCGGCTTCTGGTCCTGGGTTGGTGGCCGCTACTCCGTGGATTCCGCTGTCGGCACCTCGCTGGCAATCGCGATCGGCCCGGATGGCTTTGCTGAATTCCTTGAGGGCTTCAACGCGATGGACGTTCACTTCGCCACCGCGAAGCCGGAAGAAAACCTGCCTATCCTCATGGGCATGCTGAATGTCTGGTACTCGAACTTCCTCGGTGCCGACACACACGCTGTCTTGCCGTACTCGCAGTACTTGCACCGCTTCCCGGCCTACCTTCAACAGCTGACCATGGAGTCGAACGGCAAGTCCGTCCGGCGCGATGGTGCTCCCGTCACCTACGAGACCGGCGAGGTCTTCTGGGGCGAACCGGGAACCAACGGTCAGCATGCCTTCTACCAGCTGATTCACCAAGGCACCCGCATGGTTCCCGCCGACTTCATTGCCTTCGCTAATCCGGCGTGGCCCCTGAAGGATGGCGAGGCTGACATGCACGAGCTGTTCCTGTCGAACTTCCTGGCTCAGACGAAGGCTCTGGCATTCGGCAAGACCTCGGACGAGGTTCGCGCCGAGGGCACCCCGGAGGCCATCGTTTCGGCTCGCGTCTTCACCGGTAATCGGCCGACCACGTCGATCATGGCACCGGCCCTGACCCCGCGTGTTCTTGGCGAACTGATTGCTCTCTACGAGCACATCACCTTCGTCCAGGGCGCCGTCTGGGGCATCGATTCCTTCGACCAGTGGGGCGTAGAGCTAGGCAAGGTCCTGGCCAAGCAGATCTTGCCGGCCATCGAAGGTGACTCGGCTGCACTCGACGCGCAGGATGCCTCCACGAAGGCTCTCATCGAGTACTACCGCGCGAACCGCAAGTGACCCTTCTCAGCTTAAGTGCTGCGCCGGTTTGACGGCTGTGCGTGACAAGCGCAGCGCCACAGTTTTGGCCTCGTTGATTTCATTATCGACGAGGCCGAAACTTTATTGTCGCTCTCTCCCTTCATAGCCGGGAGTGAGCGGGGAGCACCTATCCCCAGGCGCTCACGGAAATGTGGGGCGCATCTTGTGAAGCGGAAGCGTCCGACTTCTTCTTGTCGAATTTCTTGGATTTCTTGGACTTTGATTCGCCCTCATTCGTATCTTGGGATCCCGCGTCACCCGACTTCTCGTGGGCATGAGATGACAGAACCTCAGGAGTGAGCGAAGCCGAAAGACGATCTTTCGCAGCATCGACATCAAAATCGGCTTGTGGCCATGTGGGGTTAATGCCTTCGAGCGTACGGACAAGGATCTCTTGGACTGCCAAGCGTGCATACCACTTGTGGTCGCCAGGAATGACATACCACGGAGCAATACGCGTCGAGGTCCGGCGAATCACTTCGGAATAGGCGTCTTGGTAGGCGCTCCAGTTGTCGCGAGTATCGAGATCACCCGTGGAGAACTTCCAGTGCTTATCTGGGCGCTCCAAGCGCTCCATCAGACGTTCCCCCTGTTCTTCATAGGAGACGACCAAGCAGACTTTAATGATCTTCATCCCGGCTCGAACGGCTTCTAATTCCATCTCGTAGATATCGTGATAGCGACGGTTTAGCTCATCCTCATCAGCGGTGAAGATAGATTCTTGGTTGGCGTTACGCGCGGAGGTGGGAACCAGAAGATCCTCATAGTGCGAGCGGTCAAAAACACCGATGTATCCCGGGCGGGGGAAGTGTGGGCGGACACGCCAAAGGAAATCGTGGGCACGCTCTTCTTCCGTGGGGGCTTTGAATGCTTTCAGAGCAACACCCTGCGGATCCACTTGCCCGATGACGTGGCGAACGATTCCGCCCTTACCAGCCGTGTCTAAACCCTGAAGGATCAACAGAACTGAATCCGACGCACCTTCCTTCGACGCGGCATACAGGCGTTCTTGGAGTTCAGAAAAATCAACTGCCCGCTTAGCCATCGCTTTCAACGCCTTCTTTTTGCTTGCGCCCCAACCGGGCGTGGCGTCACGAATGAAGGAATTCAGGTCGAACGCCTCAGAGGCAACCAGCAGATCGCGCGGATCACCCGTCCAATACTTCGACGGCCCAGACACGTAGGTCATGGTGTCTTCAGGTGACTCCTGACCTGTGTTTTCTTTCGATTCCATGATGACCTCCACCGCATGACCTCGACGCAACCTAGAAAATGCAAGGCTCGAAAACGAATGTACGTATGTGCAACTCTAATCATGGTCTAGATCACGTGCTTGCGTATATGAAAAGTAGGACTGCTAGCCCTGTTTTCCCACGCCGAAAGCGTTTAGGCTTGGAACGTCAGTATGTGGCGAAACCGCCACCAGGCGACGGCGAACACCGCCGACGCACACAAACTAAGAAGGAGTGCCGAATCATGGCAGAACCTCGCATCGTTACCGTCACCGGCGCCGCCGGCAACATTGGCTACGCCCTGCTTTTCCGTATTGCCTCCGGCCAGCTGTTCGGTCCCGATGTCCCCGTCAAGCTCAACCTTCTTGAGATCCCCCAGGGCGTGAAGGCCGCTGAGGGCACCGCAATGGAGCTCGATGACTGTGCATTCCCGACCCTTGCCGGCGTTGAAATCTTCGACGATGCCACCAAGGCATTCGAAGGTGCCAACGTTGCCTACCTCGTTGGCGCAATGCCGCGTCGGGCGGGCATGGAGCGCGCAGACCTGCTGGAAGCCAACGCAGGCATCTTCGGCCCGCAGGGCAAGGCTATCAACGATGGCGCAGCAGACGACATCCGCGTCCTCGTCGTTGGCAACCCGGCCAACACCAACGCCACCATTGCTCAGAACGCTGCTCCGGATGTTCCGGCATCCCGCTTCACCGCAATGATGCGCCTTGACCACAACCGTGCAGTTGCTCAGCTGGCCCACAAGACCGGCGCAGCAGTTGCCGACATTAAGGACGTTGTCGTGTGGGGCAACCACTCCGCAGACCAGTACCCGGACGTTTCCTACGCGACCGTTGCTGGCAAGAAGGCTGCTGACCTGGTTGACGAAGCATGGCTCTCTGAGACCTACCGTCCGGTTGTCGCAAAGCGTGGCGCCGCCATCATCGAAGCTCGTGGCGCATCCTCAGCAGCATCGGCTGCAAACGCAGCAATCGATCACATGTACTCTTGGATCCACGGCACCCCCGAGGGTGAATGGGTCACTGCGGGCGTCATGTCCGACGGCACCCACTACGACGTCCCAGCAGGCCTCTGCTTCGGCTTCCCGGTCACCTCTGACGGTGGCGAGTGGCAGATTGTCGACGGTCTGGAGATCTCCGAGGCAACTCGCGCAGGCATCGATCACAACATCAAGGCTCTGCAGGAAGAGTATGACGCAGTGAAGGCTCTCGGTTTCATCAAGTGAGCCTGTAGGCCCCGCGCTCGGGGCTGAGGCGGCCGCGGATCCTCGTGATCCCCGGCCGCCTCGTCGTGTCCGGGCCTCGCCTTCGCGGATCGGGAGACCCGAGGGCCCCGGGGAGACGCCCCGGCGGATTTCCGCAACCGGGTTCGATGTGCACATTTGTGGGCGGCGCGCACTCGGCAACGCATGAGCGTGAGGGGACCCCTCGCACCTGTGCGCATTCCCAGCGCGACCCCGTGCGCGGTGGCTAGGATGAACCTATCGCGAAGGAGCGGAGCCACCCGGGCGCCGCCTAGGATCGATGAGGAGGCCACCGTGGGTCTAAGAATCGTTCTCGCCGCCGATTCCGCTGGCGTCGAGTACAAGGATGTCCTGAAGAAGGATCTCGAAGCAGATCCGCGCGTCGACGAGGTCATTGACGCCGGCCTTAAGCCCGGAGAGGACGTCGACTACCCGCACGTCGCCGTCGCCGCCGCCCGCATGATCGCGGACGGGAAGGCCGATCGCGGTCTCTTCGTCTGCGGTACCGGCATGGGCGTCGCGATGGCCGCGAACAAGGTCCCCGGGATCCGCGCCTCGGTCGCGCATGACTCCTTCTCCGTTGAGCGCCTCATCCTCTCGAACAACGCGCAGGTCCTCACCTTCGGCGCCCGCGTCATCGGGCTCCAGCTGGCCCGGCGCCTCGCGAAGGAGTGGCTCGGCTACACCTTCGACGAGACCTCCGCCTCCGCCCCCAAGGTCGCTGCCCTCGAGGCCTACGACCGTGACCCCGACTTTCAGTTCGTCGGCTGCTGAAGCCCCCAGAACCTGGGACCGCTCGTTTGCGAGCACGAGCAGTCCCGGCGCCCTCCCCAGGGCATCGCTCGCGACCACCCCATCTGACAGCAGGGCGAGGGCCTCGAGGACGAGGCCGACCCCCGAATCTTCAAGGATGAAGACCACCTGACGCAGCACTCGCCATCGGTTCGAACATGAACCTCTTCTGGCTCCTCATGGCCGCCGCCGGCGGCGTGTTCGGCACGATGATCGGCGCGAACTACGCCTTCTCGTTCACCGGCGTGACGATTCTCCTCGGCTTCGGCGTCGCCGCGGCCACCGGCTCTACCACAGTTCTCGATTACGTCTCCTTCGGCCCCGCCTTCGGCCCGCACATCGCCTTCGCGGGTGGCGTCGCCGCCGCGGCCTACGCCGCGAAGAAGGGCTACCTCAAGTCCGGCGGAAAGGACATCAACAGCCCGCTCGCCGGCCTCGGCAAGCCCGACGTGCTCCTCATCGGCGCCCTCTTCGGCGTCGGCGGCTACCTCTTCCAGAAGCTCGTCGCCCTCGTCCCGTGGTTCGGCACGCACACCGACTCGGTCGCCTTCACCGTGGTCTGCTCCGGCATCCTCGTCCGCGTAATCTTCGGCAAGACCGGCGTCTTCCACTCGATCACGAAGCCCGAGGGCACGACCCGCTGGCTCGACTGGCAGGAGACCCCCGGCCAGCTCCTCACCGTCTCCGCCTTCGCGGGTCTCTTCGCCTCCGGCATCGCGACGATGCTCGTCGGCTACATCGCCCCGAACAGCGCGAACGGCGACGTCATCATCGCGAACGCCCAGGCGATCCCCTTCGGGATCTCCGCGCTCTGCATCTTCTTCGTCGCCGGTGGCCTGAAGTTCCCGGTCACGCATCACATGACGATCTCGGCCGGCCTCGCCGCCGTCCTCTTCTTCAACGCGACCGGCTCCGGAATGCTCGCTGTCCTTGTCGGCACCTGCTTCGGCGTTCTCGCGGGCTTCGCCGGCGAGTACTTCGCCCGCTGGACCTACGCCCACGGCGACACGCACATCGATCCGCCCGCCGGCGTCATCTGGCTGATGAACACCCTCGCGGTCTCCGCCGCCGCCCTCGTCGCCTGAACGGCGACCCGAACCGACCGAAAGGAACGCCGTGTCCGCCACAGCCCTCACCGCCTGGCCCGAGCGCCTCTACGACGCGTACGTCTTCGACATGGACGGGACCATCTACCTCGGCGACCACCTCCTCCCCGGGGCGAAGCGCCTCATTGAGGAGCTGCGGCGGCGCGGCATCCCGGTCCGCTTCCTCTCGAATAACCCGACGAAGGATCCCGAGCAGTACGTCGAGAAGCTCGAACGGCTCGGACTGCCGACCCCGGTCGAGGAGATCGCCAACACGGTCGTCACGACGACCCGCTGGCTCCTCGAGAACAAGCCCGGCGCCGTCGTCTTCCCGATCGCCGAGGAGCCCCTCATCCGTGCCTTCCACGAGGCAGGCATCGAGATGAGCGACGATCCGGAGAAGATCGATGTCGTCGTCGCCTCCTACGACCGGACCTTCGACTACCGCAAGCTCCAGATCGCCTTCGACGCGATCTGGTTCCACAAGCGCGCGACCCTCATCGCGACCAACCCCGACCGCTTCTGCCCGTTCCCGGGTGGACGCGGAGAACCCGACTGTGCGTCGATCATTGCCGCCATCGAGGCGTGCACGAACACGACGTGCGAGATGGTCGTCGGCAAGCCCGATCCCGTCATGGCCGAGGCCGCCCTCGGCAATACGGATGTCGACCCGACCCGATGCGTGATGGTCGGCGACCGCATCATGACCGACATCAAGATGGCCGTGAACACCGGCATGTTCTCGGCCATGCCCCTCACGGGGGAATCCACCCTCGAGGAGGCGCTCGCCCTCCCCGAGGCCGAGCGCCCCACCCACGTCCTCGACCGCGTCGACCGCCTCATCCCGAAGGTACTCTGGGACGAGATCGGCTGGACCGAGGAAAACGACCCCATCGTCTGAGCGCCCCGAGCGCCCCACTCCAACAGCACCCGAGCCGCAGTGCCGCGGCAGACAAGAAAGAGACCAAGAAATGGTTGCACCCGGATACGAAGGCCCGTTCGTCATGGGATTCGACTACGGTACGGAGTCGTGCCGAGCCGCGATCTTCGACCTCGCCGGACACCCGATCGCCTTCGCGGCGACCCCCTACAAGACCCACCACCCCCGCCCCGGCCAGGCCGAGCAGAGCCCCGCCGACTGGTGGAATGCCCTCGTCGCCTCGACCCGCAAGGTCCTCGACGAGACCGGCATCCCCGCTCGCCACATCGCCGGCATCTCCTACGACGCGACGACGATGACCGTCGTCGCCATGGATCGGAACGGCCGTGAGCTGCGCAACGCGATCATGTGGATGGACGTCCGCGCGACCGAGCAGTCCGCCCGCGCCGAAACGATCGATCACTGGGCGCGCCTCTACAACGGCGGCGGCACGATGCCCGCGACCGCCGAGTGGTACCCCTTCAAGGCCGCGTGGCTCAAGGAGAACGAGCCTGAGACCTACAAGAACGCCTACCGCCTCGTCGACGCGCCCGAGTGGCTCACCTACAAGCTCACCGGCGAGTGGACGCTCAACATCAACTCCGCGGCCCTGCGCATGTACTACAACCGCGATAAGGGCGGCTGGCCGGTCGAGTTCTACGAGCACATCGGCTGCGGCGACGTCTTCGAGAAGATCCCCGAGAAGATCTACGATCTAGGCCACCCGATCGGTGGCCTCTCGATCTCCGCCGCCCAGGAGCTCGGCCTCCTCCCCGGCACTCCGGTTGCCCAGGGCTGCGCCGACGCGTGGGCTGGCCAGATCGGCCTCGGCGTCGTCTCGCCCGGCAAGACCGCCGTCATCACCGGCTCCTCGCACGTCATCACGGGCCAGTCCGGCAACCCGCTCCACGGCGAGGGCTTCTTCGGCGGATACACCGACGGCGTCATCCCCGGCCAGTACACGTGCGAGGGAGGTCTCGTCTCCTCCGGATCCGTGCTCAAGTGGTTCAAGGACAACTTCTGCCGCGACCTCACGGGCGCGGCCGAGCGCCTCGGCATGAACCCCTACAAGATCCTCGACGAGCGAGTCGCCGACATCCCGGTCGGCTCCAACGGGCTCATCATCAACGAGTACTTCCAGGGCAACCGCACCCCTTACACCGACTCCAAGGCCCGTGGCATCATGTGGGGCCTCACCCTCGGCACGACGCCCGAGCAGGTCTACCACGCGATCGAGGAGGCCGTCTGCTACGGCACCGCGCACGTCCTCAAGGCCTTCAAGGACGCGGGCTTCGAGTCGACCGAGCTCGTCGCCTGCGGCGGCGCCACGAAGTCGCGCGACTGGATGCAGATGCACTCCGACGTCACGGGCCTGCCCATCACGCTCACCGAGGTCGGGGACGCCGTCGTCCTCGGTTCGTGCATGCTCGCCGCCGTCGGCTCGGGCCAGTACCAGTCGATCGAGGACGCGGCCCGCAACATGGTCCGCGAGACTGCGCGCATCGAGCCCCGCCCCGACGTTCACGAGGAGTACCAGTTCTACCTCGAGAAGTACATGGAGACCTACCCGCAGATGCAGGACCTCTCGCATCAGATGATCGATCACCTCGCGTGACCGGCAAGGAGTGAAGAAGAAATGTCGCAAGAACTCATCGAACAGGCGCTGAAGACGGCCACCGAGACGAAGGACATCGTCTTCGGCACGGACGTCCTTGACAAGACGGGCGAGCTCTTCGTCCGCATGTTCCCCGGAGCGAGGGTCCTCGTCGTCGCCGACGGCAACACCTTCGCCGCAGCCGGCGAGGCGGTCGTCGCCTCCCTGAAGGCCGCGGGGATCGAATTCGCGGAGGAACCCTACGTCTTCCCCGGCACCCCGACCCTCTACGCGGGCTACGAGAACGTCGAGAAGCTCCGCGAGCACATCCGCCCCCTCGAGAACACGGTTGTCTGCTCGATAGCCTCGGGCACGCTCAACGACATCGCGAAGCTCGCCTCGGGCGAGCTCGGCCGCAAGTATATGAACGTCTGCACCGCGCCCTCGGTCGACGGTTACGCCGCCTTCGGCGCGTCGATCTCGAAAGACGGCTTCAAGATCACCCGTTCCTGCCCTGCGCCGACCGCTCTCGTCGCCGATCTGCGCGTCATCGCCGCGGCTCCCCAGCGCCTCATCGCCACCGGCTACGGCGATCTCATCGAGAAGATCCCCGCGGGCGCCGACTGGATACTCGCCGACGAGCTCGGCATCGAACCGATCGACGACTACGTGTGGTCTCTCGTCCAGGGCCCGCTCCGCGGCGCCCTCGCCGATCCCGAGCGCATCGGCGCGGGCGACGCCGAGGCCATCACCGGACTCGCGGAGGGCAACATCATGTCCGGCCTCGCGATGCAGGCCGCCCAGTCGTCGCGCCCGGCCTCGGGCGCCGGCCACCAGTTCTCCCACGTGTGGGAGATGGAGGGCCACGGCCTCGACTGGGAGCCGCCGCTCTCGCACGGCATGAAGGTCGGCGTCGGCACCGTCGCCTCCTGCGCGATCTGGGAGGAGGCCCTCAAGATCGACATGGATGCCCTCGACGTTGACGCGATCGTCGCGGCCGCGAAGACCGACAAGGAGATCGAGGCGAAGGTCCGCGGCCTCCTCATCCCGCGTATCGCCGATGAGGCCGTCAAGCACTCCATCGAGAAGAACCTCCAGGGCGACGAACTGCGCGCCCGCATCGCCGCCATCCGCGAGGCCTGGCCCCGCATCGTCGCGCGAGTGAAGGACCAGCTCATCACCGCGGACGAGGCCGTCGACCGACTGAAGAAGGTCGGCGCCCCGTACCACCCGGAGATGATCGGCATCGACATGGCGCGCTTCCGCGAGACGCACATCAAGGCCCAGACCATCCGCAATCGCTACACCGTGCTCGACCTGCTCACCGACCTCGGGATGCTCGACGAGGTCGTCGAGCGCCTCTTCTCCGAGGACGGCTACTGGGGCCGTCACGCCCACAAGGAGGCCTGAGACCCGTCGGCGCGCCCACCGCCCATCACTCGGCGGCGGGCGCGCCGACTCCGCGGGCTCACAGGGGCCCGCTCCGGCGCCCTCGCGCCGCCCGCCCCGACGGGGCGGGCCCGTTCGACTCATGAGAAGGCGAAGAGCATGATCAAGGAAGACCTCGACATCACGTACACCATCGGCCTCGATTTCGGCACGCTCTCCGTGCGCGCCGCGGTCGTCCGCACGAGCGACGGCGAAGTGCTCGCCGACGCCGTCAGCGAATACGCGACCCCCATCATGGACAGGACCCTCGCGGTCGGCGGGGGAGCGCCCCTGCCCCCCGACTTCGCGCTCCAGGTGCCGGCCGACTACATCGCGGCGATGCGCGAGGTCGTTCCCGCAGCGATCCTCGCATCCGGCGTCGACCCCTCCCGGGTCGTCGGCATCGGCCTCGATTGCACCTCCGCCACCGTCGTCGTCACCGACGCCGACGGGAAGCCGATGTGCGAGTACCCCGAGTTCGTCGACGAGCCGCAGGCCTACCTCAAGTTGTGGAAGCACCACGGCGCCCAGGAGCAGTCCGAGCGCATCGTCGCGCTCGCGAAGGAGCGCGGCGAGGAGTGGCTCTCCCGCTACGGCGGCGTCCTCTCCGCCGAGATGCTCCTCCCGAAGACCCTCGAGATGTTCGAGAAGGCGCCTGCGCTCTACCGGGCGACCGCCGAGGTCCTCGACATCGTCGACTGGCTCACCTGGGAGCTCAGCGGCACCCTCGTCTACGCAGCCGGCGACTCCGGCTACAAGCGCATGTACCAGGACGGGAAGTACCCCGACCCCGAGTTCCTCGAGGCCCTCGCCCCCGGTTTCGGCGACGTCTTCGCCCAGAAGATGAGCCACCCGATCGTCCCGCTCGGCTCGAAGGTCGCGGGCCTCACCGAGGAGTACGCGCAGGCCTTCGGCCTGCCCGCGGGAATCGCGGTCGCCGCCGGCAACATCGACGCGCACGTCCAGTGCGTCTCCGTCGGGGCGGTGCTCCCGGGCCAGCTCACCGGCATCCTCGGGACGTCGACGTGCTGGATCCTCCCGTCCGCGACCCTCGAGGAGGTCCCTGGCGTCTTCGGTGTCGTCGACGGCGGCGTCTGCGAGGGCTACTGGGCCTATGAGGCCGGACAGTCCGCAGTCGGCGACATCTTCGCCTGGTTCATCGACCACTGCGTCCCGCAGTCCTACTTCGACGAGGCCGAGCGCCAGGGCGTGTCGATCCACCGCGTCCTCGGCAACAAGGCGGCTGAGCAGAAGGTCGGCGCGCACGGCCTCGTCGCTCTCGACTGGTGGAACGGCAACCGATCGATCCTCGTCGACTCGAATCTCACCGGCCTGATGATCGGGCAGACTCTCCGGACGAGTACCGAGGACATGTACCGCGCCCACCTCGAGTCGACGGCCTTCGGCGCACGCATGATCATCGAGAACTTCGAGGAGCACGGCGTGCCCGTGAACGAGGTGCGCGTCGCCGGCGGCCTGCTGAAGGACGCATTCCTCATGCAGATGTACGCCGACGTCACACGCCGCCCGCTCAAGACCGCGCGTACCCTGCAGGCCGGCGCGCACGGCTCCGCGATCTTCGCCTCCGTCGCCGCGGGGCTCTACGAGGATGTGCCGACCGCTGCCGAGGCGATGGGCGGAGTGTCCGAGACGGCCTACGAGCCGAACGAGGAGGCCGCTGCCGTATACGATGAGCTCTACGCCGTGTACAGGGACCTCTACGACTCCTTCGGCCGCGGCGACAACAGGATGTACTCCCTTAAGAGGTTGCGCGACCGCGCCCTCACCGGGGAGTGACCGGCTGAAGAGAGGTACGGATCCGACGTGATGGACGACGATCGGGAAATGGCTGTGCTCCGCGCGGCGCAGCTCTATTACTACGAGAACATGACGCAGGACTCGATCGCCGACCGTCTCGGTTGCACGCGCTGGACCGTCGGGCGCCTCCTCGAGGAGGCGCGCCAGTCGGGGATCGTGAGGATCACGATCAACCACCCCCGCGCGAGGGTCCGCCACCTCGAGAAGGAGCTGGCGGAGCGCTTCGGGATCTCAGAGGTCTTCGTCGTCCGCAGCCAGGACTCCGAGGCGGCGACCAGCGCCCTCGTCGCGGCGACGACGGCCGACTACATCACCGCCCAACGCCCGCTTCCGCAATCCCTCGGCATCGCCTGGGGCCGATCGCTCACCGCGGTCGCCCGGGCGATGCCCGAGGAATGGACGAGCGGCCTGGAGGTCTACCAGATGTACGGCGGCCTCGTCCGCTCGAACGACGACGAGGTGGCCGATTCGATCGGTCTCATGGCGCGTCGCGGGCAGGGCGTCGGCCACATGCTCCCCGCCCCGGCGATCGTCACGGACCCCGAGCTCAGCGTCCGACTGCTGCGCGAGCCCTCGGTCGCGGCGACTCTGGACGCCGGCCCGAGGGCCGACCTCGTCGTATTCTCGCCCGGCATCCTCGAGCCGGGGTCGGTCCTCGTCCGCTCGGGTTTCCTCACGGCGGAGGGCATGCAGAGGATGCGCGAGCTCGGCGCCGTCACCGATCTCTTCTCCCACGTCGTCGACGTTGACGGCAACGCGATCTCACCTGAGCTCGAAAAGCGCACCATCGCTGTTTCCCTCGACGCGGTGCGGACGTCGAAGCGCTCCCTCGCGATAGGCTGGGGCGAAGCGAAGGCCCTGCCCCTGGTCGTCTCCTTGCGGATCGGAATCGCGAACGCCCTCATCGTCGACGAGAAGGGGGCCCTCGCGATGCTCCGCGAGGCCGACCGCCTCCGCGACTGAGGGCCGGGCGGTCCGACCCGATCTCGTCCGCCTCCGCTAATCTGTACCCATGAGTGAATCGACCGTAGAAAACACGAAGCTTGTCATCACGCTGTCCTGCCCGGATCAGCCGGGTATTGTCCACGCGGTGACGGGTGTGATCGGCAGTGTGAACGGCAATATTATTCAGTCCCAGCAGTTCGGGGATCCGGATTCGGGACTGTTTTTCATGCGTATTGAGGTTGACTCGCCGGTCGGTCGAGGTCCCGTCGAAGAAGGTCTGGCGAAGGTTGCGAAGACTTTTGATGCGACCTGGCATATTGATGCCCTCGGTCGTCGCCTGCGTACGGTCATCATGGTGTCGCGCGAGGGCCACTGCCTGACTGACTTGCTCTACCGTCAGCGTAGCCAGGGCCTGCCGATCGAGGTTGTCGCGGTCGTGGGTAACCACCCGGATCTTGCTCCCGTTGCTCAGTTCTACGGCGTTCCCTTCCTGAATATTCCGGTGACGAAGGAAACGAAGGCTGACGCTGAGCGTGAGTTGCTCAACCTGGTCCGCTCGGAAAAGGTGGAGCTAGTTGTTCTGGCACGCTACATGCAGATTCTGTCTGAGAAGGTCTGCGAAGAAATGCAGGGGCGCGTCATCAATATTCACCACTCGTTCCTGCCGTCGTTCAAGGGTGCTCGCCCGTACGCGCAGGCGCATGATCGTGGCGTGAAGCTCATTGGTGCGACCGCACACTACGTGACCGCCGACCTGGACGAGGGCCCGATCATCGAGCAGGACGTCACGCGCGTGACGCACGCCGACTCCACGCCGGACATGGTGGCGCTTGGCCAGGATGTGGAGCGTCGCGTTTTGGCTCAGGCAGTCCGTTGGCACGCCGAGCGTCGCGTCCTTATGGACGGCACGCGAACCGTGGTGTTCTCCCGCTAGTTTTCGTCTATTCCCCAGGCGGATGCGTGACGCACGCACTGCTGAGGAATTGATTCACGAGGCCGAGACCGCTTCTCGCTGGTGAGTGTGAGCGACGGTTTCGGCTTTCGCCACATCCGCCCCATAGCAGGCTGGGAGTGCCTAGATGGAGGTGGCCTCGTACGTGGGAAGGCAGTGCGCGAACTGGTCGCTTCGCGATATGGTGGATGAGTCGTGACTGGCGAACAGGTGGGAAACCACCGGGGAGCGATGAACAGGCACCATAGCCGCCCGCCTGGGCTAAGGCGCCGACCGAGAAATCGGCAGTTCAAGGAGCAGGAGAACCCAATGGATTCCCTTAATGACATGACCCTTGCCCAGCTGGATCCCGAGATTCAGGCTGTGCTCGACGCTGAACTGGCACGTCAGCGGGCGACCCTCGAAATGATTGCGTCAGAGAACTTCGTCCCGCGCGCAGTCCTAGAAGCGCAGGGATCCGTGTTGACGAACAAGTACGCGGAAGGCTACCCGGGTCGTCGCTACTACGGTGGCTGTGAAGCCGTTGACGTCGCAGAAAACCTTGCGATCGAGCGCGCACAACAGGTCTTCAAGGGTGCCGACTTCGTCAACGTTCAGCCACACGCCGGCGCGCAGGCAAACGCTGCAGCCCTGATGGCGATGGCAAACGTGGGCGACACGATTCTTGGCCTGTCCCTCGCTCACGGCGGTCACCTGACCCACGGCATGAAGATCAACTTCTCCGGCAAAAACTACAACGCGGTGGCCTACGAGGTCGACCGTCAGACCATGCGTATCGAGGCTGAGCAGGTGCGCGAAGCTGCTCTGCGTGAGCGCCCCAAGGTCATCATCGCCGGCTGGTCCGCCTACCCGCGTCATCTGGACTTTGCGGCATTTCGTGAGATCGCTGACGAGGTCGGCGCAGCACTCTGGGTCGATATGGCACACTTCGCCGGCCTTGTCGCAGCAGACCTGCACCCCAGCCCAGTCCCGCACGCTGACGTTGTCACCACTACCGTCCACAAGACGATCGGTGGCCCGCGTTCGGGCATGATTCTGTCGTCTCGTGGCGAGCAGTGGGGCAAGAAGATTAACTCCGCAGTCTTCCCCGGCCAGCAGGGCGGTCCGCTCATGCACGCGATTGCCGCAAAGGCAATCGCCATGAAGGTCGCGCAGACCGAAGAATTCAAGGATCGTCAGCGTCGCACTCTCGAAGGTGCTCAGCTACTGGCTGATCGTCTCAATGCAGACGATGCGAAAGCAGCCGGCATCAAGTTGGTCACCGGTGGTACCGACGTTCACTTGGTCCTCGTTGACCTCGTCGAATCGAAGCTGGACGGTCGCGACGCAGAAGATCTTCTGCACGAGGTCGGCATTACCGTCAACCGCAACGCAGTTCCCTTTGATCCGCGTCCCCCGATGCGCACCTCCGGTCTGCGTATCGGCACGCCGGCTCTAGCAACCCGTGGCTTCGACGCCAAGGACTTCGCTGAGGTCGCCGACATCATCGGCACCACGCTGGTTCAGGGGGCATCGGGCGCATCGGTTGACGTTGACGGCCTGTGCGCACGCGTGAAGGCTCTGACCGACGCTCGTCCGCTCTACGTTGGACTTGGCGAATGAGGGCTCCCTGGGAAGGGCCCGCTAAGGTCCTCGACGGTGCGGGTACAGCTGCCACAATCAAGGCGGAACTTGCCCAGCGTGTGAAGAATCTCCGCGCTCGTGGTGTTGTGCCCGGCCTTGGCACGATCCTCGTCGGTGAAGATCCCGGTTCGGTGTCCTACGTTGCGGGCAAGCACCGCGACTGCGCTGAAGTGGGTATCGAATCCATCCGCGTTGACCTGCCGGAAACGGCTTCGCAGGCTGAAATTGAAGCAGCGATTGACCAGTTGAATGCTGACCCGGCATGCACGGGCTACATCGTTCAGTTGCCACTGCCGAAGGACATCGACCAGAACGCGATCCTAGAACGCATTGATCCTGCGAAGGACGCAGATGGCCTGCACCCGATGAACCTTGGTCGCTTGGTTCTTCGTGGCTCTGGGCCGATCGATACTCCGCTTCCGTGCACGCCTCGCGCCGTCATCGAACTGATGGAACGACACGGCATTGACCTTCGTGGCAAGGATGTGTGCGTTGTTGGTCGCGGTGTCACTGTTGGCCGTTCGATTGGTTTGCTACTGATCCGCAAGGAAATCAATGCAACCGTCACCGTCTGCCACACCGGCACGAAGGATCTTGCTGCTCACGTGCGTCAGGCGGACGTTGTCGTGGCCGCAGCGGGTAGTGCTGGACTGATCACCAAAGACATGGTGAAGCCGGGCGCAGTAGTGCTCGATGTTGGTGTATCCCGCGTTGAAGGTGAAGATGGTAAGGCTCGCCTGCGCGGCGACGTTGCAGACGGTGTTGACCAGGTCGCATCGTGGTTGTCCCCGAACCCGAAGGGCGTAGGTCCCATGACTCGCGCGCTCCTGGTGACGAACGTTGTCGAGGCAGCAGAGCGCCTCGCGTAACTGTTTGTGGTGGTGGGGTGGAGCCTTGGCGTTGAGGCTCCGCCCCAGTGCCACATATGTTGGAGTTGAAGATAGTGAGTTCATTGAATCCGTCAGTCACATCTGAAGTTGGTGCGCTGAAGACAGTCCTCGTTCACCGTCCCGGTAACGAAATGTCGCGTATTACGCCAACGAACATGGAAGAACTCCTCTTCGATGACGTGATCTGGTTGGAGCGCGCCCAAGAAGAACACGATGCGATGACCTCAAAGATGCGTCGTCATGGCATCGAGGTTCTTGATTTTTCGACTCTTTTGACTGAAGCCCTCGAAGTTCCAGGCGGTCGTGATGAAGCCCTGGAACTCGTTTTCACCGATAAAACGGTTGGTCCTGCAGCTTTGGATTCACTCCGCGCTTTTACAGCCGGACTGGATTCGTCTCACCTTGCCGAGATCTTGATTGCCGGCATGACGAAGCGTGAGCTTTTAGAACAGATCGATGAACCGAAGTCCGCCTGGATCTCCGGAATGGACTTGGATGACTTCATTCTTGCCCCGTTGCCGAACCACCTGTTCACTCGTGACACCTCGTCGTGGATCGGCGGGGGAGTTGCGGTTTTGTCTATGCGGAAACAGGCTCGTCGTCGCGAAACGATCAACCAAGAGATCGTCTACCGGTTGCACCCGCGTTTCGCTGATCTCAACATCCCCTTCTGGAATCACGGGACTCTTGACGGCCAGGCCACAATCGAAGGTGGCGACATCATTAACGCTGGAAACGACACACTGATTATTGGCGCCTCAGAACGTACGACTGCACAGGGAATTGAACGTCTTGCTCGCAGGCTTTTTGCCGGCGAAGTAGCGTCCACCGTGATTGTTTTGCAGATCGAAAAGAAGCGTGCTCAGATGCACCTCGACACGATTTTCACGATGCTCGATGAAGCAACATTTACTGCCTATGCCGGGTTGGGGAAGGTTCGTACTCAGGTGATTCGCCCCGGTGCTGCTGGCGAATTGGATATCACCGTTCACGAAGCTGATGAGATGTATGACGTCATCGCTGCCGGATTGGGATTCGATTCCATCCGCGTGCTGACGGTCCCCACGGATTCCTTGACCGCCGAACGCGAACAGTGGAATGACGGTTCGAATCTCCTTGCCCTAGAGCCCGGTGTCGTCATGTCATACGAACGAAATACGGTGTCGAACGACTACTTCTCGGACCAGGGTTTCGAGGTCATTACGATCCCCGGTAATGAACTTGGTCGCGGACGTGGCGGGGCGCACTGCATGACTTGCCCGATTGTGCGCGATACTTTACCCGCACGCGTTTAACGTTTGACGCCTCGAACGTTCAACGTTCCTACTCTCAGACCTACACAATCTCACAAGGAGCATCCATGCCTCACGCTCTTCATGGTCGTCCGTTCCTCCGCGAAATCGACTTCACTCCTGCCGAATGGCTGTCTTTGATTGATCTGGCAGCTGAACTCAAAGCCGCGAAGAAGAATGGTACCGAGGTTCAGCACCTCAAGGGGCGCAATATTGCGCTGATCTTCGAGAAGACGTCGACGCGCACGCGTTGCTCCTTCGAGGTGGCAGCTTTCGATCAGGGGGCACACACCACCTATCTAGATCCTTCCGGTTCGCAGATGGGACACAAGGAGTCGACTGCTGATACCGCTCGCGTTCTGGGTCGCATGTTTGACGGTATCGAATACCGCGGTGATGAGCAGGAAAAGGTTGAGGTTCTTTCGGAGCTCTCCGGTGTTCCGGTGTGGAATGGTCTGACCGATGACTGGCATCCGACTCAGATGCTCTGCGATTCACTGACCATGCGTGAACACGCTGGTAAGCCTCTGAATCAGGTGTCCTACGCCTACGTTGGTGATGCTCGTTTCAACATGGGTCGGTCCCTGCTGGTCAATGGCGCGTTGATCGGAGCTGATGTCCGCATTGTTGCGCCGCGTGAACTTTGGCCGGATGAAGAATGCATCGCTCACGCACGCCGTATTGGCGAAGAAACCGGTGCGAAGGTGACGGTGACCGACAACGTTGATGAAGGTGTTGCGGGTGTTGACTTCGTCCACACTGACATTTGGGTGTCGATGGGTGAGCCGAAAGATGTCTGGAATGAACGCATCGAGATGCTACGTGACTACCAGGTGAATGCTTCGCTGATGGAAAAGGCTGGCCCGCAGGCAAAGTTCATGCACTGCCTGCCGGCGTATCACGATCGTAAGACCGTGATCGGTGAGCAGCTGTTTGAAGCCACCGGTATGGATGGTATCGAAGTGACCGACGAGGTCTTCGAAGGAGGCGCTTCGATCGTCTTCGATCAGGCAGAAAACCGTATGCACACGATCAAGGCGGTCATGGTTGCCACGCTGGGCGACTGACACCCTGCCGAATTCAACGCACAAGGGATAAGCGTGAAGATTACAAGCATTAACCTGAACGGGATCCGCGCAGCGGTAAAACGTGGTTTTCTTGATTGGATTGCGGTCGAAGACCCGGATGTTCTGCTGATGCAGGAAGTGCGCGCCGATACTCAGATCACCGAAGACATCTTGGGGCAAGAGTGGTTGCTTGCCACCGAGCCGTGTCGCATCAAAGGTCGCGCGGGTGTTGCGATTGCAGTGCGACGAGGCCGTGCAACCCTAGATGATGTTCGCGCAGGGTTGGGGGACTCGGACACTGACGTTGACTCTGGGCGTTGGATTGAAGCCGTTGTCACCGCGGACTCTCAGAGTGTTCGTGTTGTGTCCGCATACTTCCATTCGGGTGAAAAGGATACGCCGAAGCAAGAAGCGAAGATGGCTCATCTGCCTCGCATTGGCGAGCGCATGGCTGAGATTCTTGCGTCGGGTGAAAAGGCTGTCGTCTGCGGTGACTACAACGTTGTTCGCTCACGTCAGGACATAAAGAACTGGACGCCGAACCACAATAAACGTGCGGGTGTCTTGGACGAGGAAATCGTATTCTTAAACGATTGGGTCGATGCCGGCTGGCATGACGTTGTTCGTGACCTAGCCGGTGACGTGCAGGGGCCGTACACGTGGTGGTCGTGGCGAGGCAAAGCCTTCGATAACGACACGGGCTGGCGCATCGACTATCACTATGCAACTCCGACTCTGGCATCGACCGCGACTGCATTCGCGATCGGGCGCGCTCAGGCTTACGACCAGCGATTCTCTGATCATGCACCACTCACCGTGACCTACCAGGTTTGACCGCTAGGGCTGTCGTGGGTCCTGGAAGGGAATCTTCTGGATTTCTTTTCAACTCGAGCATGAAACAAGCGAAGTGGGGGAACACCATCTGGTGTTCCCCCACAGTCGTATTCAGCTTGCCCGGCCTCGTGAACTAACGGCGGAGGGCAGTTACTTGATCGTCTGCCACTCCAAGTCACGGCTTGCCGAATACAACGGGTCGGGGCGAACTTCCCCGGAAATCGGGTGGTGTGGCCAGAGCAGTGTTCGCGGATCCGAGCAGGTGATGTAGTTCGGGCGTTCTGTGAAATGGACTTCGTCAGCATCCGCGGGCTTTCCGGGTGCCGGCGGGTTTGCCATCCACGCGCATGCCATCAGGAAAGCTCTCATTTGTAGGTTGATCCAGAGGATCAGCGTGATGATGGAAGCACCCGCCGCAAGGAGTGGGCTCGACGAAGCGCTGACTGCAGACGTGCCAAGAATTCGTAGCACGATCGATGCGACTGAGATGATTGCCAGCCCCCAGATCAGGTCTTTGCGCGGAGGATGAACGCGTGCGACAACCCAGATGAGAAGCCATGTGACCAGCGCATAGACGACGAAAGCGACCACGTAGGAAGCAATTTTCAGCAGGCCGGTGGCAACGGGTCCGGAAGACAAACCAATCGTGCCTAGGATCCACTGGCCACCAAGATCGACGACAATGCCAAGGCCGGCGCCCAGAATGATGGAGAGCGCAAGGCCGAGTGCCCCCAGCGCGTTACGCAGAATCTGTATCACCGGATTGTCGGGGACCGTGGGGATCGCGAACATTTTGCGAATCGAATTCGCGAGCTGTCCAATCACGCCGATGGCACTCCACGCCATGATCGCAAGAGCGATGATGCCGGTGATCGACACGGCTCCGGTCATCACGAAATCATCGGGGCTGACCATGCCGTTCGGGTTGTCATCTGTTTGGATCAGGGATGGGATGGCATGCGCAATCGCATCGAAGAATGCGGTGCGGAGCTCCTGATTGTCGCCGATGATCGACAGGAAAACAGTGACAAGAACGGTCAAAGCGGCGGTCAATGACAGGATTGCGGTCAGGGCCATGCCTGAAGAAATTAGGTTGCCGGAGACCCCGTTGTAGCGTGCGAGCATGCGCGCCAGGCGCGTATGTGCCCACCAGGCGCCAAGTTGGGCGACCTTATCGCCCAGGGTCGGGGCGCGGAGCGCGTCGCCGAGACGCGGGGGTGCGGAAGTGGGGATGGCATCCTCTTGTGTTTGAGGGGACGAGGCCGCCTGTTCTTTGGTCATGTACTCACCGTAACGGTGGTGGATGAATGGACACAACGAACGTGACGGATCCCTTTAGTGAGGGGGTGAAGAGATTAGAGTGTGGCTGCTTCGAAGTCGAATAGGGCCATGGTGGAGTACATACCTCGTTCATCGACTTTGTCGAGGCGGAATCCGGGGACAATCCACGAGGCTTCGAAGGTATCGCCGATATCTTCGGCCAAGTCAAGCACAGGATCCTCAAGACCCTGCGCCAAGGTGACGTGCGGGTGGTAGGGGAAACGTTGCTCGATGTTCAGTGGACCAGTGCGGACTTCGTCGGCGAGGCTTTCACATTCACGTGCACCGTGATCCACATTGAGGAAGGCAACCGGTGAAATCGGACGGAATGAGCCACTGCCTTTGAGGGTCAGGCGGAAGGGGCGGTGGTGTTTTGCCACTTCACGCAGGTGACGAATGACTTCGGGACGCTCGCCCGAGGGGAACGGCGTCGGCGGAAGGATCGTAATGTGCGCCGGCACCATCGACCCTTGAAGATCTCCGAGGTTCAAGCGAAGTTCTGTCAGCTGTGTGACCCACGGCTCCGGGATTGCAACAACGACACCGAGCCAGTCTTGGCCGGGGGAACGCTGAGGAAGAAACATTACAATGCCTAGGGTAGATGGTGAACAAGCGGAGTAGCTGTTGACAAGCCTACGTGAGCAACGCATATGCCCGCTAACCCACTTCGGTCCGCGTGGTGTGCAACGCCTTATACGTCATTGTGTGGACGCTAATGGCAGAATCGACGTATGACGTCTTCATCCACGTGGCTTGTTGTTGGCCTTGGTAATCCGGGGGAGCAGTATGCTGCGACCCGTCACAATGTCGGTCAGTTGACCGAAGATGTGTTGCTCCAACGTACAGGTGCATCGTGGTCATCTCATCGAAGTGGCACCCACGTAGCGGATGTGCGTCTTGGAATTCTTCCTGGTGGTGTGCCCGGCCCGAAGGTTGTGCTTGCAAAGTCGGATTCCTATATGAACACCTCGGGTGGCCCGGTTGGCCGACTGATGAAGTTCCTTGGAATCGATGCCGGTCATCTTCTAGTCATTCACGACGATCTGGATCTTCCGGCGCATGAGCTTCGCTTGAAAAAGGGCGGTGGCGAAGGTGGCCACAACGGGTTGAAGTCCATTTCTCAGGTCCTTGGAACGAAGGACTATCATCGCCTGCGTATTGGTATCGGTCGCCCGCCGGGCAGGCAGGCCCCCGCAGACTTTGTTCTTGCTCGTCTGAGCGCCAAAGACCGCCCCGAATGGGACGTGACCTTTGAAAATGCTGCCGATGTTGTCGAATCCATCGTGACAAACGGTTTTGCTCCGACTCAGATGGCTCTGCACTCAGCGAACTCAGGGAAGTAAAGAGTGAACCTTACCGGTTTAAAAGGCATCATTGCCTCAGATTCTGCACTTGATCAGGCATGCGGTTCGATCTCGTCGGCACGGAACGGTTGTTTTGTTGCTCCCGCTGGCGCGCATCCTCCCGTTCTTGCTGCTCTAAGCGAATACGGACAGGCACAGCCACTGATTGCCCTGACTGCGACAGGGCGGGAAGCTGAACGTTTGACTGCTGCCCTGAGGTCGTGGACGGACAGTGTTGAAATGTTCCCTTCCTGGGAAACGCTCCCGCATGAGCGTCTTTCACCTCAGGTCGACACGATGGCCCGTCGTATTGCTGTGCTCCGCAGGCTGGTTCATCCCGTTGCAGGCGATCCGCATGCGGGTCCACTTTCGGTTCTTGTTGTCCCGATCCGCGCGTTTCTCCAGCCAATTATTCGAGGTGTGGCTGACATTGAAGTCGTGCGCGTCAAAGTCGGGGATCGTGTTGACTTGACGGATCTTGTCGACCGACTGACTGAACTGGGATACCAGTGCACCGACATGGTCGAATCTCGCGGACAAGTCAGCGTTCGCGGTGGAATCCTTGACGTTTTCCCGCCTCAGGAAGCGCATCCACTACGCATCGAGTTGTGGGGGGACGAAGTCGATGAGATTCGTGCCTTCTCTCTTCAAGACCAGCGAACCTTAGGGGAAGCACCGGACGGCCTCTGGGCAACCGCATGCCGTGAGCTCCTGCTCAATAGGGCAGTGCGAGCTCGCGCACGCGAACTGGCCACCGAGCTTCCAGGCGCTACCGAAATGCTGGCACTCGCTTCCGAGGGAATCGCGGCGCCCGGCATCGAATCCTTGGCACCGGTTCTGACCTCCGGCATGGATCGTCTGCTTGACCTTCTGCCCGCAGATAGCCCGATTATCGCCTGCGATCCGGAGAGGATTGCTGCCCGCGCCCAAGACCTGATCGCAACGACCGAAGAATTCTTAGCGGCCGCCTGGTCCACCGCCGCCGGTGGGGGACAAGTGCCCATTAAAGCAGGCGAGGCCTCGTTCCTTCACTACGAGGACATCTGGAAGTCGGACGATCGTGCCTGGTGGGAATTGACCACGCTCCCCCCACCCGAACTTGCCGACGCGCTTGGCGAGGACACTTCCGACGCGCTTGGCGAGGACACTTCCGACGCGCTCGCGGAAGAGACGAAGGCAGTGGTTGCGTCCCCAACTCTGATGAGCATGGGAGCGCGTGACGTACGCTCGTACAGGGGCGATTTTGTGTCGGCGAGCGCAGATTTGAAGCAGCTTGCGTCGCAGGGCTGGCGGATTGTCATCACAACTGAAGGCCCCGGTCCTGCACGCCGAATCCGCACAATTATGGCTGAAGCAGGGGTTCGGGCAACTCTGCGTGATGATATTGAGACTCCTGTCGAAGCCGGTTCGGTTGCCGTTACGACCGCGCAAGCTGGACAGGGTTTTGTCCTGCCGGGTGAGCAGTTCGTTATCCTCACGGAGTCGGATCTGACGGGTCGTACGGGTTCTACAACCCGGGACATGCGACGGATGCCCTCGCGTCGCAAGAAGGGTGTCGACCCGCTGTCACTGCACCCGGGTGACTACATCGTCCACGAGCAACATGGTATCGGCCGATTCATTGAGATGGTCTCGCGCACCGTGGGACGTGGCTCCGCATCTGTCACCCGTGACTATCTGGTTTTGGAGTACGCGCCTTCAAAGAGAGGCCAGCGTGGGGATCAGCTGTTTATTCCGACCGATGCCCTTGGACAGATTTCCAAGTACACGGGTTCGGATCAGCCGACGCTGACGAAGATGGGTGGAGCTGACTGGGCGAAGCGGAAAGCGAAGGCGAAGAAAGCGGTCAACGAGATTGCCAAGGAACTTATTCGCCTCTACGCTGCTCGCCAAGCAACCAAAGGACACGCGTTCGGCCCCGATACTCCGTGGCAACGCGAACTTGAGGATGCATTCCCATATGTGGAAACCCCCGATCAGCTGGTGACGATTGATGAAGTGAAAGCTGATATGGAGAAGCCGATCCCCATGGATCGCCTGCTGACGGGCGATGTCGGATACGGAAAGACCGAAATCGCTGTTCGCGCTGCGTTTAAAGCAATTCAAGATGGCAAGCAGGTTGCTGTGCTTGTTCCGACGACCCTGCTTGTACAACAGCATGTCGAAACTTTCACCGAACGCTACGCGGGCTTCCCCGTGACCATTGCGTCCCTCTCGCGTTTTTCAACGCCGAAGGAAACGCAAGAGGTGAAAGAGGGGCTTGCCTCGGGGCGCGTTGACCTTGTGATTGGCACTCATTCCTTGCTGACGGGAACGGTGGTGTTCAAGAACCTCGGCCTTGTCGTGATTGACGAGGAACAGCGTTTCGGCGTTGAGCATAAAGAGACGCTGAAGGCGCTGCGCACCGACGTGGATGTGCTGTCGATGTCGGCCACGCCGATCCCAAGAACGCTGGAAATGGCAGTGTCAGGTATTCGCGAGATGTCGATTCTGCAGACTCCACCAGAAGAACGCCAGCCGGTTTTGACTTTTGTTGGAGCGTACACGGATGCGCAGGTCAGTGCGGCAATTCGCCGTGAGTTGCTGCGTGACGGACAGGTGTTTTTTGTCCACAATCGCGTGGATTCAATTTCGAAGGTCGCAGCCCACATTCAGGAACTCGTTCCCGAGGCGCGCGTGAGGATCGCTCACGGAAAACTGAGCGAACACCAGCTAGAGGACGTGATCGTCGACTTCTGGAACCACGAGTTCGACGTTCTGGTGTGTACCACCATTGTGGAAACCGGCTTGGATATTTCCAATGCGAATACGCTGATCGTGGATCGCGCCGATGTGTTCGGTTTGTCCCAATTGCACCAGTTGCGTGGTCGAGTGGGACGAGGCCGCGAGCGTGCGTATGCGTATTTCTTCTATCCGGCGGACAAGACTCTGACGGAAACCGCGCATGAGCGCCTGAAGACTATCGCTGCGAATACCGACCTGGGTGCAGGGCTTGCTGTCGCACAAAAGGATCTAGAGATCCGAGGTGCCGGCAACCTGCTGGGCGGGGCTCAATCCGGTCATGTTGAAGGGGTTGGCTTCGACCTGTATGTGAGGATGGTCGCCGATGCGGTCGCAGCCTATCGTGGCGAGGCTCCTGAAGAGAAGAGCGACCTGCGGATGGATCTGAGCGTTGATGCCCACATTCCTGAGGACTATGTGCCCGGTGAGCGTCTGCGCTTGGAGGTATACGGCAAGATTGCGTCGATCACGTCGCCCGAGCGAGCAGCCGATGTGCGCGAGGAACTGATTGACCGATACGGGCCGTTGCCCCGCAATGTGGAATTGCTGTTCGATGTTGCTCGCCTTCGCACTATCGTGCGCGCAACCGGTATTGAAGAGATCGTGACCCAGGGCAAGTATCTGCGTGTTGGTCCGGTAGACCTGCGCGAGTCTCAGGTTCTTCGCTTGAAGCGTTTACACCCGGGTGCGGTCATTAAAGCTGCTGTTCGACAGGTCATGGTTCCCCTTCCCATGACTAGTCGAATCGGCGGAGAACCGCTCACGGATGAAGCGTTGCTGGATTGGGTTGAAACTTTGGTAACGAAGATTCTTGTCCCTTTTAACGCCTGATTTCATCATCATGGCGCTTTCAGCACTTTTAAAGGAACGTGTCATAAAATAATCGTGGCCAACATGGGCTATACGGCAGGGAGGACCTACGTGTTCAGCGTAAAGAAAGCAGCAATGGTTGCTGTAGCAAGCATTTCCATCCTGGGACTCGGAGCATGCTCGGCACACCCGGGCACCGCAGTTTCAGTGAACGGCGTCAACTACTCCGAAGCTGATGTTTCAGACGCCCTTTCCCAGTACGCTGAGTTGACCGGCCAGCCGATGGGTCGCGCAACCCTTGTTGCCATGCTTCCCGATGCTTTGAAGTTCACGCAGCTGGCTAATGAGAACCAGATTTCTGCAACCGATGAGCAGGTGAATGAGTTCGTTGCGTCGCTTGTTGACCAGGGACGTATTCATGCTCCATCCGGTGACTTCAGCCCCGTTCTGACCGAGATTCTTCGCTACTCGGTGATTAAAGCTCAGCTGGACCAGATGGGCCAGGATGCGCTTGCCACCCTCGCTGAGGACTACAAGGAAATCGCTGCTACGCAGCAGGTTGACATCAACCCTCGTTACGGCACGATTGAAGAAGATGGCAGCCTCAAGTCACCGATCTTCGGTGACGTTGTGGATGCTTCCGTTTTCACGGCTGGCCAGACCGGTGGCGGAGCTGGGTCTGGCGAGTGATCGTGTGATCCATTCCTCCTTGGTTCCGTCAAAGATCGGGACCAAAGGCGGCTGAACGGATCATCGCACCCCACAAGACGTGAATGCTTGTTCAGATTTGCGTCTGCAACTAGGCCGAACGGCCGCAAACGTACTACCGTTATGACTGACAACAGTCCACGAAATTGATCGATTGGAGAATGACGTGGCAAGGATTGAGGCTATTGCAGCTCGCGAGATTCTGGACTCGCGCGGTAACCCGACCGTTGAGGTTGAGGTCCTGCTCGAAGACGGAACGCTTGCACGTGCATCCGTGCCTTCAGGCGCTTCCACCGGCGCATTTGAAGCAGTTGAGCGTCGCGACGGCGACAAGGGCCGTTACCTGGGCAAGGGTGTTCAGGACGCCGTTGACGCAGTGAACGACATCATCGCCCCCGAACTGATCGACGAGGACGCTGCAGATCAGCGCACCATCGACCAGATCATGCTGGATCTCGACGGCACCCCGAACAAGGGCAAGCTTGGTGCAAACGCCATCCTCGGTGTTTCCCTCGCCGTTGCACACGCAGCAGCTGAGTCCGCTGGCCTGTCGCTCTACCAGTATCTCGGTGGCCCGAACGCTCACGTTCTGCCCGTCCCGATGATGAACATCCTCAACGGTGGTTCGCACGCCGACACCAACGTTGACATCCAGGAATTCATGATCGCTCCGATCGGTGCACCGACCTTCCGCGAAGCCCTCCGTTGGGGCGCAGAGGTCTACCACACCCTCAAGGGCGTCATCAAGGAACGCGGTCTGTCCACCGGCCTCGGTGACGAAGGCGGTTTCGCCCCGAACCTCGAGTCCAACGCTGCAGCACTCGACCTGATCATCGAAGCAATCGAAAAGGCCGGCTTCAAGCCCGGCGAAGACGTTGCTCTCGCCCTCGACGTTGCTTCCTCTGAGTTCTTCAAAGACGGCCTGTACCAGTTCGAAGGCGAAGGCCGCACGACCGAGTACATGGTTGAGTACTACGAGAACCTCATCTCGAAGTACCCGCTGGTTTCCATCGAAGACCCGCTGTCGGAAGACGAATGGGATGCATGGAAGTCCCTCACCGACAAGATCGGCGATCGCGTCCAGCTCGTTGGCGATGACTTCTTCGTTACCAACCCGGAGCGTCTGCGCAAGGGCATCGAGCTTGGCGCCGCCAACGCTCTGCTGGTTAAGGTCAACCAGATCGGTTCGCTCACCGAAACCCTCGATGCGGTTGAGGAAGCACACCGTAACGGCTACCGTTCGATGACCTCGCACCGTTCCGGCGAGACCGAAGACGTCACCATTGCTGACCTCGCAGTTGCCACCAACTCCGGTCAGATCAAGACTGGCGCACCGGCTCGTTCCGAGCGCGTTGCCAAGTACAACCAGCTTCTGCGCATCGAAGAAGAACTCGGCGATGCAGCTGTTTACGCTGGCCGTTCCTCCTTCCCGCGCCTCGGTCGCTGAACTGAGCGTAGCTAGGAAAAACGCTTCGTCGACGATGTGCTCACGCGCTGAGGCGACGTGTGGGCCCCGAACCGTCGGTTCGGGGCCCACTGCTGTATCAAGTCAATGAAACCTAAAAGTTGGAGCACATCACAGGTGCACGCTTCGGCTCGCCGTTAGGCTGACGCGCGCCAAAGCCCGAAGTGGGGCACCATTAGAAGCATGCCTCGTAATCCACGCAGTGAGCGCCCCCAAGCGCCCCGACGACCAGACCACAATCGTGGTCTATCGCGTGGAACCGCGCCCAAAAAGGATCAGAAGGCTTCAGAAAAATCATCCTTGTTCAAGCGCTCCAAGAAGTCTGATAGCGCAAAGGTGCAGGCAGATGTGCAGGTGCCACCCTCTCCCGCAGAACGCCTAGAGCGAGCACGGGAGATTCGTAGCGCTCATAAGGCGAATGTCGCCGCTTCAGCTCATCAGTTCCGTCCTGCACGTGTTCCGCAGAGTCGTGAAGAACGCCGTCGAGCTAAAGTTCGCGAGCGTCGTCAAGAGAAGAAAGCTCGCCAAGAACGCCGTCTTGCTGAAGGAAAGACGTTCCTTGTTGGCGGTCTGGAGCTTTCGACGCGTTTGCTCTCCGTTGTTGTTCTTGTTGGTGTGCTTGGGGCATTGCTCGTCCCCAATTTGTATGCGTGGTGGAAACAGGAGCAGGAGCTTCGCGACATCACCGCGAAGGTAGAACAGACGAAGCAACAGAATGCTCAGATGCGTGAGCAGCTCGACTTGTGGAGCGACCCGGAGTTCATTGCCTCGCAGGCTCGTGAACGACTCGGGTACGTGAAGCCGGGTGAGGTGCAGTACGCGGTGGTTGATCCTGGCGAGGAGTATGTGGACAAAGCGCAGATCAACGCTGCGTCGCCTGAAGGTCCAGCAAGGCCGTGGATTCAAGTTGTCGGTAAACTGATTCAAGAAGCTGACGAAGCTGAAGTGGGTCAGTCGAAGGCTGTACCATCGCAGTCTGGTGATCAGCCAGCGCCCAGTGGCGCGCAAAGCGCTCAATCTCAATAGCCGCGTGTCGCGGCCAAATCGTAAGGAGCACGTTATCGTGACCGAAGTGGGGAAAGACCCGTCGATCGCTACCGAAGCAGATCTGGATGTTTTGCGTGAGCAGTTGGATCGTGTGCCTCGTGGTGTTGTCGGTATTGGTGCACGTTGCGTGTGCGGCCGTCCGACTGTCGTGAAGACGGCCCCGCGTCTTGAAGACGGTAGTCCGTTCCCGACGACGTTCTATCTGACCAGCCCTCCGATCGTGAAGGCGTGTTCAACGCTCGAGGCCGAGCATGTCATGGAAGATTTCAATGACCTGCTGGCCAATGATGAAGAGGTTGCCGTTCAGTACCAGGCAGCTCATCATGACTATATTGAACGTCGTCTCGAATTGGGGGATGTTCCTGAAATCTCGGGTGTTTCCGCTGGTGGCATGCCGACGCGTGTCAAGTGCCTTCATGCTCTGGTTGGTCATGCCCTGGCAGCGGGTCCCGGTGTGAATCCGATTGGTGATCGCGCGTTAGCGATGATGGAAGAACGAGGGATGTGGAGCGCTCAGCACTGCTCCTGCTAATTGGTGGTTTCCGACCGGCGGTTGTTGTGTGGCAATGATGGTGTCGTTGATTAGGTGACGGCGTAGCTTGGGAGTGTGCCCCGAAAAGGAATGTGTATTTAATGAATCGTGTCGCTGGTATTGATTGTGGAACGAACTCCATCAGGTTGCTTGTTGCCGATGTGGAGCGTGATGAAAACGGTGTGCGCCTGACTGATTTGACTCGTCAGATGCGTATTGTTCGCTTGGGGCAGGGAGTAGATAAGACGGGTCGTTTCGATCCGGCTGCGATTGATCGCACAATTGATGCCGTTGTTGAGTATGAGCGCATGATTTCCCGCCTGGGTGCGTCGAAGGTGCGGTTTGTGGCGACGTCTGCGTCGCGGGATGCGTCCAATCGTGATGAATTTATCGATGCTGTTCGTTCGATTCTCGGCATCGAGCCGGAGGTTGTTGAAGGAACGCTCGAGGCCGCCCTGTCTTTCTCGGGCGCAGTCTCTGACCTAGGGGCAGGCGTCGAAAGCCCGATGCTTGTCGTCGATATTGGTGGTGGCTCGACCGAACTGGTCTTGGGCGATACTGAGGTTCGTCAGGCAATTTCTGTCGATATGGGTGCAGTGCGCGTGACAGAAAAATTCTTTGCTGACTGTGATCCGGAAGCGGGAATTCCCCGTGCTCATCAAGAGCGTGCAATCGAGTGGATTGATGAACAGCTCGATGGGGCGCAAAAGGTTGTTGACCTTGAGCGTGTGAAGACATTGGTGGGTGTTGCTGGCACTGTCACGACGTTGACCGCTCAGGCTTTGGGGCTTGCGACATACCAGCCGGAACTCATTCACGGTGCGTCGTTGAGTCTTGATCAGATTGATCAAGCGGTGCGTTTCATGGTGGATCAACCGACGAAGGTGAAGGCCGCTCTCGGGTTTATGCCTGAGGGGCGTGAAGATGTGATTGCGGCGGGTGCGCTGATTTGGAGCCGTATCGTCAAGCGTGTTGTTGCTCGCGCAACTGAGCAGGGGAGTGTCATTGACCATGTTGTGACGTCCGAGCATGACATTCTTGATGGCATTGCCATATCGCTTGCCTAGGCCCAGAGGAATTGCCTGAGATAGGTGGGGAGTGAAAAGTACCCCCAGTCGGACTCGAACCGACAACACACCGATTTTAAGTCGGTTGCCTCTGCCAATTGGGCCATGGGGGCCGCGCATGTGCGCGTCTCATTCTAACCTAAAGAACGCACTGCCTGAGCATAAGGATCTGCCGGCCATGCGCGCTTGTTCACCGCTTTCTTAGGCCTTCTCCGTCTGGTGGGGGACGAGTGTTTTCAGGAAAGACACAGGTTTTGTGGCGGTTTTGTGCGGTTTCTTCTAGGGAAAGTCCGTGATAGTCATGGGACAATAGAGATAGACACGTAAGACCTAGGAGGCCAGAAGTTGTCTAACCCAGTTTTTGACAAGCTTGAAACTCAGTGGGCGAAGGAATCGCAGTACACGCCGGCGGGATACCCCACAATGCCCGGATACACTCCATCATCGCAACCGAGCGCCGCTAACGCTGCGGATCAGCGTTACCCATATTCGACGGCGAACTCGTATTCCACCCAAGCTGGGTCGGCCTCGTCGATGGACTACGGGCAGTACACGCAGTCTCAGATGGAGTCGATGTACCAAGCGCCGGCCGCGGATGCTGTTGACCGTGGAGTGATGACCTACGACGACGTCATTATGAAGACCGGAATTTCCCTGGGTGTCCTGCTGGTTGCCGCTACGGCAACGTGGATGCTGTCTGCCGTGAACCCGTCGATGGCGATCGCGCTGTCCGGTGTTGGCGTGCTTGTTGGCTTCATTCTGGCGATGGTGAATTCGTTCTCTCAGACGATTCGTCCCGCTCTGATCCTCGCTTATGCAGCCTTCGAGGGTTTGGCTCTTGGCGCAGTTTCTGCCGTCTTCGAATTGATGTACCCCGGAATCGTCGTTCAAGCACTCGTTGCGACGGCCGCCGTCTTCGGTGTGACCCTTGCGCTCTTTGCTTCCGGTAAGGTCCGTAATTCGTCGAAGCTGATGAAGTTCACGCTGATTGCACTGATCGGCATCCTCGTTTACCGACTCTTGTCATGGGTTTTGACCCTGACGGGTGTCCTTTCCTCCGGTGGCTTCGACTCGATTACTGTGATGGGTATTCCGCTGGGCATTGTCGTTGGTCTGCTGGCTGTCTTCGTTGGAGCAGCCTGTCTGATCGGCGATTTTGACCAAGCGCGAATCGGTGTAGAGCAGGGCGTTCCTGCAAAGTATGCGTGGATGTGTGCTTTCGGTATTCTGGTCACCGTCGTGTGGATGTACCTAGAGATTCTGCGACTCATCGCAGCATTCAGGGACAACTGACTCTTTCTCTCCGATTCCAACGCAAGGAATCGAATCTTTACCGTGCATCACGAATCTTGAAGGAATCCTCATGGAAAACATCACTGTTACCGGCGACTTTGCCCGTAAGCCTCAGCTCGCCTTCGAAAATGCTCCCTCCGACGAACTTCTTGTCGAGGTCCTGACAGAAGGCGACGGCGATGTCGTTGAAGCCGGAGACACCATCCACTGCCACTACCTTGGCCAGGTGTTCGGTGGCGATATCTTCGACAACTCCTACGATCGTGGGGCGACCCTGAGTTTCCAGATCGGCGTTGGCATGGTCATCCGCGGATGGGACGAGGGCCTGCTGGGCCACCGCGTTGGTTCGCGCGTTCTGCTCTCCATTCCGCCGGAATACGGCTATGGCGCACGTGGTGTTCCGCAGGCAGGTATCGGTGGCGGTGACACGCTGGTGTTCGTCACCGACATCATGGGCGTTGCCTGAGTTCAGAGACAACGAACCGCGCCCGTAGCAAGCACAATGCGTTGCTGCGGGCGCGGCCTCGTATATATGCGCACAAGCCGAACGGAAAACGTTGGGTGTTGACATGCGAGGTGACTAGACGATCGGGCAGGGGATCCCTGTTCGTGCGTGGCATTCGTATCCGTTGGGATTCTTAAACAGGTACTTTTGGTGATAGTCCTCTGCGTACCAGAATTGACCGGCTTCGGATGCGGGGGCGATCTCAGTTGCGATTTGGCCGAAGCCAGCTTCGCTGATCTTTTCTTGATACGCATCACGGGCAGCGAGAGCCACTGCCAACTGTTCATCCGTCGAAATCCAGATTGCACCGCGATACTGGGGCCCACGGTCGTTACCCTGGCGGTTCACTTGAGTCGGATCGTGAATCTCAAAGAAGAGGGAAATGAGCTGAGCCACACTGGTCTTTTCGGTTGAATAGACAACACGCACGGTTTCAGCGTGGCCGGTCAGCCCGCTACAGACGTCGTCGTAGGAGGGGTTTTCCAGCGTGCCACCCATGTAGCCCGTTGCGGTTGCAACGACCCCCGGAGTATTCCAGAAGGCTTTGTCGACTCCCCAGAAACACCCCGCTGCAAAATAAATGATTTCTTCGTTTTTTCCGGGCTCGGTGTGAATGGGAGCGTTGAGAGCGACAGGGGCAATGAAACTGCCACCGCTGAAAAGGTCAGTCAGGTTTTTCATGGCTTCATCCAAACACTGAATACGCCAAGGCGCGACAGGAGGAGGAAATAGGCTACAAAGGAATTTGTACATGGTCTTGGGTAGTCTTGAAACAGTTCAACAGTGAAAGGGGTCGCGATGTTTGATCGCAGCGGACGGAACAAAGCGCGCCTTGGTGCGTTTGTTGCTCGGTTTGCGTCAGAAGCGGAGCACAAGAATGCCGTCGGCGCAGAAGAGCCCACGATGGAGTTTCACCGCGGGGATACGCTTGAAAGTGAACGCGATGCAACAAGGTCCGTTCCCTGGCCCCTTCGCTTATCTGCCGCACTGTCATGGCGTCTGATTGTCGTTGCGATCGCAACTGCGGGTATCGCGTGGGCTGCCTCCAAGATCTGGACGCTGATTATTTCCGTCGCGATCGCTTTGCTTCTTGCTGTCTTACTTGAACCGCTTGTGCGTTGGCTGACAGTAAAGGCAAAGCTCCCGAGGACGCTGGCAGCAGCTCTGGGTCTGCTATTCCTGGTTGCGCTTGTCGCCGGTGCTCTGTCTCAGGCGGGAACAGAAATTGCCATGCAGTTGCCTGATCTGATGAGGAAGGCTAGCGGTGGTCTTGATACGTTCCGTGACTGGTTGGCTCAGTTGCCATGGAAGATCGACATGACGGTCTTCGACAACGTTGTCACCAGTGCGATGACTCAGATTACCAACTATGTGCAGCAGAACGTGCAGCAGATTTTCAGCCAGGCCTACTCGGTCACATCCTCGGTGGTATCGCTGGTTTCCGGCTTCCTGATCATGCTGTTCTGCCTGTTCTTCTTCCTTAAAGAGGGACGCACAATCTGGCTGTGGATTGTGCGACTGTTCCCAGCTCCGGCACGTACTCCTCTGCACGAATCTGCGATTCGTGGCTGGGTGACGCTCGGTTCGTACGTTCGAACCCAGATTCAAGTTGCCGCTATCGACGCGGTGGGTATCGGTTTGGGAGCCTTCTTCTTAGGGCTCCCCATGGTTCTTCCGATCATTGTGGTCGTATTCTTTGCGTCCTTCGTTCCGATTGCTGGCGCAATGGTGTCTGGTGCCATCGCTGTTTTGGTTGCTTTGGTTGATCAGGGGATTACGGCTGGCGTTATCATGCTGGTTGTTATCTTGGTTGTTCAGCAGATCGAATCGAATCTTCTTCAGCCTCTGTTGATGTCTCACGCTGTTTCTCTTCACCCGATAGCCGTGTTGCTTGTCGTGGCAGGCGCTGGTTCGCTGGGCGGCATTCCTGGAGCTGTTTTCGGTGTTCCGATTGCGGCGTTCTTGAATGCCACGTTCCTCTACCTGCACGGATATGACTCCATGCCAGAGCTGGCAACAAAGCAGGATCGTCCCGGCGGTCCTCCTGGAATGCTCGATGAAATGGTCGCAGCATCGTACGCGTCGAAGACGCACGTCAACGAGGCCCCCGCTCAATCTTCATCCCAAGACGCGGCGTCTCAGATCGTGGCTGACGGATCGGTTGCGTCCACTTCTAGGCGTGAGGCCCCCGTTCCAGGGGAAAAACCGGATATGGACGGCACTGAAAGTGCCCAGAGCATGGAAAGTCCAGGGGAGGCTAGGTAGCGTTTAAGATTGTTCAACACGTGTGGCGGGGTCAGTAGTCAAAGACTACTGACCCCGCCACACATGCTTCGGCGCTATTTCCCTCCGGGTGTTCTACGGAAGCGTATCTTCTTTGAAACGCTGACCGTGAAAGAGTAGGAATGAAGGGGCGCTCTAGAGCGGATCAGCCCGCGAAAGGCTTTGCTGTGAGGATCTCGACCTCGATCTCCTTGCCATTTGGAGCCTCGTATGACACCTTGTCGCCCGTCTTGTGCCCGGTGACCGCGGCACCCAGAGGAGCCTTCGCAGAGAAGACCTGCACGCCCAAGTCTCCACCAGCGTCACGTGAACCGAGCAGGAACGTCATCTCGCGTCCGCCAACCAGAGCAGTCACAACCATGCCGGGTTCAACGATGCCGTCATCAGCGGGCGTTTCGCCAACCTCTGCTGAAGCGAGCATCTCCTGGAGAGTCTGGATGCGCGTTTCGTTCATCGACTGTTCGTTGCGTGCAGCGTGGTAGCCACCGTTCTCACGCAGGTCGCCCTCTTGGCGAGCCGCATCGATCAGCTTCGCAATTTCCGGGCGCTTGATTTCAATGCGCTCGGTGAGCTCCTTCTGTAGAAGGTCGTACTGAGCCTGAGTCAGCCACTGAGTGTCGGCCATAAGTGTCCTCCAAAAACGATAGCCGGAACGATGGTACCGGCGCTAAGACTCAGTCAGTCTAGCAATGCCAAAGCATTCCTGCCTGAATGCGAAGTAGTCAGGTAAATTCCGGGCGCAAACGTAACGTGCAGATGAGCCGTCCGGCCTCGTCAACACGGGCAGAGAAAATCAGAGAAGAACGGCCAAGTACACGCCCACGCAGTGGCATGCCCAGGCGGCAACGGTGAAAGCGTGGAAGATTTCGTGGAACCCGAACCACGTTGGGGAAGGATCCGGACGCTTTGTTGCGTAGACTATTGCGCCCAGCGTGTAAAGAATGCCCCCCGCGACGATCAGCCAGACCACAGCCGGGCCACCAGCGCTCCAGAGCTGAGGGAGGTATGCGACAGCAGTCCATCCCAAAACCACGTAGATTAACGTTGAGAGCCACCGCGGGGCGGTCGGCCAGAAAAGGTTGATGAGGATCCCGATGATGGCCCCAATCCAGACAATCGACAGCAGAACCATTGCATCGTGCCTGGTGAGCAAGGCAACCGACAAGGGAGTGTATGTGCCGGCGATGAGAAGGAAAATATTCGAGTGATCAAGCCGTTTCCACACGAGCTCCCAGTTCGGCTTCCAGTAGAAGCGATGATAGAGACCCGAGATGCCAAAAAGAAGAAGAGACGAGGCAAGGTAAACCGCTGATGCCCACTTTGTCGGAGTCGTTGGGGCAAGACAGATCAGCACAATTGATGCCGCTAGCGAGAGTGGGGCTGTAACAAGATGCAACCATCCTCGCAGGTGAGGCTTAATAGCGATCAACTGGTTTGGAACCCACGACTTCGGATGAAGCGATGCGACCTTCATGATGCCTCCCACAACGAATTCAAACGCGAATTAATTCAAACCGTGGCTGTCAGTCTCACGCTGATATCCACATAACCTACGTTACCGTAAGTTAGCGATTGTGTACGAGGGGCAATTCAGCAGATGAACATCTTCCAAGGCCTCCAAGGTGTTCGGTTCCAACAATCGTGGTCATCGCGCACCTCCACTGTGCATATGCGTGCAGGTGAGGTCACTTTCATTATGAAAAACGATTACCCTTAACGCAGATCAACGATCGCTAGCGGTTGCCCAATACGGTGTCGCTAACGGTTACGACACTGTCAACTGCTACCGGTAGCCGGAAATGGGAGGGACCATGGCGCGACTCGCTCTGGCCTATGACCTGTACGAGGAACGTCTGCGCAAGCAGCTTCCCCAGTCGGCCATCCCCAGACACATTGGTGTCATTCTTGACGGAAACCGTCGTTGGGCCAAATCCACCGGCAAACAAGCGTCGCAAGGTCATCGTGCCGGCGCCGAAAAGATCTCCGAATTCCTCGTCTGGGCAGAAGAACTCGGCGTCGAAGTCATCACCTTGTGGATGCTGTCGACCGACAATCTTTCTCGCACATCAGAGGAACTGACCGAACTCCTTGGTATCATCGCCGACGCCGTTGACCACTTGGCTATGCAAGGAAAATGGCATCTCAACGTCGTTGGAGACTTGGGCCTACTCCCCGAAGACGTAGCAGCGCGGATCCGCGCATCGGTTGCATCGACCGCGACCGTTCGGGGCATGAAAGTCAACGTTGCCGTCGGCTACGGAGGACGCCACGAAATCACCGAAGCTGTTCGCGCGATCATGCGTGAGGCGTCGGCCCAGGGGAAGAACCTTGACGAAGTCGCAGACTGTCTATCCGATGCGGATATCACTGCTCACCTGTACACGAAAGACCAACCGGACCCCGATTTGGTGATCCGCACGTCCGGCGAGCAACGACTGTCCGGGTTCATGATTTGGCAGTCAGTCCATTCGGAGTACTACTTCTGCGAGGCCTATTGGCCGGACTTTAGGCGCGTGGACTTCCTGCGTGCTCTGCGCTCCTATGCTCAACGTGAACGCAGGCTGGGAAAATAGATCCGTCGGAGTGTGACACCGGTGGAGTGAAGCCACCTGTTGGATAAAGAATACGGGCGATACTTCATGAGGTATCGCCCGTATTGTACGTAGCGCGTCAGTCGATTTCGTACGACCACGGTGGGTTAGCGCCCGCGCGTGACACGGTCACGTCAGAGATGCGGGAAGCGCGGTCAAGAATTGTTTGGACCTGGTCAGCATCAATTGTCTCAAGAGTGGCGCGTCCTTCAGCACCGCACAGCTGAAGACCCCACATTGCATCCAAAATGCCACCCATGAACGAATCACCAGCACCAACGGTGTCGACGACCTTGACATCGCCGGGGGTAGCTTCGACGCGGACACCGGACTTCGAAACGGCTAGACCGCCCTTCTTGCCACGAGTGACGATAATCAACGAAGGCCCAAGGTCAAGCCAACGGGCAATCACATGATCGAGTTCTTCACCATTGGTAAGCCACTCAAGATCCTCGTCGGACACCTTGATGACGTCCGATACTGCGACGAATTTTTCGACCAGGGGCATGGCTTTTTTTGGCGAGCCCATAACGGCAGGACGAGCGTTCGGGTCGAAGGTGATCAGTGCGTGAGGACGCGCGGTTTTCAGGGCCTCGTACACGGTGTCGGCACCAGGCTGGACGGCCGCGGAAATCGAGCCTGCGTGCACGACCAGCGCTTGGTCAGAAACGGGGATCGGGCGGGTGGGGTTCCAGTCGAAGTCGAAGGTGTAGGTGGCCGCGCCCTTGTCATCAATGGATGCAAGAGCGGTGGTCGTGTGGTGAGCCCCGCGCGATTCGGGGGTGATGACCACGTGGGAAGCGGTGAAGTGTTCCTCGATGACCTTGCCACGCGGGTCGTTTGCAAACCACGTGGAGAGCACCGATGGGCGTCCCAGACGCCCAAGGGTCATAGCGACGTTCGCTGGCGAACCACCGGGGATTTCGCGTGCATCTTCAGGGTGAGAAATAGGCGTAACGATGTCAATGAGCGCTTCGCCGATGGCGAGAATATGAGGCTCGTGAGCAAGATCCATGGCACATCCTTTGTCGGGTGCGCAGACAGGCTGCGCGATCTGTACCGATTTTAGTCTGAGCAGGGTATCAACGTGCCCAATCGATGCTCGCGTGTGGCATCTGTGCGCAGGGTGTTGGTCTGTTGCCCGCCATGGTCGCTGTGTTCGTCTCCAAAGCGGATATCAACTGGATCTCAAGCACATCCACAAAGACTCCCAAACGAATTCGATGACAAGCTCTACGCGAACCATCATTCGCGCCTGCCAGCTTACTGTGTGGGGGCCTCAGCCTTATCCAGACGAGACGCGGCAACATCAAGAATCTGCTTGCAGTGAGTGGCCAACGCTTCCCCGCGCTCCCACTGAGACAGAGTCGTTTCAAGCGGTGCTTGACCCGATTCGAGTTGCTTGACGATCTGCACGAGTTCGTCGCGTGCTTGCTCGTAGGACAGTGACTCGACGGGAGCCAGTTCGTTATCCATATGTACCTCCGGGGTATGACAGTCGATGTGAGAGTGAATGGTTGATGTGCAAAGAAAGGGGGACGAGGTCGCGCCCATTTATCCGTTCGCTTGGCCTGTCGGCGACGCGGGCGTAGTTCCCACAACCTGAGCGACCATTCGGCCCGATGCAAGGATGCCTTCGATCAAACTACCTTTTGGTGCGTCGGCAACATCCTTGATGATTGCTCCACTGGGAAGCTTCAGAATTGAATATCCGCGATCGAGTGTTCCCTGCGGGGAAAGAGCAGTGAGTGTTGCCTGCATCCGTCCCAGTGCGGTTGTTTCAGCTGAAAGACGTCGCTCGACTGCATGTCGCAAACCGGTGAGCGTTTGAGCAAGCCCCGCGCGATGCGTATCGACGACCGCCCCCGGGCTGAGCAGAACCGGGCGAGAAGCGTATGAATCGATGAGCTGGCGCTCGCGGCCCAATCGAAGCATGATGGCTCCGCGCATTGTGTCGATTGCTGTTTGAATGTGCGCTTGCTCAGTTGCATAGTCCGGGACGATTCGCTTCGCGGCATCCGTCGGAGTCGACGCCCTGAAATCGGCGACAAAGTCCAGCAGGGGAGCGTCGGCCTCGTGCCCAATCGCCGACACGACCGGAGTGGAAGCTAGCGCGACGGCGCGCAGTAGTCGCTCGTTAGAGAACGGCAGAAGGTCTTCGACGGAGCCGCCACCGCGTGCAATGACGATGACATCAATATCGGGCCGTGCGTCCAATTCCCTGAGAGCACTCATGACTTCTGGCACGCAGCGCTCGCCCTGAACGGCGACTTCCCTGATCTCGAAGTCGGCGACGGGCCAGCGGTCTGTGGCGTTGACGAGGACATCGTCTTTCGCCTTCGCGTTCGACCCGCAGATTAGGCCGATTCGACCGGGCAGGAAGGGGATGGGCTTCTTTCGCTCAAGCGCAAAGAGTCCTTCTTTTTGAAGCTGAGCGCGCAATTGCTCGATCTGAAGCAGAAGATTGCCCGAGCCCGCGATACGGATTTCTTGTGCGCGCAGATTCAGGGAACCCTTTGATGTCCAAAACTGAGGGGTAACACGCGTGACGATCCGTGCGCCCTCTGTGAAAGCGCCACCAAGTTCCTTCAGCATCCCCGGCCATGCGGTGACGGTCATCGAAGTGTCGGTCTCAACATCACGGAGGACGAAGAATGCGATTTTCGAGGTAGCGCGTGGCTTATATTCAACGATCTGGCCTTCGACCCAGAGCGTAGACATGCGTTCGACGTAGATTTTGATGTTCTCCGTTAGCTTGCGGAGAGGCCAGGGGTTATCTGCGGTTGTGTCCGCGGCCCGAAGTGCCAGAGGTTGATTCGTCACGCATCCAAGAATGCCACAGACCATGGGTGAATCGAATTGCAGAAATGTGGAGCTGTGCTCAAAGCCCCGTTCAGCGCGCACTCACGACCCAGATGTCGGTAAATTGAGAGCATGAGTGACCTGACGGATGCTTTTCCCGCCATCGATTCGACCTGCTCCGCTTCTTCGAAGGAATCGGGGAACGAGGCCGGTCACATCTTCTTGGCCGCCCCACGTGGGTACTGCGCCGGAGTGGACAGGGCTGTTGATGTCGTTGAAAAGGCCTTGGACCTTTACGGTGCGCCGGTTTATGTGCGTAAAGAGATCGTGCACAACAAATACGTCGTTGAGTCGCTGACGAAGCGTGGCGCGATTTTCGTCCAAGAGACTGACGAGGTCCCCGAAGGAGCTCGCGTCGTCTTCAGTGCACACGGTGTTTCGCCACAAGTACGTGATGGAGCTGAACGCCGTCGGCTTGCCACGATTGATGCGACGTGCCCGTTGGTGACCAAGGTTCACCGCGAGGCCGTGCGTTTCGCGAAGGAAGACTACGACATCATTCTGGTCGGGCATCAGGGGCACGAAGAGGTCGAAGGTACCTTCGGTGAAGCCCCTTCGCATATTCAGGTCGTGGGAACACCCGACGAGGTCGCAAACGTTGAGGTTCGTGATCCTGACCGTGTCGTGTGGATTTCACAGACCACGCTGTCCGTTGACGAGACGCGCGAAACGGTTGACCGTCTGCGTCAGCGTTTCCCCAATCTGATTGACCCGCCGTCGGACGATATCTGCTACGCGACCCAAAACCGTCAGGTTGCCGTTAAGACGATTGCCCCGAAGGTTGACGTCATGGTGGTTGTCGGTTCGGCGAACTCCTCGAACTCGGTGCGCCTTGTCGAAGTCGCTCTTGAAGCCGGTGCCGGTGCAGCGTATCGCGTGGATAAGGCTGAAGAACTGCAGGAAGTCTGGTTTGAAGGCGCCAAGGTGGTCGGTTTGACCTCGGGTGCTTCCGTGCCTGAGATCCTGGTTCGCGATGTTATTGAGTGGTTGCAACCTCGTGGGTTCCCCACGGTTGACGTTGTTCGAACTGAAACGGAAACGATCACCTTCGCGTTGCCTCGTAATTTGCGAACGGAACTGAAAGCGAACGGCTTAGTCGACGCACGCCCGCACGCACCGCGCAAGGCTGGCCCTGATCACACCAGCTGATACTCCATACGATGGCACGCTGACCTAGAATGGTCAGCGTGTCTCTTACTATCGGAATCGCAGGACTGCCCAACGTCGGCAAGTCGACCCTGTTCAATGCTCTGACTCGCGCCACCGTTCTGGCGGCGAACTACCCGTTCGCAACCATTGAACCGAACGTTGGCGTTGTGCCTTTGCCGGATCCTCGCCTGAAGGTGCTGGCGGATATCTTCCATTCAGAGAAGATCATTCCCGCGACGGTTTCCTTCGTTGATATTGCAGGTATCGTCCGAGGTGCGTCTGAGGGTGAAGGCCTGGGCAACCAGTTCCTCGCAAATATTCGCGAGGCCGACGCGATCTGCCAGGTAACTCGCGCATTCTTAGACCCGGATGTCGTGCACGTTGACGGCAAGGTTGATCCTGCTTCCGACATTGAGACGATCCAGACCGAGCTGATTCTTGCCGATATCCAGACGCTGGAAAAGCAGATCCCGCGCCTCGAAAAAGAGGTACGAGGTAAGAAGACCGAAGCGGTCGTTCTTGAAACTGCCAAGGCAGCTCTTGAAATCCTCGAACGTGGCGAGCTCCTGTCGGGCCCTGCGGGCGCTGACTTGGATCCCGATGCGCTGAAATCGTTCCAGCTCATGACGACTAAGCCGTTCATTTTCGTGTTCAACATGGACGCGAAGGGGATGGAAGACGAGGCCCTGCAAGCATCGTTGCGTGAGCTGGTCGCTCCGGCTGATGCCATCTTCCTTGACGCTCAGTTCGAAGCCGAACTGGTTGAGCTTGATGAAGACGATGCGCGCGAGATGCTGGAAGAATCCGGACAGAGCGAAGCCGGCTTGGACAAGCTGGCGCGCGTTGGGTTTGAAACTCTTGGCTTGCAGACCTATCTGACGGCAGGTCCGAAGGAATCGCGCGCGTGGACGATCCATCGCGGTGATACTGCTCCGCAGGCTGCCGGCGTTATCCACACGGACTTCCAGAAGGGCTTCATTAAAGCTGAGATCGTGTCCTATGACGACCTGATCAAATACGGTGGCATGCAGGAAGCCCGCGCGGCCGGCAAGGTCCGCATGGAAGGCAAGGATTACGTGATGGCTGACGGCGACATCGTCGAGTTCAGGTTCAACGTCTGAACCTCTGACCAAGTTCCGAACGGGGCTTACATCAAAGAAGTAGAATAGAGGCTGTGACGTTCGTCTCGTGCGAAACGTGGTTGAGCTCCGCTTCAACGTTGAGCGAGGTGCCCCACCCATTGCAGTTTTCTGCTGCTTGGTCTGATACTTGAAGCATGACGATGTGGAAAGTGTCTGATGACTGGTTTGATCGGCACACAACCCAAGACCTGGCATACCGAGTCCGGGTGCGTGTCATAACGCCGAAAGCGCTGGACTCCGCGTGGGCGCGCATTGTTGAAGAGCACGGTTCTGATGCCGAGGGTGTTGTGTCAATCGGCGGGGCTGCGCTCATCCGGGTCAACGACTGCGAGGCTGAGGCCATCAGCGGGGGAGAAGACGCCCTTGACTCTCTTGAGTGGGCGGTCAACGACGTTCTCGGTGAGGCCCTCAAGGGGGCCGAGGTGCTCGTTGTAAGCGAAGAGCGTTCCCTCGTCATCGACTAGGGAACGCTCTTCGGCTGCTTCTGAAATCAGCTGTGTGGTTAGGGGGTCATGCCCGATGCCCGGTCAGCTTCTTCAGTGGTCCTGATGAAACATGCGTTTGCCTGAGGCAGCCAGAAGAACGCAATCAGAAGGATCGAAATGATGACCACTGCGACCGTTCCGCCGCCACCGGACTCGAGGCCTGCGACGGTGCCTTGCGCGCCCCAAGGGAGCGACTTCTCTCAACGCAAAATAGGAGACGAGGCCACACAATCTGGCGTTCTGCCCGTAAAAAACCAGGGGGTTAGGCCTCTTCGTCCTCAGCGTGCAGGCGTGGAACCGACGCCATTTCGGGGTTCACGCCCACCTTGTCAGCGTAGAACTCGCGTATGACCTCCATGTCAGCGCGCACGTCGCCGGTCAGGGTGATGTTATGACCCCATCCGAAAGTCATCGTCTTCTTATCGACAAACCCGAGCTGAACAGGCAAGTGGGCACCCGTCGCAATCCGGTAGAAACCGGACTTCCAGTAGTCGCGCGGGGACCTCGTACCCTTCGGGGTGAGCACGATGGTGAATTTATCCGCGACGTTCGACTGCTCCACAATCTGCCCCACGACGCCGTGTGCACCACTGCGATCGATCGCACGTCCGCCGATCCACTTGACGAACCTACCGAAGACGGGGACCTTCACCACGGAGTCTTTGACGAGGAACGTGAATTCGCGGTTAATCGACCAGAATGCGAGCGCCATGAAAACGCCATCCCAGTTGGACGTGTGAGGCGCACCGATGACCATGACTTTTTCAGGCAGTGGCTCGGCGGACAGAGTCCAACGCGAGAACTTCATGTACGTGCGGGCGATCAGCGGGCGTATTCGCACAGTGTCCCTCTCGATGGTGGGTGCTTCGGGGTGGTTGTGTGGTGTTCGACAATGATGGGCGACGAGGCGCATCATGCGGTCTCACTTCCTCTCTAACGGTAGTACGCCCGCTCGCGAGCGTGCATGAGCGTCCCACATGACGTGGTGAACGTCGCAGGTATGGGTAGGGGAATGCCGGCGTTAAGCCGATATTCTGGTTTCAGCTATTTTGTGGGTCGAATGTGTACCCACCGGCCATGCTCGCACTGACTGATTCAGGTGTTGCTGGCCATCGTGTTATTGAGGAGTTCATCTATGCCAACCCGCTCTGACCTGCGTAATGTCGCAATCGTGGCGCACGTTGACCACGGTAAGACAACCCTGGTCGACGCGATGCTCTGGCAGTCCGGCGCTTTTTCTGACCGTGACACCGTCGAGAAGACGGGCGAGCGCGTCATGGACTCGGGCGATCTTGAACGCGAAAAGGGCATTACGATCCTCGCGAAGAACACAGCTGTCCACTACCGTGGTCCAGCCGCTCAGAAGCTCGGTCTTGAAGACGGCGTCACCATTAACGTTATTGACACCCCCGGTCACGCTGACTTCGGTGGCGAGGTTGAACGTGGTCTGTCCATGGTTGATGGTGTTGTCCTGATGGTCGATGCTTCCGAGGGGCCGCTTCCTCAGACTCGCTTCGTTCTACGTAAGGCTCTGCAGGCACAGCTCCCGGTTATCGTCGTTGTGAATAAGGTTGACCGCCCGGACTCTCGTATCGAAGAGGTCGTTTCTGAAACGACCGACCTTCTGCTGTCGCTGGGTGAAGATCTGCTGAATGACGGTATTGAAACCGATGTTGATTCTCTGCTCGATGTGCCCGTTATTTACGCGTCCGCCAAGGCTGGCGTGTGCTCGCTGGAAAACCCCGGTGACGGCCAGCTTCCGACCGAGGATCTCGAGCCCCTGTTTGAAACGATTCTGAACCGTATCCCCGGCCCAGAATACGAAGAGGACATTCCGCTTCAGGCACACGTTACGAACCTTGATGCATCGCCGTTCCTAGGTCGTCTTGCTCTGCTTCGTATCCACAATGGCACGCTGACCAAGGGTGCGAATGTGGGTCTTGCCCGCCATGACGGCACCATTCGTTCCGTGCGTATCACCGAACTGCTACGCACTGAAGGCCTGGAGCGCGTTTCTGCTGAGACTGCTGGCCCCGGCGATATCGTCGCTGTTGCCGGTATTGAAGACATCATGATCGGTGAATCGCTGGTCGACCTTGAAGATCCTCGTCCTCTGCCGTTGATCACCGTTGATGATCCGGCGATCTCGATGACGATCGGTATCAACACTTCGCCGATGGCTGGTCGTGTCAAGGGTGCGAAGGTCACCGCACGTCAGGTCAAGGATCGTCTTGACCGCGAGCTGGTGGGCAACGTGTCTCTGAGGGTTCTGCCGACCGAGCGTCCCGATGCCTGGGAGGTTCAGGGTCGCGGGGAGCTGGCTCTTGCCATCCTGGTCGAGCAGATGCGTCGCGAAGGCTTCGAACTGACCGTCGGTAAGCCTCAGGTTGTCACGAAGGACATTGAAGGTGTTCGCAGTGAGCCGATGGAACGTATGACTATCGACATTCCCGAAGAGTACCTCGGCTCCGTTACGCAGCTGATGGCAGCCCGTAAGGGTCGCATGGAAACCATGTCGAACCACGGTTCGGGCTGGATCCGCCTGGAGTTTGTCGTTCCGGCGCGCGGTCTGATCGGCTTCCGTACCCGCTTCCTCACCGAAACGCGCGGTACCGGTATCGCATCGTCGATCGCTGACGGCTACGCCCCGTGGCAGGGTGTCATCGAGCAGCGTCTGACCGGCTCGCTGGTTGCTGACCGTGCAGGCCAGGCAACTCCGTATGCGATGACGAATCTGCAGGAACGCGGTTCCTTCATCGTTGAGCCTTCTTCCGAGGTTTACGAAGGCCAGGTTGTTGGCGAAAATCCGCGTGGCGAAGATATGGACGTCAACATCTGCCGTGAGAAGAAGCAGACGAACACGCGTTCAGCTACCGCTGATGTGTACGAATCGCTGACTCCGTCGCGCAAGCTGACTCTTGAAGAGTCGCTTGAATTTGCGGCTAACGACGAATGTGTCGAGGTCACGCCTGAAGCGGTTCGCGTCCGCAAGGTCGTCTTGGATGCGCAGGAACGTTTCAAGATCGCAGCACGCGAGCGTCGCGCAGCGAAGTGAGTGGCGCGACCATGCTTTACTAGCTCAGCTATAGATTCCGTCCCCGTCAGTTTTCCTTCTGAAACGATCCGAAGGCTGGTGGGGGCGGAACTTTTTTACCCGTGACCATGGTTTCGGCATCGATTCGGACCAGTCCACGTCGGGTTTCAATCTCGACGTAGTCGCGGGACGTTGTTTTGAGGGTGCCAAGAGCGTCATGGAGTCCGTCGGCTAAACGGTAGCGGACAACAACGCGTTCGCCAGGTATCCATGCGAGCCATGGGAGTGGTGGTAGATTCGCGCCTTCGGTTATGTTGGCAGGAATTGCGCCCCGTGGGTCTTTGGAAAATCGCGCCTTCGCGTTGGTCTCGCTCGTGGGGGACGAGGCCTTGTCTTCGGCGCGATTATGCGCATTGGCGCTTTCAATTGGGGCACTTTGACTCATAAAGGAGATAATAGAGGGCAGAAGCTTCCCTATCGATTCCAATGAGGAGTTGCCATGACCTACGTCATCGCACAGCCCTGTGTTGACGTGAAGGACCGCGCTTGCGTTGATGAGTGCCCGGTCGATTGCATCTACGAAGGTGCGCGTACTCTCTACATTCACCCCGAAGAATGCGTGGACTGTGGTGCGTGCGAGCCGGTGTGTCCGACCGAGGCAATTTTCTACGAGGACGATCTGCCCGAGGAATGGTCGGATTACTACCGAGCAAACGCTGACTTCTTCAAGGATCTTGGTTCCCCCGGTGGCGCGCAGAAGACCGGTGTCCAGGACTTCGACGACGAGATGGTCGCCGCGCTGCCCCCGCAGAATGCGGACTACCTCGAGTCGCACCAGTGATGATCACACTGCCCCGCCCGCTCGGACTGCCCGAGTTCCCCTGGAACCTCCTCGCTCCCGCGAAGGCGCTTGCTTCGTCGCATCCCGATGGGATCTGCGATCTTTCGGTGGGAACCCCCGTCGATTCGACGCCGGGTTTTATCCGCGAGGCACTTTCGGTAGCGTCGGATGCTCACGGTTATCCGACGGTTATTGGCACTCGGGAAGTGCGCGAAGCGATCCTTGCATGGGGGCAACGTCGCAATATGGTGGACGTTGGCTTGTCCGGCGTTATTCCCACCATCGGTTCGAAGGAAGCGGTTGCCTGGATTCCGCGTCTGCTGGGAGTTGGCCCGGGGGATACGGTGCTTGTCCCAGAGGTTGCTTATCCGACCTATGACATTGGTGCGCGTCTCGCGGGCGCGACCCCCGTTCCAGTTGATCCTAGGAAGCCGGATACGTGGCCGGATGCCGTTCTTGTTTTCCTCAATTCTCCTGGAAACCCGGATGGTCATGTCCTGTCAGCTGACGAACTTCGTGCCGTTCGTCAGTGGGCATGTGAGCACGATGCCGTTGTCGTGTCCGACGAGTGCTACGCGGCCCTGCCCTGGGCCGAGCCCTGGATCTCGGAGGGCGTCCCTTCCCTCCTCGACGAGACCGTGTGCGAGGGCGACCCGAGCGGCCTCCTCGTCCTCTACTCGCTCTCCAAGCAGTCGAACCTCGCGGGGTATCGCGCCGCACTCGTCTACGGGGATCCTGAGCTCGTCGCCCCGATCGTCGAGGTCCGCAAGCACTCTGGACTGATGGTTCCTGCTCCCGTTCAGCATGCGATGGCAATCGCTCTTCGCGACGAGGCGCATGTCGAGGCTCAGCGTGCTGTGTACGAACGGCGACGTAAGAGGCTGGTCGAAGCGTGCGGTAAAGCTGGCCTCGTGAATGATGAAAATTCTGTTGCCGGACTCTATCTCTGGCTCGCACATCCGCGCACGCAGGATTCGTGGGCGTTGGTTGACGCGTTCGCGAAACTGGGAATTCTGGTTGCCCCCGGCGATTTTTATGGGGAGGCTGCGGAGGGGCGTGTGCGAGTGGCTCTGACGGCAAATGATGAGCGAATCGAGGCTGCCTCGCAGCGCCTTGAAACGTGCGTCAATTTCCTTGCGTAAGGGGAAACTCTCCCGGGCGTGGTGTCTTCCTGTTTTCGAATAATGGCCCACACTTAGCATGTTGTTGACTAGTCCTTTATAATAACTTTGAGAAAGTTTGATGTTCTAGCGCTTTACAGGCCGAACAGTGGCGTATAGAGTGACAGAAATAACGGACTTTCGTCCTAAGTGGCGATTGTGGTCGCAGTGAAGCGACTCGTTGAGAACGAAAGCGCTTTCGCGCATTCTTCCAACCTGTGTGCTTGCATGGCTCCGCATTGCCCAACGCGTTAAGGAGTCCTCATGGCCAAGGCAAAAGTGGAATCGGTCGACACTACTCCCGACGGTGTGCTTACCGTCGGGGAAAAGAAGATCGTTCTCCCGCGCACCAGCGCCTCCGTCGGTAATGATGGCTTGAGCGTCTCCCGCTTGCTCGCCGACGGCGACGTAGTCAGCCTCGACCCCGGTTTTACGAACACAGCGTCATGCCAGTCTGCGATTACCTACATCGATGGTGGTGCGGGAATTCTGCGCTACCGCGGTTACCCGATCGAACAATTGGCAAAGCGCTCGTCGTTCCTAGAGGTTGCTTACCTGCTGATCTACGGCGAACTCCCTGATGCCTCCACACTGGAAAGCTTCATTCGCGCCGTCCACCGTCACCGCTTGCTTCACGAAGACTTCAAGGCTTTCTTCACCGCGTTCCCGCACAGGGGCCACCCCATGGCGATTCTCCAAGCGGGTGTCGCAGGCCTGGCAACCTACTACGAAGACACGCTTGATCCGCGCGACCGCACTCAGCTGGATACCGCGCTGGTGCTTCTGCTGGCGAAGGTGCCGACCATGATCAGCTACATCGCGAAGCGTGCCGCAGGCTTGCCACTGCTGTACCCAGACTCGCAACGTAGCTACACCGAAGACTTCATCCGCATGACCTTCGGCATGCCCTATCAGGCGTACGACATTGATCCTGCGATTGTTCGAGCACTCGATATGTTGCTGATTCTTCACGCTGATCACGAACAAAACTGTTCGACCTCGACCGTTCGTTTGGTCGGGTCCTCGCAAGCGAACCTGTATGCGTCTGTTGCGGCCGGCGTGGGCGCGCTTGCTGGCCCGTTGCACGGTGGCGCGAATGAAGCGGTTCTGCGCATGCTCAATCAGATTCGCGACACTGGTGAGTCGGTCCAGAGCTATGTGGACAAGGTGAAGTCGAAGGCGGAAGGTGTACGTCTGATGGGCTTCGGGCACCGCGTGTACAAGAACTACGATCCGCGCGCGGCTCTGGTGAAGGAAACCGCACACGATGTTCTGTCTCGCCTCGGCAAGCGCGACGAGCTCCTGGATATTGCGATGGAGCTTGAAGATATCGCTTTGAATGACGATTACTTCAAGGAGCGCAAGCTGTACCCGAACGTCGACTTCTACACGGGCCTGATCTACTCGGCGATGGGATTCCCGACCAAGATGTTCACGCCACTGTTCGCACTTGGTCGCCTGCCCGGTTGGATTGCGCAGTACGTTGAAATGACCGAGGATCCGTCGACGAAGATTGGTCGCCCGCGTCAGGTGTACGTTGGCTCGACTGAACGCGACTATGTGCTTCTTCGCCAGCGCTCGGCTCGCGTGATTGACTAACGCGCTGTCGGGTTTGCGCTCGGCGCATAGCCAAAGTCCTTGCCGCGCGTGGACGAGGCCGATCAACTGAACGTCAACGGGGGTGGTAGACCGTGGTCTGCCACCCCCGTGAGCATGAAAAGGATCGAGCCTTCATCAGTTGGTTGCATGTAGCTCATCGTTCAATTCGATGCCCTTGCCACCGCGGGCCAGTGCTTCGATTCGACCCGACTGAGAATTGCGTCGGAACAAGACATTTGATGCGCCTGCAAGCTCGCGCGCTGCAACCGTCCGAGGTTCTGCGAAGAGGCCGTTCGAACCGGGGACGACGCCACCGGATTCCATGACGGCAACCTTTGCTCCTGCGGTCAAGTACAGACCAGCTTCGACGACGCAGTCGTCGCCAAGAGGAATTCCGAGACCGGAGTTTGCGCCGAGCAAGCACCGTTTACCAAGCTTCACGCGCTGGCGGCCACCGCCGGACAGGGTGCCCATTGTGGATGCGCCGCCGCCCACGTCGGAACCGTCGTCGATGACAACGCCCTGAGAGATACGGCCTTCAACCATGGATCGACCGAGGGTGCCGGCGTTGAAGTTCACGAAACCGGCGTGCATGACGGTTGTTCCTTCAGACAGGTAGGCGCCCAGGCGTACGGTTGCACCGTTTGCAATACGCACGCCCTTCGGTACGACGTAGTTCACCATCGGGGGGAACTTGTCGACGCCGATCACGGTGACCGGGTGGCCAAGGTGAGCGCGCATACGCAGACGTGTTTCTTCGAAGTCTGCGACTGCGCACGGGCCCTCGGAGGTCCATACGACGTTGGGGAGGCGAGCAAAAATACCGTCAAGATTGATGGTGTTCGGCTTTTTCATTCGGTGGGAAAGCAGGTGGAGGCGCAGGTAGGAATCCGCAGTGGACTGCGGTTGATCGTCCAGATCTGACCTGCAGGTGACAACCGTGGTGCGAACACCGCGCGCATCATTGTGGCGCTGCATGTGAGTCAGGGTGTCGAGCAGATCTGTGTCATCGCCAGGTTCCATCTGACCCAGGTGTGGGCGCGGGTACCAGACGTCGAGAGTCTCGCCGTTCTTCGTCACTGTTGCGAGGCCAATGCCCCATGCCTGATTCGTATCCATGGGCTTACTGTAAAGCGAGAGTGCCCGCTGTGGGGTGCCCATTCCGCCTTTCGGCAGGTTTGCAAGGTGTGATGAGTGCTCCCAAATGCTGGGAAAGTTCAGCGAGGCTGGCGATGATCCCAGAGATCCGGCCAGAAAACACCAATTTCTTCAGCCATCGTGTGAACCAGTGGGAGTGAAATCCCGACAACGTTGTGGTGATCGCCGTCGACCCCAGCAATGAAGGGTCCGCCAAGACCGTCGATCGTGAAAGACCCCGCAACGTGGAGCGGTTCGCCGGAGTCTACGTAGGCATCAATCTCGGCGTCGCTCATCGAGCCGAATCGGACGATGGTTGAAGTCGAGGCGTGGGTGCGCGCAATCAGAGCGTAGGAATCTAGCGGGGTAGAGGGATCTCGCTCGACGAGCGCTGCGCTATGGCCGGTCCACAGAATTGCTTCGGAGCCTCTGAAAGCTCGGATGCGCTCGCGTGCAATTTCTGCAGTGTGGGGCTTGCCCAGCATCTGCCCGTCCTGCAGCAGCATCGAATCGCACGCAACGACGAGGAGGCGTTCGCAGTGGGCCTCGTCGATCACAATCGTGCCATCGACTAAGCCGGAAATGACCGCACCGCACTTCGCGTCTGCCAGGGTTGTCACCTGATCGCCGGGCGAAGGAACGCCGGCGCTACGCGCGCAGAAGTCGGCGAGCACGAGGTCTTCATCAACGTCGGATATGCGAACAATAGGTGTGATGCCAGCGGAAATCAGAGTTGCTCGGCGAGCCGGTGACTTTGAGGCAAGAAGAAAACGCATAGGTCTATTTTGCCTTTTCAATCGGCAATTGATACATCTTGATAATTGTGTGCAGTAACTGCACGAATCTGTCAAACGTGATGTACGCTACTGAAGTATCTGTGTGGATCTGTATGTGAAGGGGAGAGATGGACAGCGCTGTGCCCAATGGCGAAGCTCAAGCTCACCAGTCTCAGTCCCCTACTTCGGACGACCATCAGACCGTTAAACGCTACGTTCCCCGCCTTTTGGGCGGTCCTCTGACGATGAGTGCCGACGAGCTCGCCCAGCACGCTGGTACTACCGTTGAACAAATCAATGACTTTTGGAATTCACTGGGATTCCGCCCCCCTGAGCCTGGCGAAAAGACGTTCACCGAACGTGATCTGGACGTGTTCGTCTCGTGGAACGACATGATTGATTCACAGGCGATTGACACGGCAACCAGCCATTCGCTTCTGAGGGCGAATTCCCACTTGGCCGATCGTCTAGCGCTGTGGCAGTGTGAAGCGCTTGTTGAAGACGCGGTGCGACGCCTAGGCTTGGATGACACGACGGCTCGCCTCTACGTTCTAGACCATATGAAGGACCGTGTCGAGGCATTCGAGAGGATGTTCATTCACTCGTGGCAGCGTCAGATGGAGGCATTGCTGTCGCGCTTGGATAAGGAAGTGTCCCAGCGCGGTCACGAGAACTCCAAGGCTCGGTTCCCACTCAATCGTTCGTTGGGCTTTGTCGACATGGTGTCCTACACGTCCTCGTCGACAATCCTGGGTGGTGAGGTCGTCGAACTGATCGAGCACTTTGAAGCCGAATCGCGTCAGGCGATCACGCAGGCTGGCGGTCGCGTGGTGAAGACGCTGGGCGATGCTGTTTTGTACATTGCCGACGATCTTGAGACCGGTTTGAACGTGATTTTTTCGCTGATTGAGCGCTTGAATGCGGATGATACGATCCTTCCTGTTCGTGCATCTTTCGTCCGTGGCGATGTCTTCTCACGTTCGGGTGACGTGTTCGGCCCGACGGTGAACTTGGCTTCTCGTTTGGTTGATATTGCGCCGGTCGGTCAGATTTTGACGGACCCAGCGACCGCTACTGCCGTTGCTTCGAAGGCGGGGGATGGGTATCGCTTGGAGGAATTCCCCTCCGCGGACCTCCACGGATTTGGTCCGGTTTCCCCCTACTTGCTGACGCTCCAAGACTAGGGGTGCCGCTTTTAGGTACGAGGCCGGGCACTTTGACGTGCATGAGCTTCTCAACAAACCCGTGTCCAAAAGGTCAAGAAATCTGAAAGAAATTATCTTGAAAGTATATGATGGGGTACGTGACTACTGTTCTGCTCGTTGAAGATGATCCCGCGATCAGCGAACCTCTCGCTCGCGCCCTTGGCCGCGAGAACTACGAAGTGCGTGCGCACGGCACCGGTCGTGGCGCACTCGCTGAAGTAGATGGCGCTGACCTCGTTCTGCTTGACCTTGGCCTTCCAGACATGGATGGTCTGGATGTCGCGCGTGAAATTCGTGCGTCGGGAAAGAGCGTTCCGATTCTGATCCTGACGGCGCGCACTGATGAAGTCGATATGGTTGTTGGCTTGGATACCGGCGCCGATGATTACGTGACCAAGCCTTTCCGCCTTGCAGAACTTCTTGCGCGCGTCCGTGCTCTTCTGCGTCGCACGGGAACCGAAAGCGTCGAGGGTGACCTGGGCGCTCAGGATGTTCGCGTTGATGTGAACGCTCACCGTGCTTTCGTTGGTTCAACAGAATTACAGCTGACGGCGAAGGAATTCGACCTGTTGCGCGTACTGCTTCGCGACGCGGGAAGCGTTGTCGAACGTGACGCTCTGATGCGTGAGGTCTGGGGATCGGACCCGACAGGATCCACGAAGACTCTGGACATGCATGTCTCATGGCTTCGTCGAAAGCTTGGCGATGATGCGACCAAACCGCACTACATCACCACCGTCAGGGGTATGGGCTTCCGTTTCGAAGTTCGCTGACACACTGACAACCTTATGGGGCCCGCGGCGAATCCTTCGCCGCGGGTAACCTATTTCAGGGGAACGATCTGACAGCATCGCTTCGCCGGGAATCGTAGGGAATGAAAGGGACCCATGCGTAAAAAAGCCGTTCGCATGATTGTCACCGCTGTTGCAGTGGTGTGTTTCCTGATGGGTATTCCCGGTGCGGTCGCAACCTCCACCATTGTGTGGAACTCTGATTGGGATCGCGTCCAATCCCGGGCACAGACGATTGTGAACACAATCGATCGTCGTATAGCGACTGGTGCAGATGTCGATCAAGACACGGTCACTTCTTTGGCGAAACCAGTGACCGACATGCAGGGGAATGCCTATATCAGTGTGAACACGCGCCAACACGGACTGATGCTTGCCGGGGAAAAACCCCGGGGAATGTCGTTCGTCGTGCATGCGTCATCCACGGCGGGAACGTCGATCCGCATGGAAGTATCCGCAGAACAAACGCTGAAACGTATCGCATTCGTGTTCGGAATCTTTATTGCCGGAATCGCAGTGTGCCTGCTGGTTGGTTTAGCCCTTGCCCTCCGCTTTTCACGCCAGCTATCCGCGCCCCTCATCTACCTGGCAGCCCACGCTGAGCAGGTCGGTGCGGGCCAGGTTCGTGCTCAGGTCAAACCTTCGGGCATCGAAGAAATCGACTTGGTCCAAGAAGAACTGTCGCGTACCAGTGAACGCATGGCGGGCAGGCTAGCTGCCGAACGTCAGTTCGCAGCCGATGCGTCACACCAGCTTCGCACTCCACTGACTGCACTTTCCATGCGCCTCGAAGAGATTGAAATGATCTCCACTGAACCCGAGGTACAAGAAGAAGCTCGCAACTGTCTCGAACAGGTCGAACGCCTCACGGGCGTTGTGGCTGAACTCCTTGATGCGAACGCCCGAGCATCTGCGCAAACTGAAGCAATCCACATTCTTGAAGCGTTCAACACACAGCGCGAAGAATGGGAATCCGCGTTCGAAAAAGCCGGGCGCAGCCTCGTATTCACCGACGAAGCTGAACTGCCGTTGCTTGCCGACGCCAGCAAGCTTTCCCAGGTCCTTGCCACATTGATTGAAAATTCGCTGAACTACGGTGAAGGCACAACCCTGGTCGTCGCACGGAAGTCGGCGAACAAGCGCGGAGTCATTATCGAAGTCTCAGACGAAGGATCGGGTGTCGCCGATGATCTTGCTCCCGATATTTTTGCCAAGGGAGTTTCCGGCCACGGTTCGACGGGGATCGGCTTAGCGCTGGCGAAAGACCTGACTCAAGCGATGGGTGGGCGTCTGGAACTGACACAGAACCATCCTCCGGTTTTCACCGTTTCGCTTTCTGCGATTCCTGCTTCGATGGACCCGGATCACGTCATGCCACAGGGATCGGTTGTCTCGATGGGGCGTCGTTCTCGTCGCTTCTGAAATTGGCGTTGCTTTCGCGCGCATCCCAAAGGAAGAACAATGAGGCTCTGACGTCGCCGTGAACGTAGGTGCGCCCATAAGCCCCTTGCGACTAGATTAAGAGCCATGGATCAAGCCAAGGACACTCGTCCGGTTGTTGCAGTAATTGGCGGTGGGCAGCTTGCCCGAATGATGGCGGAAAGTTCGATCGCCCTCGGCTTTGAACTTCGTGCGCTTGTTGAATCCTCGGATGGGTCAACAGGACAGGCACTTGCCACGTCGATCGTCGGAATGCCAGGCGATACCGACGCCGTTGCACAGCTGATTGACGGTGCGGATGTGGTCACGTTCGAACACGAACATATTCCGGCTTCGGTCTTTGATGTCGCCAAGGGCCACCTTCCAGCAGAGCCCCCGCGAACCGCGTTGCTGTATGCCCAAGACAAACTTGCAATGCGCGAAAAGTTAACCGAGCTGGGCATTCCATGTCCCCGTTGGGCGAAAGTGTCCACCCTTGAAGAACTCGCCTCTTTCGGTGATGCTGGCACGTGGCCGATCGTCGTGAAGACTCCGGTCGGCGGATATGACGGCCACGGTGTACGAGTGATTCACCAAGCTGAAGACGCCGTCGATTGGCTTGCCAAAGGAACTCTTCTTGCCGAAGACTGCGTCCCCTTCACCTCAGAAGTCGCCTCCCTGAGCGCACGTACTCCCTCCGGTCAGATCGCATCCTGGCCGGTCGCATCCACCGAACAGGTGGACGGAGTCTGCTCCGTGGTTACCGCGCCTGCTCAAGGCCTGACTGAGGAAACACGTGCCCAGGCCACATCGATTGGTGAAACGGTCGCGCGTGAACTTGGCGTCACGGGTGTCCTAGCCGTCGAAATGTTCGTCGTCGGACAAGGAAGCGACCAGCACGTCCTTGTGAACGAGCTTGCGATGCGCCCACACAACACCGGCCATTGGACGATCGATGGGGCGTTCACCAGCCAATTCGAACAGCATCTTCGCGCTGTCCTTGACCTGCCCCTCGGTTCAACAGACCTCGTCAATCCTGGAACACACGCGGTCATGGTGAACCTGCTTGGCTCCGAATTCGTCGACCCAGCACGCCACCTTGCCTCTGCGCTCGCAGACCACCCGCGCGCCAAAGTGCATCTCTACGGCAAAGAGGTTCGCCCCGGGCGCAAACTCGGTCACGTCACCGTCGTCGACAAGGACCCAGCCGTTGCGCGCGCCGAAGCTGAAGCCGTTGTCGCCACTCTGCGTGGCTAACGCTCACATATTTCGCCTCTCGTTCTTCGTCACCGACGAGGCCGGGCGGCACTCACACCCCCGATCCGTAATCATGCCCGCATACATGACCCATTGACCGTTTTAGTGAAGGAACCATCGATGACAACCGAAACACACCAGCTCGATATCACTCTGACAAAGACCGGAGACAACCCTGCAGTCGGTATCGTCATGGGATCCGATTCCGACTGGCCCACCATGGAACCCGCTGTTGCTGCGCTCGCAGAATTCGCTATCGCCTGCGAGGTCGGTGTGGTCTCTGCACACCGTATGCCCGAAGACATGGTTGCGTACGGGCGAAGCGCTTCTGCTCGAGGTTTGCGCGTCATCATCGCTGGCGCAGGCGGTGCGGCGCACCTGCCGGGTATGCTCGCAGCCCTTACGGAACTTCCAGTCATCGGTGTTCCCGTTCCTCTCAAACACCTTGATGGTGTCGATTCCCTGCACTCGATCGTCCAGATGCCGGCAGGCGTTCCCGTTGCTACGGTTTCGATTGCCGGTGCGCGCAATGCTGGCCTTCTGGCAGCACGAATCCTTGGAGCAGGTGAAGGAGCCCAGGCCGAGAAACTGCGCGCCCAAATGCGTCAATTCCAAGTTGCTCTGCGCGACGTTGCAACGGCAAAGGGGAGCGCCCTAGCTGACACAGTGAAAGCTTCGTTGAGCTAAGCATTAACGCCAAGACAAACGTGGCTCCGCAAGATTCCCGCGGGCATCGTGGCTCGCACTGTGTGTGACGGAAGTACGACCTAGCTGGGCCTCGCCAATAGGTGGACAAAGGCGGAAGAAACCGACGAAGTCCTTTGAGGCGGCTATACGGCGACTAGGATGAGAGCATGAGCATTCTTGTCACTGGTGGCGCTGGATATATCGGATCCCACGTAGTCCGACTGCTATTGGAACGAGGCGAAAAGGTCATCGTTGTCGATGATCTTTCAACGGGCACAGCATCAAGGGTAGAAGGCGCAAAACTCATCACTCTTGATATCGCTACCGATAGCGCAAGCACAGATCTTGCGAACGTCATGCTGGATGAAGACGTCACTGCCGTTGTTCATTGTGCAGCACGAAAGCAGGTAGGGGAGTCGGTTCGACGCCCCATGTGGTACTACCAGCAGAACATTGGTGGCCTCGCGAACGTCCTTCGCGCCATGAACGATGCTGGTATTGAACAGATCATCTTCTCATCGTCAGCCTCTGTTTACGGAATGCCGGACGTTCATATCATTAGCGAAGATACCGAATGCCATCCGATTAATCCCTATGGTGAAACGAAGCTTATAGGCGAGTGGATGATGCATGACTGCGAGGTCGCATGGGGCCTCAAATGGATCGGGTTGCGATACTTTAATGTTGCCGGTGCTGGCTGGGATGATCTAGCAGATCTGGCAATCTTGAACGTGGTTCCGATGGTTCTCGATCGTGTTGAACGCGATGAGCCCGCCAGGATTTTCGGATCGGATTATGAGACTCCGGACGGTACATGCGTTCGCGACTACATCCACGTTCGAGATCTTGCAGAAGCTCATATCGCTGCCCTCGATGCTCTTGCTGATTCTCGTCCACTTCAACATAACGTCTTCAACGTTGGAACCGGGAGGGACACTTCTGTCCGCGAAATCATTGACGGACTGCGACGCGTTGCCGGTTGGGATTTCGACGTCGTTGAGGAAGAGCGACGTGCGGGTGATCCCCCCGTCCTTGTTGGGGACGCAACACGGATCAGTGAAGAACTCGGTTGGGTAGCACGCCATACGCTTCACGATATTTTGGAGTCAAGTTTTTCCGGCTGGCAGGCCGGACCTCGCCGTATCGACGTGACAAAGTACATGAAGTAAGTCTTCGATTACTTGCGGTGTGGGGGATGGTCGTTACGACCATCCCCCACACACCGTTGCATGATCTTCAGCTTGAAACTGAGAATTAACCGTTGAAGATATTGAAATCTTCGGTGGAGAGTGAGCCTGAACGCAGCTTCTCAAAGAAATCAGGGGCTGTTGTTCCTTCAAGAAGGACAGCAGAGGTGCCCATATCAGTCTGATAGTTAATCTCGTCGATGGGGGGAGCGCCGATCAATCCGTTATTCGATGCAGAGCGGAACGCCAAAACAAGCTTCCCAACATCGACAACGGACGAATCCTCATCGACAGTGAAAGACTCAGAGCCAGCTCGCTCAAGGCGCAAAGTACGTGCAGGGTTAACAAATGTTCCGATGCTTGCGGACTTGTCAATAACTTTTGAAATCACCTGACGTTGCCGCTCAGCACGACCAATATCGCCCTTCGGATCCGAGTAGCGCATACGTGAGAAGGCTAGGGCTGTCATCCCATCAACGTCGCTACATCCAGCTTGCCAGACAAGCCCAGAAGGATCATCGCTGACATCACCGTCGAAACATACATTGATTCCGCCAACGGCATCGACAATATTCGCAACGCCACCCATGCCGACCTGAACATAGTGATCAACGTGCAATCCGGTCAGATTTTCAACTGTCTGTGTCAGCAGATTTGCTCCACCATATGCGAAAGAAGCATTGATCTTGTCCCAGCCGTAGCCGGGGATCTCCACGTAGCTGTCGCGCGGGATGGAGAGGGCTGTTGCTTGACCATTCTGAGCGACGTGAACCAACATAATGGTGTCCGAGCGATCATTCCCGTCAAAATCATCCTGCACTGCGCCGTCTGCGCGGGAATCAGATCCCGCTAAAAGATAGGTTGTACCGGGCGTGTTCGCTCCGCTTGTCAAAGCGTTTGTTCGACCAAGGTGAGAATTAGCATCCCACACCAAAAAAGCTCCCCACGCAACGATCAGGACAAGAAGGGCGACCACAAGGGAGACGAGTTTGCGTCCCCAATGAGCAGAACGTTTCTTTGGTGCTACAGGGTGACGAAGCGACGCTTTCGAAGAGACAGCGTTCGTTGATTGACCCCGTGGTTGAAAGCGCTGAACAGAAGACGTGGTTGTTGACATTCCACGTTGGCGAGATTCCTGAGTAGGTGGAGTATGAGTGATCCCGCTAGGCTTCGACATCGTGCGACCCGGAGTATAAGCAGGGGGATTTGCTGTTTGCCGATGCTCGCTTGAATCTGAGTTTCGCCCCACGCGATGTTTGCGTCCGGGAGCAAAAGATGGAGGAAGATTTTCAGCAGGTTGGTCAGCGGTTGTTGGGAGCAAAGAACGCTTCGGCATCTGTTCATCTGCTGATTCTGATCCGATTCGCCACGCATGCGGTTCGGCATCGTCTGCCGCAATACCGCTGACACGAGGGCGTTCACGGAGCCGAATAACGGGGCGCTGAAGAACCTGATCCTTCGAATCTGCTCCCGATTCTGAGGACGAAATAGCTCGCTGTTCGACAGAGAGGCGAGGAATGCCCGGAGAATCAGGGTGGCGTGTCTCGCCATTCACCTTCTTTACATCCGCGCGTGTAGGACGCTTTCGACCAGATGAAGGGACGAAAGAGGGAGGTTCGGTGCTCATCGGTTCGGGGGACAGGTTGCAGGGACAGGTTGAGCGGTGTCGCTGGAAGCAGATGATGCAGTATCTGACACGGCAGTCGTGTCAGATTCATCTTGTTCTTCAATGACTCCGCCGGAAGAGGAGGAAGAAGCCTGAGCAACTGATTGAGTGGAATCAGCAGGTGCGTCTTCATAAGGGATCGTCATGTGAGCCCCGGTCCCGTCGGTGTACTCTGTACCTCCCGGTAGCTGAGTGTCAGTTGCTAATGCCTGCCACAATGGTCGCGAAAGGTATTCAATCTCAATCACTCGGTTGGGATCCTCGGGGGCTTCAGCCCACGGCATCGTTGTGAAGCGAATGTTCGATGCCTGCAACTTCAGCATGGAGGCAAACAGACCGGCATCAGCGTTAATGTCGCCGAAGTTCGGTGACACTGTAAGAGAAGCAATTGCTGCCTGAACGAAAGAAATCAGGGCGGGGAAATCAGTAATAAAGTTTCGGGACAAAAGTTCACGAAGCGCTGCCGCGATCAGCTGTTGCTGGCGTCCAATACGAGAAATATCTGAACCGTCGCCGACATTTTTACGAGCGCGCGCGTACGCTAGCGCGCTATTCGCGTCGAGGTACTGGCACCCTGCCTCAAGATCGAGACCGGACGCGGGATCGTACATTTCTTCAGGAATATCTAGCCACACGCCACCGACAGCATTGATCAACCCTTTAAAGCCGGTGAAGTCAACAACAATGAATCCGTCAATCGTTAAACCAGTCAGTTCTTCGACCGTTGCTTTGGTACAGGCAACGCCACCTGCCAGATCGTTTGTACCGGCACCCATTGCAAATGCTGAGTTAAACATTCCGTAGTACGACGACGTAATCGAACCATCTGAACGCATACACGAAGGGATATGGGTCAGAAGATCGCGAGGAATGGAGACAAATGTGACTTCCGAACGATCGGCGGAAATATGGGCGATCATCGTCGTGTCGGACTGAATCGTCGTCAGTTCTTCGGCGTCACCGTAGTCAGAGCTTTGGTTATAGCGTGAGTCGACACCGGAGACAAGAATATTGATCGGTTGTCCCACATAAGCATCGATGAGCTTCATTGGTTCTGGTTTGGTGGATTGAGGTGCCTCAAGCGCAGAAATATCCAGCGACGCGTTCTTCACCTGATTGGCAAGGCTCCGATAGACGAAAGCCGCAGTGGAGCCAACGAATAGCGTCACGGTCAAAAGAGATGCGAGCACGGTTCGCAGAACACCAAAACGGAAGGGGTTCCGTGCGGCATGCTGAACCAGGTTTGCCCGATTCTTCAACGTTTTTTTACTCATCGGTGTCGATCGTAGCGTGAATAGAAGCGTTTTCGGCGGTTGGGCACCCAAAAGTGGCGTTTTTAATCGCCCGTGTTGTTCAGAGTGGTACTTGGCTCACTTGAGGGATTCCCGGGCTCGTCGGTGGTGTGAGTATGCGTCGTCAGAGGGGATTCGCGCGAAGGTGGGTCGTTGCGAAGCGCGACTTGGCGGGCAAGAAGAGTGATTCGTTTTTCCAGCGCCATGGAATTGCGATACGACGCGCTCATCTGGGCGAGTACACAGATAATGAGGGCGTAGACCAAAAGGTTAATGCCCCGTTCTACACCGACAACCCGCGCAATCTGGTTCAGAAGTGGCGGATACACAATTGTGATGATGGCAAAGATAACGATGACGAGGATCAGTAGCCGTTGGGCGGCAAGATGCGATTGGCTTTGAACTGGGCGAACCAGTAGCCACGTGACAAGGGCAAGACCGATGATCAGTAGGGCGCGGATAAGAAAATACTCTGTCATCATCGCTCCCACATAAGATCAACAAGAATATTGACGCCGTTTAAAAGGGATTGTCCCTTAGCTTGCGAATAGTCCGAATACGTGATGTGGACCGGGTACTCAGCATAAGGCAAGTGAGTGCGTGCCAACTGAGAATTAATCTCCGAGGCGTGTGCCATGCGGTTGTGATGCAGGTGCACGTGGCTAAAAGCATCACGGTTCAGAGCTCGAAGCCCGTTGTGTGCATCCGACAGACGAAGCCCCCCGAGTAGACCGGAAATGAATGCCACTGTTCTTAGCGCAACGCGACGTAGTAGCGGAACGGACTTGCCGTGTCTTCCTAAGAAACGAGATCCAAGCACGAAACCCAGCTGATTCTCTTTCCCGTATTCCACCATTGAACGAGCATCTTTCGGATCGTGTTGACCGTCAGCATCAAAAGTGACAATCCAGCGCGCCGATGTATGAGTCTTCACCCATTCGATTCCTGTTTGCAGAGCTGCGCCCTGACCAAGATTGATCGGGTGGGTAATGACAGTGGCTCCATGTGAGCGGGCGACCTTGGCAGAATCATCGTTTGACCCGTCGTCTACACAGAGAATCCGAGAAAAATAAGGCATCAAAGCATCGATAACGGTGCCGATCATCTGTCCCTCGTTGTACGTAGGGATGATGATCCACGTATCGTCATCAATCCTCATGACCGCTATTCTCGCACTCTTATATGCAGCGTGGCGACGTGAGTGTATGGGGATGAAGAGCATTGAGAGGAAAGAAACGTCGCCGGTACAGTAGGAGTGTTGCCTATGAAAGGATGACCGGTGAGTATTCAAGCAAGCGCGGATGTGAGCGAGAACGCCTCAGTTCCGCCTTCGTGCGCGGTTTGGCATTGCGCTCAGATTCGCGAGGCCGCGATTCTGGGCGAGAACTGCATCATCGGTCGCGGCGTGTATATCGGCGAAGGTGTCAGGCTGGGAGCTAACTGCAAAGTTCAGAACTATGCCTTGGTGTACGAACCTGCCCTATTGGGTGACGGAGTTTTTATTGGGCCAGCAGTCGTCCTGACAAACGATCATTTTCCACGAGCAGTGAACGTAGATGGCTCCATCAAATCTGCTGATGATTGGCAACCTGTCGGCGTCACAATTGGTGATGGAGCTTCGGTGGGCGCGCGAGCTGTTGTGGTTGCTCCCGTCTCAATTGGTCGTTGGGCGATGGTTGCAGCAGGCGCTGTTGTTACGCGAGATGTTCCAGACTATGCCCTTGTCGCTGGTGTTCCTGCCCGACAGGTTGGCTGGGTAGGAACGGCTGGCGTTCCACTGAAAGAGATTGAGGGACAACCGTCGCGTTTGCGTTGCCCCAAGACGGGTGAAACCTACACTGTCGTTGGCGATACTGTCCTGACGAAAGACGATGACTGATGCCTGCAATGATTCCTGCCGCCCATCCCCTTATCGGCGAAGAGGAAGTAGACGCTGTTTGCCGAGTTCTACGTTCTCGAATGCTTGCCCAGGGTAAAGAAGTCGCCGCATTTGAAAACGAGTTTTCAGCTCAGCTTGCTGGTGGCGCCAATGCCGTTGCCGTTAATTCAGGAACTTCTGCGCTTCATTTGGGTCTTCTTGCATCGGGGGTCGGCGTCGGCGACGAGGTTATTGTTCCGTCGTTTACTTTCGCGGCAACGGGCAATGCAGTTGTACTCGCCGGAGCAACGCCTGTTTTTGCTGACATTGATCTTGATACGTTCTGTCTGAGTCCCGCTTCGGTTGAAAATGCAATCACTGAGCGAACGAAAGCCATTATGCCGGTTCACCTCTATGGTCATCCGGCGCCGATGAATGAGCTGAAAGCGCTCGCGGACAAATACTCGCTTATGCTCTTTGAAGACGCGGCCCAAGCACACGGGGCTCAGCTTGATGGTCAATTCGTTGGAACATTTGGAGCATTTGGAGCTTTCAGTTTCTATCCGACGAAGAACATGACATCCGGTGAGGGTGGCATGGTGACGACAACGGATCAGACGATTGCACGAAACGTTCGTCTTTTGCGTAACCAAGGTATGGAACAACGGTATGCGAATGAGCTGGTTGGCTTGAATAACCGCATGACCGACATCCATGCGGCAATCGGGCGGGTGCAATTGACGAAAGTTGGACAGTGGACCAAGCAACGTCAAGCTCATGCCGCATTCTTTGACACTCATTTAGAAGGAGTAATTGTTCCTCGTGTCGCTGAGGGAGCGACTCACGTATATCACCAGTACACGATTCGTCTGATTGATACTGATCGAGACCGTTTCATGAAGGCATTGGCTGAGGAATGGGGAGTGGGAAGCGGAGTGTATTACCCGATTCCGAATCATAGGCTTGAGTCATTGAAACCCTATGCGCCATCGACCGAACTCGACAATACGCTTCGCGCTGCGCGCGAGGTATTGTCGTTGCCCGTATATCCATCCTTGATCGACCAGCAACGTGAACGCATCGTTGAAGCCGTGAACACGCTTGCTCGCGCTGGGGCATGAGGTTTCGATGACTATTCGTTTGGGTATCGTTGGCGTTGGCTCAATGGGGCGCCATCACGTTCGCATTGCTCGACAAACCGATGGAGTTGAGCTGGTTGCCCTTGTTGATCCAGCAGGAGATCGCTTTGGTGTCGGCAATGACATGAACGTCCTGCCTAGCGTTGATGACATGATTTCCCAAGGTATTGATGCGGCGATCGTTGCTGTACCGACGGTGTTCCATGAGCAAGTGGCACTGAGCCTTGCTGACGCTGGTGTTCACACATTGGTTGAAAAGCCACTTGCCACGTCATACGAAGCGGGCAAGAAGATCGTTGAAGCATTCGATAATGCTGGTGTTATCGGTGCTGTTGGCTACGTTGAGCGCTGTAACCCTGCGCTCATGCAAATGCGTCAGCGCATCGCTGGCGGTCAGCTTGGAAGAATTTTTCAGATTTCAACCAGGAGGCAATCACCTTTCCCGGCGCGCATCTCCGACGTCGGTGTAGTGAAGGATCTGGCAACGCACGACATTGATCTTGCGCAGTGGGTGACGGGGAGTAGCTATCGGACAATCTTTGCCCAAACGGCGTATCGTTCGGGGCGCGAAGATGAAGACATGCTGGTTGCTTCGGGCTGTTTGGATAATGGCATCTTGGTCAACCACCAGATCAACTGGCTTTCTCCCTATAAAGATCGCACGACGATTGTCGTTGGAGAGAAGGGGGCCCTGGTCGCCGATACTGCGATGGCGGACCTGACGTTCTACGAAAACGGCTCAACACGCGTTCAGTGGGATCAAGTGGCAGCTTTTAGGGGTGTCAGTGAGGGAACAGTGACTCGCTATGCGATTGATAAGCGTGAACCTCTTGTTGTTGAACAGGAGAACTTCCGCGATGCGATCAACGGTATAGGGGCGAATCATGTTTCGATGCGTGAAGCTTTAGAGACCCTACGAATCACGGAAGCGATACTGGAGTCTGCGCGCGAAGGGTACGCGGTGACCCTGTAACAAATAGGGGCTCAATGGCGTGATACTGGTGAATTCACATTGTTTCCATTAACAACATGTGTCACACTAGCAACATCTGTCACCGCGTTTTGGAGTAATTGTGCGCCGATTGTCTATTGTGTCGCTTCTGAGTGTGGGCGCGTTAGCTGCTGCTCTTGCCCTTCAGCCATCGACGCCTTCGACTGCTACTGACTTAGTTCTTCCCTCTGACATGGATGTTGCTCCTGCCACGGTTTCCATTGCTGATATTCATGGCATGGAAGACATCGCTGAAGCTCCCATGGAAGAAAAAGTCGCTCCAAGTGAATACGGAACTGGTGAAAGTGAAGATCCGTTCCTTGTTGAGGTTGAACAGCGCTCTCTTCACAATGCTTCCGAAGTAGTTCCCGAAGAGAATGAAGAATCTGTTCTGCACGTCGCGTCTGATCTTCCTTCAGGTGTTGTTATTGCCGGTGTTGTGTTCGAAGACGGTATTAAAGAAGGCGCAGTCACGATCGCATACCGAAGCGAAGCCGATGGTATGTGGTCTGGCTGGACAGACGTCGAACTTGAGGATGCTGTTGCTGAGACAATGACGCAGAGCACGAATCCCATTTATCTTGAGGATGCCTCGAAAATCGAAGCTGTCGTGAAAGCGGCGCCTGGCACTGATACTGATGTCCAGGCCCTGGGGAACGTTCATGTGAGCGTGGTGTACACCGAAACCCAGGAAAATGAACTTGGCTCTGATTCTTCGTTGAAGAAGGTTGACTTCAAGGAGCAACCGGGCGCGCGTGCAGTGAATACTGGTGTACGAGGCGCCTCGTACAACACTGGAATGCAGGGACTGAATATTTTGTCCCGTGGCGAATACGGTCTGCCATGGTCGTCAGGTTGGACTCCTGAAGCGATTAGGCCTCAGGGTGTTGTTATCCACCACACTGCCTCGGACAACAGCTACTCTAAGGCAAGCGCCGCGGCGACGGTGAAGGGTATTTGGAATTTTCACACCAACGTGAATGGTTGGGGTGATGTGGGCTACCACTTCCTCGTTGATCGCTATGGCACCGTATATGAAGGTCGCGAAGGATCTTTGACTGGCTTCTACGAAGGCGGTCATGCCTACGGTGCGAACACGAACACGCTGGGCATTTCTGTTGTCGGAAACTTCGTCTACGAAGAACCGCCATATGTAGCTCAGAACTCCGTGGCAAAGCTCGCTGCGTGGCTCTTTAAACGAATCGGTATCGAGGATCCCTACAAGGGCATCTGGGTTCAGGGGCAGCCAGCCGGTGGTCGTTGGATTCCAGCATTGTCGGGTCACCGTGACGTCGGGGGAACAGAGTGCCCAGGTCAAGCGTTCTATGACAAGCTTCCGCGTCTGCGTAAGGTTGTTGCCAGCCTCGTTAAAGGCAACAACGCTTGGATTGACGGAGCAGGCAATGTTCAGGAGACTCCCAGAGCTGTTCCCGCTGAAGGCGGACGTCTTTCGGGCGCAGACCGCGATTCCACCGCAATTGCCATTTCGCAAGCGCGTTTCCCCTCGGGAGCGACGACAGCCTATCTGGTGAACCGCCTGTCGCCGGTTGATGCTTTGGCTGCCGGCGTCGTTAAAGACGGGCCAATTCTCTTCGCTTCACGCGGGGGAGTGAAGCCTGAAACAGTCAACGAAATGAGACGCCTTGGTGTTTCAAAGGTCGTCATGGTTGGTGGAACCGGAGTCTTGCCAGATTCGCTCTGGAACTCGCTCCCGGGTGTTTCTCGAGTGCGCTTGGGCGGAACTGATCGTTTTGATACTGCTCGTCGTGTTGCTTCATACGTGTTTCCCACGACATCCGCAGCGGTTTACGTTGCAGATGGCTTGGGTGTGAACGGCGTTGGCTCAGCTGACGCTCTGGTTGCTGCAAACGCCGAAGACGGGCCGATTCTCTTGGCGAAGCCGGGAGTTGGCTTGGATAGTGCGTCTGCTTCTTTGGCATCAAAGCTGGGTGGAAAGAGGTATCAGCTGGGCTCGGTGTCGCTAGCTGCTGGTGCCACCTCGCTCGGAGGGACAGACCGGTACTCCACGTCGGTTGCTTCAGCGCGTCATTCGTATCCGACAAAGCCTTCAATTGTCTATCTTGTCCGCGGCGATGTTTTCATGGATGGTGTTGCATCAGGCACCCTCACGGATGGTCCTCGTCTGTTGACCGAAACCGCTTCACTGCCCTCCAGTGTCTGCGACTACTTGAAGGACGTTAAACCCAAGAAGGTTGTCGCTCTAGGCGGAACCGGTGCTGTTTCAGACGAAGTTCTCATGAAAGCCCGGATGTGCGCAAGTAGGTGACCAGAAACAGCAAAGTGGGCGCGAAAGGAGAATTCCTCACAACGCCCACGGTGTTTTCGGACTCCGCGCGCTCAGAAGGCTGTTGAGTGTGTGAGCTGACTGTAGATATCCCGTAGTTGTTCGATTGCGCGTGTGACACTGCGATTCTTTTTGACCCAGCGTGACGCATGCTGAGCGCGTTCTTCGCGCTCAGACTCGTTCATGCTCAACAGGGCTGTCATCTGGGATGCAAGGGATTGCACATCGCGCTCCGTTACGAGATGTTCACTCCACGATGGTGCGACCATTTCAGGAGTTCCACCGACCCGATTCGCGATAACGGGGGTCCCGCACGCTTGCGCTTCAAGAAGGACAAGTCCGGCGGCTTCGGCTCTACCGTTCGTTGTTTGGGTGGGGAGTACGAGGCCGGTCGCGCAACGCATCCACTTGCGGACCTCTTCCTTTGTTGCGCGTCCGAGCACGTGAATTGATGGGTCGGCGGAAGCGGCCTTGTCGACTTGAGAACGTAGCGGCCCATCTCCGATCAGGACAAGGCGATGGGGGTACGAACTTAAGAGGGAATCGTGAGCAGAAAGCAGGTCGGGGATCCCTTTGAGCTCGCTCAGCGCTCCGACGAAAAGCAGGATTGGATCATCGGTGGCAAGCGGAGATTGTTCGCCGGTGATGGAAGAAGTGGCGGGAGTCCACCAGCTGGTGTCGACGCCTTGGTAATGAACAGTCAGTTTGCGGGCATCTACTCCAGATTGAACAGCTTTGTCAGCAAGGAACCTCGACACGGCGAGCACCTGTGTAGATTGATGGAACGCAGCCTCAATATTGAGGTCATTCCAATATGCGCCGGCTCTTCTCGGTATAGAGGGAAGATGGATTCCAAGGTTGGAATGATGATAGGCATCCCCACCGTGCACGGTTGTCACCAGTGGAACACCGAGCTTGCGTGATGCTCGAGCCGCTGGAAGAGACCACGTTGCCTGCTGTTGATGAATGATGTCGGGGTGGCTGGCAACAATCATGCGTGTCATGGCGTGCCCATACGCCCATTTCGCAGCGCGTTGAACTGTAGGGGCAAGACGATCGGGAACCACCTGGAGAACAGGAATGCTCATTGATGGATCATCGATGAACGCCGTACGAGTCACGATGGTCCAGTCGATATCCGGCATTGCGAGCGCATGGGCGGTGGCGAAATACGTGGGAGGAATCGACAGGGTACCTTTGGCAAGTGTGACTTTCATTCGGTATCTGCCTGTTCAACGGTCATGGGCGCCACGCCACTAGTGCGTGGCGTAACGGGGTAAGACTCCGTATTGTCAGACTTATCCCAGACTCTAGCAACGCGAACCGTGAGCGCGGTGAGGCCGGCAAGTAACAGTGCCTGGACGATGGAGACAACCCAGAGCGTGGTGACGATCGGAAAGCCTGCGCCACCCATGATATGGATGATTCCAAGGGGAGTTGCCGCATACATGCACGCGAAAGCGAGCATCAGACCTTGCCTGTCTGTGACAACGAAAACCGTTGAAATCGGCGATGTCACGACATTGAGCAGAAGCCAGGGGAGGAGGGCTTGAGCAATCAGCCCAGACTGTTCCCAACCGAACCCCAAATACCAGGGGAACAACGAAGGAGCGATCAAGGCAAGCAGAACGAAGGGGCCGATGGAGGCAAAGAAGGATAAACGGATCGACCTGAGGACTGTGGCCAGCATTGTTCCGCGGGGTGCAACCGCGAGGGAACGATAGGTCACTTGAGAAACTGCGCTGGTAATCAGAGCTACGGGCGCCTGCATGAGGAGCCACGCTTTGGCAAACTGCCCCTGCGGATCAGCTGAATACCACACGCCAATCAGCAGGACGATTCCGTTGACTCGCACAGCATCAACCAACACATTGGGAGCGTTAAGTAATGGCATTCGCCGGTAGCGGCGCAGGAGTTGCTTCGTGGTGCGTCCGCCAGTCTCGGGGGCAACGAGGCTCGATCGGCCACGATACAGCAGAGCAGAAGTAGAGAGGATCTGCCCGAAGAACTGGCTGAAAATCTGACCCGTTAGGGGAGCTAAGCCAGCAAATGGGGCTCCGATGCGGCTCAACTCAATACCGGCAGAATTGAGCACCCTATTTGATGAAATGGCTGAGAATCGTTCGAGCCGAGTGAGCCAGTAATTCATCACTGACGTGACGGAAAGGCACATGACAACAATGCCTGACCAGCCAAGAATCCCTGCCAATTCCTCGTGGTTTAAAGCGCGGGAAATGGGGCGGGCAAAGATCCAACAGAGTACGGACGTCAGCGCTGAAACGATGGATGTCAGCGTGAGCGAAACGCGGACAAGGCGTCGCGCCTCGTTGTCACGGGCGGGAAGCACGATTGCCATGTCGTATCTGCCAGCACTCACGCCTGCGACAATCTGCGGAACAGCAAGGAACGCGGCAAACGATCCAATATCTTCGGGAGTATAGAGACGCCCGATGATGGGGGTTGTCACAAGGACAATCAGCTGTGCAATGACGGTTCCCGTCAGAAGCGTCGAAATATGTGCCAGCTGAGGATGCTCAGCTCGCATTCGACGCAGGATAGACGAACCCATACGTGCAATTGTGCCATTACGGTGCCTGCTTGGAGTATCAGGGGAGAGTACTGCACACTTAAAGGGTGAAACGACGACGCTCACCATCGCGATCACAGGCTCGTGTCGTTATTGCGACTCGTACTTTTACGCCTGATCCAGCTGCCGCGGCACTTCGCTTGAGTGCTCTCGCTCGTGCCCTGCATGCACGTGGGGCTAAGGTTCGTGTTTTCACCTCAAAGCCCGAAAAATCACTGCGGAGCCTCCCACTCCCATCGTGGATGAACGATATCGACGTCAGGCGCTGGCCGGTTCTTCGTGACGCAACGGGAGCAGTACGCGGATACGTTCCCTATATGTCTTTCGACCTTCCGCTCTTTTTCCGCCTGCTCACGGCGAAACGCCCAGATGCAGTGGTCAACGAACCGCCGCCGACCACCGGTCTTGTTACCGCTATCGCATGTGGTATACGGCGTATTCCTCACATTTACTATGCGGCGGATATCGTGTCGGACGCGGCGCGCGCCCAAGGAACCACTGGACTTGTCGTTGACGCGGTGACGTGGATGGAACGAACCGCAATGAAGCGAGCAACGGCAGTCATCGCCGTATCCCAGGGGGTCGCAGATCGAGTCCAGGCCATTTCAGGTCGGGAAGCGGTCGTCGTCCCCAATGGCATTGATACGACCCGCGATGAAACAAGCGACGGCAAATTGAGCGGGGATCGTGGCCTCGTCCCCGAAGGATTCCCCCAAACTTCAGGCCCCGTCTTCCTTTACGCGGGCACAGTCGCCCAGTGGCTCGCTCCGGAGATCTTTATCGATGCGTTCGAAAAGGTGAAGGAGAAGCTTCCGGAGGCGCGCCTCATTTATTTAGGGCAGGGGAGTGCGTGGGCGCAGTTGCGCGATCGCGCTCGCGGGATTGCTGGAATTGAATTCCACCCAACTGTCAGCGCCGAGGAAGCCCAACGCTGGTACGCGCTCGCCACTGCGTCGCTTGCCTCAATGAAGCCCGGCGCCTACGACTACGCGTATCCGACGAAGATTTTATCGTCCCTTTCAGCGGGAACTCCTGTTATTTTTGCTGGTCCCGGGCAGGCTGCACTCGACGTGGCGGAAGCAAACCTGGGGTGCGCAGTTGATGTAGATGTCGATGCGGTGTGTGATGCGATGGTTGAGCTGTCAACTCTTGATGACAATGATCCGCGCTGTGATCGTGCGCGCCTTCATCGCTGGGTTGTAGAACACCGATCGGTTGCGGTCTCATCTGCGCGAGCTACCGCAATCGTGCTGGAAGTGGCTCAATCTTCACGCTGAGTTTCAACGGGGTCACTTCGGGGAACCTGCGACTCAATGTGCTGATGTGGGAGCGAACTATTCGTTAAGAACATCCCAACATGTCGCGCATGATTCCGCGTGCGACTTCAGCTTCCTTCTCAAAGCAGAGCTCGGGTGCGGCGGTGTGCGAAGCCTGTTTGAATTGGTCAACCACTTCTGGTGTCAGCTGGCGCAGGGAATCAACGATTTGAGGAACCTCGTACCCGGCGGAGATGACGCCCAGTTCGTGTTCTTCGAGTAAAGCGGTCATTTCAATGCTCGGCCCAATTGCCAGGGCAAGACGTGCCTGCACAAAGTCGAAGAACTTATTGGGTAGCGTGAGGCGTGCGTTTGTTGTCACCGGTGGCATCCAGAATGCACCAATGTCGTAGGCGTTCAGGGTGGCCGGCAGGTCAGCGGGAGCGACAGGATCGTGGAAACGAACGAGGTCCGAACCGGATGCTCGCGCCTTCAATTCTTTGAGATAAGCGCCCTTATCCCCACCGGGCACCACGTACAGGTCAAGGCTGAAATCGCCGTCCGTAGCCAGGGTTGCGTCGATCGTTGTTTCGAGGCTACGCCCGGGCACTGCCGCACCCGAATGGACGATGCGTAGTGGCCTGTGTGTAGGAGTAGTTGATGGCGTGAGGTCCGCGAAAGGAGCGGCATTACGCATGAGCTGCGGGCGAACACCATAACGGCGCTCGTAGAGCTTCATAATTTCTGTGCCAACCGTCGTCGCATTCGCGACCCTGGGAAGATAACGCTCACAGACCGAATCGATCCACGGCGCAATAAGGATCCTCCACGCTGCAACGTGGGTGCGCTCTTCAGGTGCCCACTCGTGCAGGTCAGCCCAGATCGGTGCAGACTGGGCGGCCTCGTACGCAAGCGGAAGTGCGCGCGCATCGTTGGCGATCACTGCGTCGAAGTGACGTGCCCGTAAGTCGTCAATGACTGCGCGCGTGCCGGGGGCTGCCAAGTCCGATGCGCGGTGGCAATGAAGTGCCAAGCACGCAACTCCCAGGGGAGTCTGGGGCAACGAGGCCGCGCCTGCTGGGATTTCAACATGATGCGTGGAATAGGGCGTCGCAGGACCGTATCCGCAGGTCGTGATGTCACCAAACTCAGCAACGACGCTGAGCTGACGCAGTACGCGGGCATCGCGCATAAGCGGAGAAAATGAGAGGACCAGAATCTGGGGACGTGACATGGAATTCATTCTATCTATCTGCTGTGTGCGCCCACGGATACCGGCGCTCCGCGCGTGAATCAAGAGAGTCACGGCTTCTTCAGCGCATACTTGATGGCGAACAGAGCCCTGAAGGAGTACCCGTGCGTATCGCTGTTGTTGCCCTCGGAAAAATTGGACTGCCACTGGCCGTGCAGTATGCGATGAAAGGGCATGACGTCATCGGCGTCGACGTGAATGAAACGACCGTTGACCTGGTGAATAAGGGTGTCGAACCTTTCCCAGGTGAAGCGCACCTTGATGAATACGTGCGCGACGTTGTTGCTTCAGGGGGCTTGCGTGCGACAACGTCGTATGAAGAAGCGATTCCCGGCGCTGACGCTGTTGTCCTTGTCGTTCCGCTTTTCGTTAATGACACGACGTGGGAGCCGGATTTCGGGTGGATGGATGATGCGACGCGCTCGCTGGCCACGCATCTCACTCCGAACACACTTATTTCCTATGAGACCACGCTGCCCGTGGGTACCACCCGCAACCGGTGGAAGCCAATGATCGAGTCGATTTCGGGATTGAAGGAAGAGCAAGACTTCCATCTCGTCTTCTCGCCCGAACGCGTGCTGACCGGACGAGTCTTTGCTGACCTGCGTAAATACCCGAAGCTGGTTGGTGGGCTGAACGATGCGGGAACAGCGGCGGGCATTGCTTTTTATGAAGCGGTTCTCGACTTCGATGAGCGCGCTGATCTGCCTTCCCCCAACGGAGTCTGGGATATGGGAAGCGCCGAGGCTGCAGAGATGGCGAAACTCGCTGAAACTACCTACCGCGATGTCAACATTGGCTTGGCCAACCAGTTTGCAGTCTATGCGGACAAGGTGGGGATTGATGTTGAGCGAGTGATCGACGCGTGCAATTCCCAACCCTACTCGCATATCCACCGTCCGGGGATCGCAGTGGGAGGGCACTGTATTCCCGTCTACCCGCGCCTCTACCTGTCGACCGACCCGGATGCATCGATCGTGCGCACTGCGCGTTCCTACAACGCGACGATGCCGGAATACGTTGTGTCTCGCGCGGAGTCCGTGCTGGGTTCGCTAGCGGGGCTACGAGTTGCGGTTCTAGGCGCCTCGTACCGTGGGGGAGTGAAAGAGACGGCGTTCTCCGGCGTGTTCGCCACGGTTGAGGCTCTGCGCACTCGCGGGGCAAACGTCGCCGTTCATGATCCGATGTACTCAGACGATGAGTTACGAGGCTTCGGGTGGGAGCCGTATCATCTGGGGGCTGATGCGTGCGACTGCGCCATTGTTCAGGCCGATCATGCACTGTACCGCACGCTCACCCCAGCGGATTGCCCAGGAATTCGTCTGCTACTCGATGGGCGTCGCGTGACCTCACCCGAGTTGTGGGCGGGGGTGCCACGCGTCGTTATTGGTGAATAACGTGCCAGAAAGTCGATGAAGTGCACGTATTTGCTTCGTTGAAGCCGATTGAAAATATGTGAAATACGCAAAAATGCGTGACATCACCACGCTGTATGTTCATAATTATTTACACAAGGCTTATGTTTGAACGTGAGTCTCGGAAAACAATTCTTGAACGGATGGCTGATGTCTGCACCACTGTCACACGCGCAATTCGATGTTCTTTACGCAGTGAACTGTAACGAAGAAACGCTCACTCAGCGTGAGATCCAAGCAATAACGGGTATGTCACTAGGACGTGTGAACTCGGCTGTTCGTGAGCTTGAAGCGAGCGGGTATCTTGCGGCCCGTCAGATCACTGACGCTGGCCTGGAAGCTCTCGCGCCATATGCTGTCGATAACGCAGTCATTATGGCAGCAGGTCTCTCATCACGTTTCGCCCCTATCTCCTATGAACGACCGAAGGGGACCCTGCGTGTTCACGGAGAGGTTCTGATCGAACGCCAGATCGAGCAGCTCCACGAAGCCGGAATTACAGACATCACCGTCGTTGTCGGTTACAAGAAGGAATACTTCTTCTACCTCGTCGAAAAATACGGCGTGAAAATCGTTGTGAACTCCGAATACGCCACGCGAAACAACAATGGTTCGCTGTGGCTGGTACGCGACAAACTGGCCAATACCTACGTCTGTTCGTCCGACGATTACTTCACCGAGAATCCTTTCGAATCCCACGTTTACCGCGCCTACTACTCTGCCCAGTATGTTGAAGGTGAGACCGATGAGTGGTGTCTGACAACCGGCGCTGGCGGTCGCATTACCGGCGTTGAAGTTGGCGGACATGACGCGTGGATCATGCTTGGCCACGTCTACTTCGATCGTGAATTCTCAGCCACGTTTGTGGAGATCCTCGAGCGCGTTTATCACCTTCCAGAAACCGCCCCGAAGCTCTGGGAACAGATCTATGTCGACAATATCAAGCAGTTCTCGATGGTCATGCGCACATACCCTGCTGGCCTGATTAACGAATTTGATTCTCTTGATGAACTTCGCTCTTTTGACCCGTTCTTCATGGAGAACGTTGACTCCGAGATTTTTGACAACATCACGGCAACATTGAACTGCGATGTGAATGATATCCAGGATGTCTACCCCCTCAAGCAGGGAATTACTAATCTGTCATGCCACTTTGCTGTGGGAGACAAAGAGTATGTCTATCGCCATCCGGGCCTGGGAACTGACAAGATCGTGGACCGACAAGCCGAAAGCGAAGCACTGAATCTGGCGAGTGAACTGGAACTAGACTCGACATTCCTTGCTTCCAACCCGATTCAAGGATGGAAGATCTCTCGCTTTATCCCCGATTGTCGCAACCTTGACGTGACGAATCCCGACGAGCTTCGTCGCGCGATGCAGATGTCCCGACGCCTACATGACAGCGGGAAGACTCTCACGCGCAACTTTGACTTCGTCACTGAAGGTCTGCGATACGAAGAGATTCTGAAACAGTTTGGTCCCATCGACGTACCTGGATATGAGGAGCTTCGCACCAAGGTCCTTCGGCTGAAGACACACGCCGATGCGGACAACTTCCCGCTGGGTCCCAGCCACAACGATTTCTTCAACCTGAACTTCCTTGTTTCTCAGAACGGGCATCTTGACCTGATCGACTGGGAATACGCGGGGATGTCCGATATCGCTGCTGACTTCGGGACAATGGTCGTCTGCGCGACCGATCTCACCGATGAGCTTGCTACCCAAGCCCTCGAATACTATTTTGGCCGAACACCCACCCCAACCGAACAGCGTCACTTCTGGTCATACGTTGTCTTTGCCGGGTGGTGTTGGTACATCTGGTCCCTCGTAAAGGAAGCAGAGGGCGACAACGTCGGTGAATGGCTGTACATCTACTACTCGCACGCAACCGGAAAGCTCAACGAATTACTTGCTGCGTACGAGAACGCCGAGCTGGATAACTGAAGAGGAGACACGCAATGAAGTGGGGTATTTTTTCGGGTGCTCTCTGGGGCTTGGACACATCGATCCTGGCTCTCGCACTAGTCTTTGTCCCGTTCCTCGATGCGTCAGAATCATCGCTTTCATCAGCGCTACTGCACGATGTGACGGCCGCCCTGGTCCTGCTTGTTTATATGGGCCTGAGAGGTCGTCTACGTGACTCTTTAGCTGCGGTGAAGACTCGATCGGGTCGAGCCGTCATGCTCGGCGCATTGCTGGGTGGTCCGTTCGGTATGACCGGGTACCTGATTGCGATCAATCACATCGGGCCGGGCTTTACGGCCATCATTTCCACCTTCTACCCGGCCGTGGGTACCGTTCTGGCGTTCGTATTCCTGAAAGAACGTATGAGCCCCAAGCAGATTATTGCTTTGCTCGTAGCTCTTGGAGCCATTGTGATGATCGGCTATTCGTCCACGCAGACGGTTACCGAGGGCAACCCTGTCCTTGGCGTCATTGCCGCTCTTGCCTGTGTTTTTGGTTGGGGCTCCGAAGCTGTCATTCTCGCGTGGGGAATGCGTGACGATGCCGTTGACAACGAGACTGCCCTCCATATTCGTGAAACAACATCGGCGCTCGTGTATGTCATTGTTGTTGCTCCGATCGCTGGGGTCGTCGGGTTTACCCTCCGTGCAATCCCGACGGCGGGAACTGGTGTGATCGCGATTGCCGCAATCGCCGGAACGGCTTCGTATCTCTTCTACTACAAGGCCATCGACACAGTCGGCGCCTCGCGAGGGATGGCACTGAACATCTCTTACTCTGCGTGGGCGGTGATCTTCGCATTCCTTTTGCAAGGGACCGTTCCCAGCGTCCTACAGATCGTGTGCTGTGTGGTTATCTTGGTGGGTACGGTTCTGGCTGCTACGCCGAACTGGAAGGAACTGCGTTCGCAGTTCACATAGGATCCTGGTCAAAAAAGGTGTGGCCTCCCTGTCTGTAGGGAGGCCACACCTATATGAACGCGAAGTCAGTTCTTTGCCATGATCTGGTTGATGATCGTTGGATCGCCCCAAACGCCGGGGGAGTCATAAGGACGATCGGGGAAGGCGCCGTACTCGAGTGTCAAAGAAAGATTGTTTTCCTTGATGTATGCCTCAACGCGGTCAGCCAATGAGATCGGTTGACCCGAGCACGCGTTAATGATGCCCGTGTACTCATCCTGCGTCACGATCGCGGCGATCTGTTGCGCTAGACCATCAACGGAAATGAAATCGTACAGATTCTTTCCCATGGTGAAGGGGAAAGATGTCTTGCCTTCTTCATCAGCCTGAAGAAGCTTGCTGAAAATGGAATTACCGAATTTGTCATCGCCGACGATGTAGTAGCCACGGATCCATTGCATCAATGAGCCAGTTTGAGAAGCGCGAATAGCGGTGAGATCACGCAGAGCATTCTTTGCTACTCCATAGAGGGACGCGGGGTGGCAGGGGGTGTCAGCATCAATAGCACCTTCCCAATATCCGACCTCATGCATTGAGCCCATCACTGCAATCTGAGACAACCCACCTTCAAGAAGATGTGAGATGAAGTGGTAGTGGGAAGCCAAATCGTCCACATGCGCCTGAGAATTGTGCTTGAAACCGTCCCTCCAGGCCATGTGAAGCACAACATCGGGCTTGCCTAGCTGCTCGTAGATGTCAGCGTCGCCTGAAAAGATATTGACGTTCAGGCGTTTAGCGCGTTCATCGATTCCGTCAAACTTCAAATCCACGACAGAAACATTGACGTCATGCTTCAGCAGAGCGTCGACGACATGGCGACCAATATAGCCACCGGCACCAGTAACGAGAACAGTCTTTCGCATAGGTGTGATGGTATCAGTTGGCTTTGCCATTACCTCGTATAAAACGAGCTAAATCAGACACCGTGAGCTGAAAAATATAGGTGAGGGTTCGCGCACTATCTTGGCGTTCCCTGTAGGTTCTGCCGAGATAATAATCGAGCAACTAAGATGGAGTTATCTGAAAGGTAGAAGCCAGACCCGTTGTCTACCTTCCCCCGAAGAATCTGAGAGATTGAGCTATGCATACCCTCGACATTATGTTGCCGTTTTGGGGCGAACCGTCGTACCTCTTTGAAACAGTAGAGGCCGTTCGTAACCAAAGCGTGGGCGGATGGAAGTTGACGGTTGTTGATGACTGCTACCCAGATCCGCAGGTGGGCGAGTACTTCTCGCACCTTGATGACGAGCGCGTGACTTATATTCGCAATGAAAACAATCTGGGCATCACTCAGAACTATGAGCACTGCGTTGAACTTGCCTCGGCGGAGCTCATTATGTTGCTTGGATGCGATGATGTTCCAGAACGCGACTTCGTCGAACGAATCTTGAAGCTTCACTCTGAATTTCCCTCTGCATCCATTATCCAGCCGGGAGTTCGAATCATTGATGAGAGCAGCTCTGCGGTCACTCCTGTTGTCGACCGGGTTAAGTCCCTACTGCGACCTGATGCGCAGCGGCCTCGTCTGTTGTCCGGTGAGGATCTTGCCGTATCGCTGTTGCGAGCCGATTGGTTGTACTGGCCTTCGCTCGTCTTCAAGCGTGAGGTTTTTGAAACAACGCAGTTCCGTCCGGGTTTCCCGATTATTCAGGATCTTGCGCTTGTCATGGATGTCATCGTGGCTGGAGGCTCTCTGCTCTTCGATCCCTATGTATGTTTTGCATACCGTCGTCACGCTGAATCTGCATCGTCGACTGCACTTTTTGATGGCCGTCGTTTCCAAGGAGAACGCGATTACTTTGCGATTGCCGAGAAGCTCGTATTGAAGAATGGCTGGAGGCGCGCTGCACGTGCTGCGCGTATTCATTCAACGTCGAGAGCACATGCTCTGACTTTGCTTCCCCAAGCCTTGAAGCAGAAGGATAACGCGGCTGTCTCGCAACTTCTGAAGCATGTGATTTCGTAGTGTGTCAGAGCACACTGAAAGAGGTTGGTGGGTGCTTCTGAAAAGCGCCCACCAACCTCTTTCAGTGAATGGCTATCACTTCGTTGGAAGGCAATGGCGGAAATGAGGGAAGTGAGTTCTCTGTAGCGAAAAGCCTTGTTTGCTGAGGCTTACTAACGAGCAGCTAAGGAGAGCTCTCCCCAGGGGGATTTTCCGCGAACCCAACGCATCGTTGCACGTTCAACACCCAACCAGCTCGCTGTCGCCAAGATGACAGTGATGAACGTGGCAACCATTAAAAGGAACCAGAACCCCATCGTGTGAACGCCGAACAGGATAAGAAGCTGAAGGACGGGGAAGTGGAAAATATACACGCCGTACGAGATGTCATGAACCTGAATGAGTTTCGGAGAGGGGAGAACAGCTCCCAGCCAGAGGATCACGTAGGCCATAAATGGTGATGCTGCTTGCTTACCGAAACCGTCCGAACCGTAGATACACGCAAGCGCAAGGATGAGGGAAACAAAAGCGTACTCCCATCTCATTGGCAACTTATCGCCTAGCTGGAAGATAATCGCGCCCCCAAGGAAGTACGGGAGCATAAAGATGAGTAGCTGAAAATCGCCACTATTTCCAACGTAGGGAAGGAACCAACCGATTCTCGCGTGAATTGCTACCGACACGAGGAATAGCAGGATTGTTGGCCACACGTGGTTCTTTGTGAACGCCCATGACAGGAAGACACCGATGATGATGTAACACCAGAACTCGTAGTACAAACTCCAGAGGGAACCATTCCAAGCCGACGGATAAGGCACCGATGCAAGAGTGCCCGAGACATCGTAGTGATTAATTAAAAGGAAGATATTCGAGTAAATGTAGTGGAGTGGCGTAGTCGGAGTTGCGAAGAACCCGTCGAACGAGTGCTTTTCAACGTAATAGGCAATCGGTGCGAAGATGAAAGCAACCGCAACGAGGGACAGCAAGAATCCGGGATAGATGCGAGTAATGCGATTCATCAAATAGTGTGCGCCATTACTTCGAGTTCGTGCGCCCGTGATAAGAAAGCCGGAAATACCAAAGAAACCAACGACTGCCCAGCTACCCAGGTGTTGTCCCTGCCAGACAACACCATCTCCAACACCTGCCAGAATCTGGGCGTGAGAAAACACAACCAGAAACGCAAGGGCTAATCGCAGGAGGTTGAGGGCGTTATCGCGAGAGCCAAGATCTCGCGTATATGGTTGGGGCAGATGCATGGTCACTTAGTGTAATGGACGCATATCTGGCTCCCCTTGATCGACTCTTGTTTCTCGTGTGCAACCTACGACAGCGGTGAACAACGTGGATGTGCATGTGAATTCTTGTGGCGTAACGAGTCTGGGATCATTGTTGAAGCACGATGTGTTTCTCGGCTGAAATACTCTCCTGTGCGATAATCGGGTAACGATCAAGTTGGAATGATGCTCGAGTTTAAGGACAACGTATGGCAACGCCTGATGCATTTTCAGATCCGGAGCAACTTGCGAAGATTCAGGCAGTTCTCCTAAAGATTCTGAAGGATTTTGATCAAGCCTGTCGCGAGCTTGGGGTCGAGTACACGGTCTACGGTGGAACATCTATTGGGGCTGTGCGGCATCAGGGGTTCATCCCGTGGGACGATGATGTTGACGTGCTTATGACTCGTGCCGATTACGAGCGTTTCCTTGCCGAGGCGCCGAAGATTATGTCGAAAGACTATCGTTTCGACAATACGCGTACGGTGCCAGAATATCCCTTCATGTTTACCAAACTTGGGCTGGATGGAACTGTCTTCATTCCTGAGTTTGGCAAGGACTCGAAGTACCGGATGCGCCTAGCAATCGATCTACTCCCTCTCGATAATGTTCCGGGCGATGATCCTGCAGCGGTTAAAGCAATGAGTCGCAGAACATGGGTGTGGGGTCGTCTGCTCTACGTACAGGGAACCCCGACTCCCTACTTGATTGACACACACGGCTTCAAGCGTTTTGCGATCCACAGTGCAACCTCGCTTGCTCATTGGGCTATGCGTTTATTCCGTGTAACCCCACAAATGTTGCAGAACAAGTGGGATAAGGCTGCTCGTCGTTTCGAATCGGTTGATACAGGGATCTACGCTGACTTTTCGATGCGTGATCCGTGGAACTGGACAGTGACTCGCGAGGAGCTCTTCCCAGCTCTGGATGTTCCGTTTGAAGACATTACGGTCAAACTCCAGCGCGAGTACGACGCGGTTCTGACACGTTCGTACGGCGACTACATGCAGATGCCACCGGAAGAGAAGCGCCGTAACCATAAGCCGGTAGAAATCGATTTCGGTCCCTACGAAAGCCTCGCCTGAGAGAAGGACGAGTCCATGTCGGACGCCAGTGCCAGTAGTTCTCTCAAACGTGACTACTTTTGGAATACTGCATATTCTCTGATGCAGTCTGCTGCGACGGTAGTCATGTTGATCGTTGTCACTCGTGTTCTCGGTATTGAGATTGCCGGCTTATATTCGTTAGCAATTGCGGTCGGTCAACAATTCCAGACGCTGGGAATGTTTGAAGTACGCACGTACCATGTGACAGATGCGTCGGGGAAGTTTACTTTCGGCACCTATCATGCAACTAGAATCTTGACCGTCGGTGCAATGATTATTGGCATTGCAGGATACGCGGTTGTGAGTGGCGATGGGCTCTCCGCTGTGATGCTCATGATCCTGGTTGCCTCGATCCGCGTCTTTGATGCGTTCGAAGATGTTTACTACTGCGAGCTTCAACGTAGTGGCCATCTGGATATTGCTGGTGCAGCAGGGTTCTGGCGTACTTTTGTCACTACAGCTGTATTTAGCGCCGGGCTTGTCATTACGCAGAACCTTTGGATAACAGTAATTGCAACTTTGGTTGCGTCGCTCGTAGCGATGATCGTTCTATTTGTTCCTCAGAGCGTGCGACTTTTTGCTTTCAAACCGCTATGGACAAAACGCGAGATTTCTGCTCTCCTCATTGATTGTCTACCGCTTGCTCTTGCATCGTTTATTTCCATGTATCTTGCGAATGCTCCACGTTTCGGTATTGACCGTTACTTGGGCCTGACAGAACAGGGTATTTTCGCAATTCTTTACATGCCTGCGGTAGCAATCAATTTGCTGGCATTGGTTGTCTTTAGACCACTCCTCACACAGATGGCTCATCATTGGGTTCGCCACAACTGGTCAGGATTTGTTGGGATCGTGCGTCGCGGGCTTACCGCTACAGCGGGCGCATTTGTCGCGGTTGCGATTGTGACCTACTTTATTGGTGTTCCGATTCTCAATCTTGTTTTCGGTAAAGATATTGCTCCATATCGAACGGAGCTGATCGTTCTTGTCTTTGGTGGAGCCATGAACTCTGCCAGTGTGATTCTGTATTACGCGATTACGACGATGCGCCAGCAGAAGCTGGTCTTTGTAGGGTACGCCGTGTCAGCGTTGACGATTGCAGCTCTTGTTCCCATTCTGATCCCGCGTTATCAGATTATGGGTGCTTCGATTGCCTATGGGATAGCGATGACCGTGCTCTCCATGATCTTCGGACTCGTACTGGTGGCGAACAGGGATAAGAAAGCCGTCGAACAGTAGTCGTATGTGAGAGCCGAAACAACTTCAATCCCAACGCGGGGTACACTCTGTTCACTTTTTAGCTGAAAGACCGCTTCATCAGGGCAACGATGTGGAACCCGTAGTTTTTGGCGGTCGCCCACCCGCGGTGTTGGGGATTTTCTTGAATGCCGAGGTATTCAACGATGGGCGCGCTTCCCCTTAAAACGTAGGCGAACCGTTGATCTACCAAGGGGTAGGCAAGACTAGATTCAGTTGCATGTGGGTCAGCGTATGCGCGTAGGTGCTGGACTTGTGCCCGCAGACCGGTGCGCACGTCGGGGAAGCCGTTGCCTTGTGCTCCGTTACCTGTTGCGGCAAGTCCTGCGAAGTTGAACTGTTGGATCTTGACGTCGCCACCGAATGAGAGCCACGCGGTTTCTAGCATGGACTGGGCAAAGACAACTTCCGGGTTGATGCCTTCGGCTATTGCCTCGTCATAGAGGATCGAGAAGAAGTCTAAAGCGGTGGGAGCGCCCCCAATGCTGAGTGCACCCGAGGGATAGGAGTGACCCGATTGGGCGTATGCGTTCAGCATTGCTTGGATTGTTGTGGCACGGTTTGTGTGGGGGGCTCCCATGATCGGCGTAGGAGTAAACCACGTTCCGTCGGAGGCAAAGTAGTAGGTGGCCGAATCAATGTCCTGCTGGCCTGTGACCATTGCTCCTGAAGGGGCTAGGTAGTACCAGGTGCCGTTGTTTTCCAGCCAACCGGTTTTCATGGCGCCTGATGCTTCAAAGTAATACCAGGTTCCGTTCACTGATCGCCAACCGGTTGCCATTGCTCCGGAGGTGGTGAGGTAGTACCACGTGCCACCGTTGTCGACCCAGCCGGTTTTCATTTCGCCGCTCTGGGTGAAGTGGTACCAGGTGTTGTTGACGAGGGTCCAGCCGGTGGCCATTGCTCCGGAAGAGTCGAGGTAGTACCACGTGTTTCCATTGTGGACCCAGCCGGTTTTCATTTCGCCGCTCTGGGTGAAGTGGTACCAGGTGTTGTTGACGAGGGTCCAGCCGGTGGCCA